>DATLRS010000101.1:0-9252 GCA_035534535.1 Allostellaceae bacterium | reverse complement strand
ACCGGCGCCGCCGGCGGTGTCGGCAGCGTCGCGGTGTCGCTGTTGGCGGCCCTCGGCTACCGGGTGGCGGCGAGCACCGGCCGACCGGAATTGCGCGATTACCTGGAGGGGCTCGGCGTTGCCGAACTGGTCGAGCGCGCCGCACTTGCCGCCAAGCCCGCCCGACCGCTTGACCGCGAGCGCTGGGCCGGGGCGGTCGATGCGGTCGGCGGCAACACGCTGGCGACGATCCTGACGCAGCTCAAATACCGCGGCAGCGTCGCCGCCTGCGGCCTGGCCGGCGGCAGCGACCTGCCGGCCACCGTCATCCCGTTCCTGCTGCGCGGGGTCAACCTGCTCGGCATCGATTCGGTGATGTGCCCGGCGCCAGAGCGCATCGCGGCCTGGGACCGCCTCGCGCGCGACCTTGCGCCGGGCCGGCTCGACGGGATGACCGAAATCGTCCCGCTGGCGCAGTTGCCGGCACTGGCGCCGCGCATTCTCAGAGGCGAGGTGCGCGGCCGCATCGTTGTCGCGATCGGCGGCTGAGCGGACCCGGCGCCGGGGAGAGTCGAGCACGCCGCCGCGCGGTAGTCTGTGAGCCGCCGCCCTCCGGTCCCGGGAGGGCAGGCGGGGGGGATGGGGGACATGCGGGACAGCAAGATCGCCCGGCGGGCGCTGCTGGCGCTTGCCGTAGGCGTTATCACCGGGCCGGCCGGGGCGCATGAGCACCGCACCCACGGCGAGGCGCGTCGGCGGCGCCACGCACGCTCGCATCTGCGGCACGTGATCGCGCTCGATCCGGGCCATGGCGGGGTCGATCCCGGCGCGATCAGCCCGCACGGCTTTTATGAAAAGCGGATAACCCTGGCGACGGCGCGCGACTTGGCGCGCGACCTCGACGCGACCGGCCGCTATCGCGCCGTGCTGACCCGGTCTCGCGATGTCTTTGTGCCGTTGCGCGAGCGCGTCAGGCGGGCGCGGGCGGCGCATGCCGAACTGTTTCTATCGATCCACGCCGACGCGCTGCCCGACAGCGCGATGCGCGGGCTGTCGGTCTACACGCTGTCAGAGAAGGCTTCGGACCACGAGACGGCGGCCCTCGCCGCACGCGAGAACAAGGATGATTTCGTCGCCGGGCTGCGCCTGTCACGGCAGTCGCGGGTGATCGCCGCGATCCTTTTCGACCTGGCGCGCCGGCACACCGACAACCAGTCGTTGATGCTGGCGCACGCGATCGTCGCGGAGCTCGGCCGCGCCGTGCCCTTGCTCGAAAAGCCGCACCGCTCGGCCGCGTTTGTGGTGCTGACGGCGCCCGATATCCCCTCGGCCCTCGTTGAACTCGGCTGCGTTTCAAACCCGCTCGACGAGCGCCTGCTGCAGCAGCCGCGTTATCGCAGGCGCTTGGCGCGCGGATTGTTGCGCGCGATCGACGATTATTTCGCCGCGCCTCCGGCCTGAACCGGCCGGCCGGGCCTCAGGCGCCCGGTTTGGCGTCCTTGCCGGCAGCAAGCTCGGCTTTGAGCTTTGCGAGATCGCCGTCGATCGCGCTGCCGACGCGCAGCGCGTCGAGCTCTTTTTCCTCCTTGCGCCGGCTGTCGAGCGGGTCCGACAGCACGCCCGATTCCGTCAGGCTCTCGATCGCGTCGGCCTTGGCACGCATCCCCGACACCTTGTCCTCGGCGCGCCGCAAGGTGTCGCTGACATTGTTGAAGCTGGTGCCGACCCCGGCCAGCGATTGCGACACCTTCACCTGGGCGGCCGCGGCGGTATAGCTGGTCTTCATGACTTCCTTGTCGACCCGGAACTTCTCGATCCGCTGCTCCAGCTTCTGCTCGTAGTCGATCAGCTTCTGGGCCTGCGGCAGGATGGCGGCATGCGCCTCGTTCAGCGATTGCAGCTTTTCAAGCGCCGAATGCTTGTGCGCCAGAGCGGCCTTCGCGAGGTCCTCGCGATTGGCCTGCAGCGCCAGGCGGGCATCGTTCTCGGCCTTGCCCGCCTCTTGTTCGGCCGCGGCAATCTGGCGTTCCAACGATTTCTGCTGGGCCACGACATCGGCCAGGTGCACTTTCGTCTCCTCCAGCCCGGCGATCATCTTCTCGTATGAAAGATCGAGGGTCTCGTTGGGATCCTCCATCCGATCCAACAATTTGTGCGTCTTCGCCTGGAGAATGTCGGCGACCCGCCCAAACACACTCATGACCAGACCTCCTTCAACTGTTGCCAATCTTAGCTGTTGACCGACAGCACGAGCTGCGGGTCGGGGATCACCGAGGCGTCCTGTTCGCTGGTGATCGGGGTGACGGCGGTGCCGACCGCGAAGAATTCGATCACGTGCGGCTGCCAGTTGTGCGAACCCTCATGCAGGTCGACGCCGACGACGCCTTCGGCGCCGGCCTCGATCGCCTCGTTCTGCATGCGCTCCATCGCGATCTCGCGCGCATCGTACAGCGCCTGCGAGAAGTTGGTCAGCTCGGTGTTGCGGCCGACATTGCCCATCGAGCGCAACATGCCCTGGTGGGCGACGTGATAGACGCACGACCCCATCACCATTTCGAGCGGCCGGTAGCCGGCGTGCAGCAGGGTCCAGAAATCCTGGCCCGAGAGGTCCGAGGTAAACGGCTGCTCCTTCGGGCCCTTGAAGCCCGGGTGTCCCTTGGCGTGCACGACGCCGGTGCCGATCGCCATGAATTCGAGGATGTGCTCGTCCCATTCGAGGCGCTTGACGGTCAATTCGACGCCGACGATGCCGTCGGCACCCATGCCGGCAGCTTCCTCGCGCATCCGCACCATCGCGAGTTCGCGGGCCTCGTACATCGCCTGCGACAGCATTTCGAGTTCCTGGTTCTTGTTCCAGCTGCCGTACTGGATGCCGACATGATAGATGCACGAGCCGATGCACAGCCCGATCGGCTCGAACCCGGCCTTGCGGACCAGCAGGAATTCGTTGACCGAGAAGTCCGAGGTGAAAATGCCGCCGGGATGCCCCTCGCCGCGCAAGCCGCGCAGGCGCTCCAGCGCGTGTGCCGGAATGTCCTTGGCCTCGCTCATATCGCTCCCTCTTGCTCGCGGACCGGATAGGCGTTGTGTGCAGGCGGCGTTTCCCGCGTCAGCGGCGACAGCGCGTCGCGCATGTCGACGACCGTGCGGATCTCGTGCGGCACGCCGCTGGCGCGCCGCGTGTCGACCACCGTGCCGATGACGATATGCCGGCCGAGAAAGCGCGGCGGGCTGTTGTTGCCCCGTTCGACCTTGAGCAGCTGCCCAAGATGGGTGTGCGCCAGGACGCCGGTGCCTTGGCGTTGCCCGTCCCGGAGCAGTTCCGCCAGCGCCTGACGGCGGATGCCCTCCCAGAACTGGCCCAGTTCCGGCAGCGGCGCGTTGGTGAACGGACGCAGGCTGCCCTGGACGCGCGCCGCCGAGGAGGCGGTGAGCGAGAAGCTGCGATTGGGCGCGGTGCCGAGAATGCTCTGGGCGATGAACCCGACGCCCGGATCGAGGAACTGGTACTGCGCCCCGATCGCGATGCCGACCGGCACGATGTCGGCCTCGATCAGGCGGACGAACTCGAGCGCCGGCACCGTCGCGACGATCGGCTGCGCGCCGGCCGGCACCCCGTCGATGCGCACCGCGGTGCCGACCAGGGTAAAATCCATGCTGTCGCCGATCGTCAGTTCGATTCGGCGCAGCTTGACGTCAAGGACCGCATTGGCGCCGAGCGCGCGCGCTTCCAGCTGCAGGCGCTGGAGGGCGTGATGCCAGCCCTCGGCGTGGCCGCGCGTCCAGGAATACCCGTAATGATACCAGCAGGTGCCCGACACCATCGCCAGCGGCCGGATCCCCCTGCGGCGCGCGAGGCCGAGCTCGGCAGCGCTCATCGTCGCGATCCACGGGGTCTTGCCGGCAGCAGCGGCGCCGAGCCGCGCCGCGACGAAGGATGGCAGCCGATTGTGTTGCAGCGCGGCGTCCCATTCCGCCATGCGCTGCGCGCTCTGCCCCGAATCGCGCGGGGCGCGGCCGCCGAACATCCCGGCGAGGATGTTGCCGAGTAACGACATCAGCGCCCCCCGATCGCGGCCGCCATCATCGCGTCACGACATCAAAAAATCGTGAAGGACGCCGTGCGCCGCGTCGGCCCGCTCGGCCAGCCGCTGAATGTCGGCGTTGAGCGCGGACAGCCATTGCGGCACATCCATCGGCTCGGATTTCAGCGTCACGCCGCGCACCGATTTCGCGCGCAGCGCCGCCAGGTGATTGTTTTCCAGGCACAGGAGATAGACCGTCGGGCCGACATCGATCGCCACCTTGGTGACGTGGCTGGTTTTCGAGAACAGCCCGTCGCGCCGGCGCTCGACCGTGACATGGCCGGGGATCGCTCCTTCCATGCGGACCGCGAAGCCTTCGAGAAACGCGCGCAGATCGCCCTGGGCCTTGCGGTACCAGGCCGCGCTCAGATCGAATTCGCCGGGCCCCGAGGTCACGCTCAGCCTCCCATCGTTGATAGCGCAGCCGGCGATAACAATTCGACCAGGGAGATTATTTTAAGGTTAACCCGCCAGGCGGGCAATCGGCGCTCCGCCCGCTTGCGGCGCTACAGGCCCAAATAGAATTTGCGGACGAGTTCGTTGTTGTTGAGTTCGTCGGCGTCGCGGCCCTCGAAGGCGATGCGGCCATGCACGATGACATAGCCGCGGTCGGCGATGCGCACCGCCTGATTGAAGTTCTGCTCGGCCATCAGCACGGTCAATTCAAAGCGGTCCTTCAACTCCTTGATCTTGTCGATCGTGCGGCTGACCAGGATCGGGGCGAGCCCCACCGACGGCTCGTCGATCAAGAGGATGCGCGGCGCCGACATCAGCGCCCGCCCCAGCGCCAGCATCTGCTGCTCGCCGCCCGACAGGCTGCCGGCGAGCTGCTGGCGGCGCTCGCGCAGCCGCGGGAAGGTCTGGTAGGACGATTCGAGGTTGACGCCGATCATGCTGCGGGCCGACGGCCGGAACGCGCCGATCAGCAGGTTTTCCTCGACGCTCAGCTTGGGGAACAGGCGGCGCCCCTCCGGCACCAGCGTGATGCCGAGATCGACGATGTCCTCGGTGCGCCGGCCCACCAGATTGTGCTCGACGCCGTCGATCTCGGCGATGATGCTGCCCGAGCTGGGGCGCAGCATCCCCATGATGCATTTCATCAACGTGCTCTTGCCGTTGCCGTTGGTGCCGAGCAGCACCACGGTCTCGGCATGCGACACCGAGATCGAGATGTCCTCGATCGCCCGCACCAGGCCATAGCCGGCGTTGAGGCCGGTGATCGCCAGACGGTTCCTCGAAGACCGGCTATTCGCCAAGATAGGCCCTTTCGACCTCGGGGTTGCGCACCACGTCCTGCGGCAGCCCGTCGGCGATCTTCTGGCCGGCGACCAGCACGGCCAGACGGGTCGAAAAACTCATCACCGCGCTCATGATGTGCTCGATCAGGACAATCGTGATCCCCTCCGCGTTGAGCCGGAACAGGACGGCCAGAATCTCCTCGATCTCGGAGGGCGACAGGCCCGCCATCGCCTCGTCGGCGAACAGCAGGCGCGGCTGGGTGGCGACGGCCCGCGCCAGTTCGAGCTTGCGCATCTCGACCTGCGTCAGGTCGCGGGGCAGGCGTCGCGCCTTGTCGCCGAGCCCCACTTGCTGCAACAGTTCCTGGCAGCGCGCCTCGACCTGGCCGCCCGACAGATGGTGACCGGGGCGCGCGTTCACCGTGTAGAGCAGCGGCACGCGCAGATTGTCGATCAGGCTCAAGGTGTGGAACGGTTTGGGCAGCTGAAAGCTGCGCGCGAGGCCAAGCCGGGTGCGCTGGTGCGCGATCAGGCCGTCGAGGCGGCGGCCGGCGAACATAACGCTGCCGGTTTCGTTGTGCAGCGTGCCGCACAGGCAGTTGACA
This sequence comes from Allostellaceae bacterium, assembly GCA_035534535.1. Classification (GTDB taxonomy): domain Bacteria; phylum Pseudomonadota; class Alphaproteobacteria; order ATCC43930; family CGMCC-115725; genus DATARH01. The sequence goes on along the minus strand of DATLRS010000101.1, from coordinate 3,345 downwards.
AGTGTCGACTTGCCCGAGCCGTTCGGTCCGATCAGGCCGAGCCGTTCGCCGCTCGCGATCGTGAGATCGATCGCGTCGAGCGCGACAAACCCGCCGAACCGCTTGCCGAGGCCGGTTACGGTGAGGATTGGGGGGTCGCTCATGCGATGTTGCGCTCCGCCGGCGCCTCGACCCGCACCGTGCGCGCCCGTCGCCACGCCCGCACCAGCCCGACGATCCCGTTCGGGGCGATGATCACAAAGCCGATCAGCAACAGCCCGACAATCAGCAGATTGAGCGCCGATGAGATCGTCACCGTGGCAAGCTGCTGGATCGTGCCGAGCAGGATCGAGCCGATCACCGGGCCGACCCAGCTGGTCATGCCGCCGATCACCGGCATCGCGACGCTGTTGACGGCATAGGCGAGGTTGAAGCTCGATGTCGGGTCGAGATAGGTGACGTAATAGGGCAAGGGCGCGCCCGCCATGCCCATCAGCCCGCCGGACAGCGTCGTGGCGATCAGCTTCAGCCGCAGGGTCGGCACCCCGCCCGCTTCGGCGGCCTGCTCGTCGTCGCGGATCGCGGCAAAGCCGAGGCCGAGCCGCGAACGCTCGATCGACCGCGCGATGCCGACCGAAATCACTGCCAGCACCAGCATCAGCGAGTAGAGATACTGGACGTAGGTGCCGAACAGCAGCGGCCCCTCGGCCGGGCGGATGATGTAGGCGCCGCGCGAGCCGCCGACAAAATCCCAGTTGACGACGAGCGTCTGCACGACGACCGCCAGCGCCAGGGTCGCGATCGCGAAAAACACGCCGCGCAGGCGCAGCGACAGATAGCCGGTGCCGAAGCCGACAATCCCCGAGACCAGGCCGCCGACGAGGATCATCACCGGCAGCGGGATTTGCGGGATCGCCAGGCCAAACGAGGACTGCAGCAATTCCGGCAATTTGTGCAACACGACCGAACTGTACGCGCCGATCGCAAAGAACGCGCCGGTGCCGAAATTGATGTACCCCGTATAGCCGCCGAGAATGTTCCAGGCGGTCGACAGCACGATGTATTGCAGCACGACATAGGCGGCAAAAAAGTAGTATTCGTTGGTGAAGAAGATCCGGCTCACCACCAGGAACGCGAAGCCGACCGCGGCGGCGACGATCCAGAAGGTTCCGGCGCGCATCGCTAGCGTCCCAACAGGCCGGCCGGCCGCACGGCCAGCACCGCCAGGAGAAAGCCGAAGGCCACCGCCGGCGCCCAGGACGGGCCGTAGAACGTCGCGGTGATGCTCTCGACGATGCCGATCAGCATCGCCGCCACGACCATGCCGGGCAGGCTGGTCATGCCGCCCAGCACGCAGATGGCAAAGATGCGGCCGATGTAATCGCGGCCGATCGACGGCTCGACCGGCTGGATGATGATCAGGAAGGCGCCGGCCAAGGAGCAGGTCGCGATCGATATGCCGAAGGCGATCTGCTTGATCCGGATCGGGCTCGCCGCCATCAGCTGCAGCGCCAGCCCGTCCTGCGACACCGCGAGAATGGCGCGGCCGATAAAGCTGCGGCTCAGATACAGCTGCAAGACGCCGATCATCACCAGCGAGATGACAAACGGGATCAGCATCCGCAACGGCAATTCGAAGATGCCGAAATGCAGGCTCGGCCCGATATACGCCGCTTCGACAAAGCGATAATCGACGCCGAAGACCAGCACCAGCGACACTTCCCCGACGAACAACAGGCCGAAAAAGAAGGCGAGGCCCTGGATCGCCTGTTCGCCGCGTCGCTCGAACGCGTAGTAGTAGAGCCGGTAGACCACCATGCCGATCACGTAAAACACCGGCAGCATGACGATGCCGATCAGGATCGGATCGAGTCCGAAGCTGGAATTGAAGATATAGGCGGCATAGGCGCCGAGCAGGATGAAGGCCGGCTGGGCGATGTTGGCGATATCGAGCATCCCGAAGGAGATCGTGATGCCGACGCTGACCGCGGCGTAAAAACCGCCGAGCAGGATGCCGGCGACGATCGCATTGACCAGCAGATCGAACGAGACGACCATATGGGGGCCGGCTACCGGGGCAGCGGCGCAAGCGGGCGCAACCCCGCCGGCGGTCCGCTCCGGCGGCGTGCCGCAATCGGCAGCATGCTGGGCTCCTCCCTCAACCACTCTCGCTCAGCGGCGCCGATCGAGTATGGGCGACATTAGATCAGCATCGGCGAGCGCTGAGAAGCGCGATGAGGTCGCATCGCCGATCGCGCGCGGGTTGGACTTTCGGGGCAGATCCGGCCGACCGAGCGGGCGATTCACTCTGAGATTGCCGGCCTCCAGCGGGGGCCTTGCTAAGCCGGAAGGGGGTTGCAGTCGATGAGCCTGCCATTCGAGCCGCGCGACGAGGACCGCAGGCTGCTGACCGGCAGCGGCGGCTTTTGCGACGACGCGCCGGCTCGCGGCGAGGCGCATGGTGTCTTTGTCCGCTCGCCCTATGCCTTTGCCGCGATCGGCGGGATCGATGCCGCCGCGGCGCGGGCATTGCCCGGCGTCCTCGCCGTGCTGACGGCGGCCGACATCGAGCGGGCCGGCGCCGGCAACGTCACGATCGTCACGCCGGTGCCGAATGGCAGCGGCCTGGTCGTGCCGCGTCGTCCGGTCCTTGCCGGCGACAGCGTGCGCCATGTCGGCGATCCGGTAGCGCTTGTCGTCGCCGACAGCGAAGCGGCCGCGCGCGACGCCGCCGAGCGGATCGTCGTCGATTACCGGCCGCGCCCCTCGGTGAGCGCTGTCGCTGCCGCCGGGCTCGCCGGGGCGCCGCAGATTTGGCCCGAGGCGCCCGGCAACCTCGCGCTCGACTGGCGCGGCTTTGCCGATAGCGAGGCCGACCGTGCGACGCGCGCGCAGATCTTTGCCGCCGCGGCCCATGTCGCGCGGGTTCGCCTCGTCAACCAGCGCGTTGTCATGGCGCCGATGGAGCCGCGCGCCGCGCGGGCCTCTTACCAGCCCGCTTCCGGCCGGTTCATTCTCGCCTGCGCCTCGCAGAGCGCCTTTGTGCTGCAGCAGCACCTGGCGCAATGCCTCGCCGTCCCGGCCGAGCGGGTGCGCGTGTTGAGCGGCGATGTCGGCGGCGCCTTCGGCATGCGCGTCACCCTCTATCCCGAATACCCGGCCCTCCTGGTCGCGGCGCAGCTTACCGGGCGCAAGGTGCGCTGGCTGGCCAGCCGGTCGGAATGTTTCCTCAGCGACAACCAGGCGCGCGACACGATCACCGAGGCGGCGCTGGCGCTCGACGAGGCGGGCCGGTTTCTTGCCCTCGACATCGACGTGCTGGCCAATATGGGCGCCTATCTGACCTCGCATGCCGCCTTCATCGCG
>DATLRS010000100.1:0-18241 GCA_035534535.1 Allostellaceae bacterium | reverse complement strand
CCACCCTTTCGCGCCGATCATGTCGGCAGCCTCCTGCGGCCGGCGGCGTTGTTGCGGGCGCGGGGGGAGCATCAGGCGGGGCGCATCACGGCGGCGGAATTGCGCGCAGTCGAGGATGCGGCGATCGCCGAGGCGGCGAAGATGCAGGCCGAATTGGGCCTCCAGGGCGTCACCGACGGCGAATTTCGCCGCGGCTCGTGGCATATGGATTTCCTCTACCAGATCGGCGGGGTCACGAAGACCGACCGGCTGTTGCATGTCGAGTTCAAAAACCCGGCCGGCACTATCGCGTTCGCACCGGCGGCGCACCGGGTGGCAGGCAAGCTGTCGCTCGACCGGACGATCTTCGGCGAGGATTTCAGCTACCTCAAATCGGTGGCGCCGGCCGGCACGGTGGCGAAGCTGACGATCCCCTCACCCTCGATGCTGCATTACCGCGCCGGCCGCGCCGCGATCGACGAGCGCGCCTATCCGCAGATGGACGAATTCTGGCACGACCTTGCCGAGGTCTACCAACAGGAGATCGCCGGGCTCCATGCGCTCGGCTGCACCTATTTGCAGCTCGACGACACCAGCCTCGCCTATCTCAACGATCCGACGCAGCGCGCCTATGTCACCTCGATCGGCGGCGACGGCGCGACGCAGCACTTGACCAATATCCGCCTGATAAACCAGGCGCTCGCCAATAAGCCCGCCGGCATGACCGTGTGCACTCATCTGTGCCGCGGCAATTTCCGCTCGTCCTGGATGGCCGAGGGCGGCTACGACCATGTCGCCGAGGCGTTGTTCGGCGAGTTGGCGGTTGACGGGTTTTTTCTCGAATACGACGATCAGCGTTCCGGCGGCTTTGCGCCGCTGCGCTTTGTGCCGCGCGGGCGCACGCGGATCGTGCTCGGCCTCGTCACGTCGAAACGTCCGGCGCTTGAAGCCAAGGACGACTTGAAGCGCCGCATCGACGAGGCCGCCCGCTATGTGCCGCTCGAACAGCTCTGCCTCAGCCCGCAATGCGGGTTTTCCTCGACCGTCGACGGCAATGCGCTGACCATCGAGGAGGAAAAGGCGAAATTGCGCCTCGTCGTCGAGGTGGCGCGCGAGGTGTGGGGCTGAGGGCGCGGCCGATCCCCGGGTTCTCCGGGCTCCCTGGGCTGTGTTGACCGGCGGCCCGTCCGTGGCATCCTGCGGCCCGGTCGCTGCTCGCCTGCTGCCGGAGGCCGCACGATGAGGAGCCAGATCCGCCTGCTCGGCGCGCGGCGCTTTCTGCCGCTGCTCGCGACGCAGACGCTGGGCGCCTTCAACGACAATCTGTTCAAGAGCGCTTTCGTCATGCTGGTGACCTATGGCACGGCGATGCGCAGCGCGTTTGATCCGGGGGAGCTTGCGGCGATCGCCGGGGCGGCGCTGATCGCGCCCTATTTCCTGTTTTCCGCGACCGCCGGCGAGTTGGCCGACCGGTTCGAACGGGCCCACCTGCTGCAGGTCTTGAAGGCGGCCGAACTCGTCACCGTGCTGGCCGCCATCGCGGCGCTGCTCGCCGACAGTCTGGCGCTGTGCTTCCTCGCGCTGTTCGCGCTGGGCGCCCAGGCGACGTTTTCCAGCCCGGTGCGCTATGCGCTGCTGCCGCAACACCTCGCCGACGACGAACTGGTCAACGGCAACGCGCTGCTCGAAGGCGGCACGTTCCTGTCGATCCTGTTCGGCACGATCGTCGGCAGCATCGCGATCGCGATCGCCGACGGGACGCTGCTGGCGACGCTGCTGCTGGCGCTGTGCGCCGCCGCCGGGCTGGCGGCGAGTTGTTTTGTGCCGCGCGCCCCGCCGCCCTCGCCCGGGCTGCGCCTCAGCCGCAATCTGCTGGCCGCGACCGGCGGGATTCTGCGCCATGCCCGCGAGCGGCGCGACGTCTGGCTGGCGATCCTGGGCGGATCGTGGTTCTGGCTGGTCGGCGCGGTGTTCCTATCGCAGATCCCGTCCTTCGCAAAGACGACGCTGGGCGCCGGCAGCGGCGTCGTGACCTTGTTTCTGGCGGCGTTCTCGATCGGGGTCGGCGCCGGCTCGGTACTGTGCGGCCGGCTGATGCGCGGCGAGGTCAGCGCCCGCTATGTGCCGCTCGCCGCGCTCGGCATGGCGGTGTTCTCGCTCGATCTGGCGCTGGCGAGCGAGACGGCGCGACCGGCCGCCGCCGCCTCCTCGGGCGAGCTGCTCGGCATCGCCGCCTTTCTGGGGCATGCCGTCGGCATCCGCATTTTTGGCGACCTCACCGCGCTGGCGGTGTGCGGCGGCGTCTTTGTCGTGCCGCTCTATGCGATCATCCAGCGGCGCAGCGAAGCGACGGCGCGCGCCCGCATCGTCGCCGCCGGCAACATCATGAATGCGGCCTTCATGACCGGCGCCGCGATCGTCACCGCGCTGCTGCTCGCGGCGGGCTGGCAGACGCCCGATCTCTATCTCGCGCTCGGCATCCTGAACGCGGGCGTCGCGCTATGGATCTGCCGGCTGCTGCCGCAGGACACGCTGCGCCTGCTGGCGCGCATCGTGCTGCGCCTCGCCTACCGCGTCGAATTGCGCGGGCTGGAGAACCTGGCGGCGGCCGGCGAGCGGGTCGTCATCGTGCCGAACCACGTCTCCTACCTCGACGGGCCGCTGATTGCCGCCTTCCTGCCGGGCAATCCGATTTTCGCGATCGACACGGCGCAGGCCGCGCGCTGGTGGGTGCGCCTGCTGCTGGCCGGCGCCGACATCTTCGCGATGGACCCGGCCCGGCCGATGGCCGCCAAAACGCTGATCAAGGCGCTGCGGGCCGGGCGGCACTGCGTGATCTTTCCCGAGGGCCGCCTCAACGTCACCGGCGGCGCGTTGATGAAGATCTATGACGGGCCGGCCGTGATCGCCGACAAGGGCGGGGCGATGGTCTTGCCGGTGCGCATCGACGGCGCCGAGGCGACGCCGTTTTCGCGGCTTGCCGCGGCCCGTGGGGGGCGGTTGCGCCGGCGCTGGTTTCCCAAGCTGACGATCGCGTTGCAGGAGCCGCGGCGTCTGGCGATCCCGCCCGAATTGCGCGGCCGGGTGCGTCGGCACCGCGCCGGCCTCATGCTCTACGACATGATGTCGGAAATGATGGCGCGCCGCCCCAGCCCGCCGACGCTCTTCGCCGCGCTGCTCGCCGCCCGCGCCGCACATGGCGGCCGGCATCCGATGCTCGCCGATCCGACGGCCGGGCCGCTCGGTTACGACCGCGTCGTCGCCGTCAGCCTGGTGCTGGGGCGGCGCCTCGCGCGCCTCACACGACCGGGCGAGGCGGTCGGGCTGATGGTACCGAACTCGATCGGCGCGGCGGCTGCCTTTCTGGCGTTGCAGGCGACCGGCCGGGTTCCGGCGATGCTCAATTTCACCGCCGGCGCCGATGCCGTGCTGTCGGCCTGCCGCACCGCACGGCTGCGCATTGTGGTGACCTCGCGGCGCTTTATCGAACTGGCGCGGCTCGAAGGCGTGGCGGCGCGGCTTGCGGAGGCCGTCGAGATCGTCTGGCTCGAGGATCTGCGCGGCCAGCTCGGCCTCGCGGACAAGCTCTACGGCCTGGTGGCGCCGCGCTTTGCCGCCCGCCGCCACCACCGGCTCGGCATCCTCGCCGCCGATCCGGCGGTGATCCTGTTCACCTCGGGTTCCGAGGGGCCGCCGAAGGGCGTCGTGCTGAGCCACGCCAATCTGCTGGCGAACTGCCGCCAGCTCGCCGCCCGGGTCGATTTCAGCCCGGCCGACCATCTGCTCAACGTCTTGCCGATGTTCCACAGCTTCGGGCTGACCGCCGGTTTCCTGCTGCCGCTCCTGTCCGGGGTGCGGATCTTTCTCTATCCTTCGCCCTTGCATTACCGGATCGTGCCGGAACTGGCCTACGGCATCGGCGCGAGCCTGCTGTTCGGCACCGACACGTTTCTCGCGGGCTATGCGCGCGTCGCCAACCCCTATGATTTCTACGCGCTGCGCTATGTGTTCGCGGGCGCCGAGCCGGTGCGCGAGGAAACGCGGCGCGCCTGGGCGGAGCGGTTCGGCAAGCGCATCCTCGAGGGTTATGGCGTGACTGAATGCTCGCCGGTCGTCGCCGTCAACACGGCGATGCATTTCAAGGCCGCGACGGTCGGCCGGCTGCTGCCGCTGATCGAGTACCGCCTCGATCCGGTTGCCGGGTTCGCGGAGGGCGGCCGGCTCCTGCTGCGCGGCCCCAACGTCATGGCCGGGTATTTGCGGGCCGAGCAGCCGGGGATGCTGCTGCCGCCCGAGGCGGGCTGGGACGATACCGGTGACATCGTGCGGATCGACGCCGATGGCTTCGTCACGATCGTCGGCCGCGTCAAACGCTTTGCCAAGATCGCCGGGGAAATGGTGGCAATGGCGCTGGCCGAACGGATCGCGACGGCGGCCTATCCGGACGATCGCCACGCCGTCGTCGCGCTGCCCGATGTACGACGCGGCGAGCGGCTGGTGCTGGTCAGCGAGGCGCCCGCCATCAGGCGCGATTTGCTGATCGCGGCGGCGCACCGCGAGGGCGCGCCCGAGATCGCAATCCCGCGCGAGGTGGTGGCGGTCGCCGCGCTGCCGCTGCTCGGCTCGGGCAAGACCGATTACCCTGCGGTGCAGGCGCTCGCCGCGGCGGCCGCAAACGGCGGCGTCGGCGTGGCCGCCGGCGGCCGACCGGCGCGCCTCGTCGCCGAGTGATCGGCGCCCGGCGGATGGACGGCCCGAGTCGCGGCTGGCGATACATCGATCTGGCGCTGCTCGGCAGCAATACGCTGCGCAGCTATGCCGTCAGCCTGGTGCGGATCATCCTCAGCCCGGTGCTGTTTATCGCCGTCGCCTGGGCCGCGATCTTTCTCCTCGCCGCGCGGCACTGGCTGCCATCCGCGTTCGTGACGGGGGCGGTGGTGGCGACGGCCTTCGCTGCGGTCATCGTTGCCGGGATGGCGCTGGCGTGGAGCGTCGCGCGCACCCATCGCAGACCTTGGCGGTCGCTGGTCGCCGCCGACCTGAGGGTAGATTGGCGCCGGCTGGCGATCGGCGCCGGGGTCGAGGCGATGCTGCTGCTGGCGTTCCTCTCCATCCCGCACCTGCTGACCGGCCAGTCCTGGGGCATCAAACCGGCCATGACGCGGCCCTCCTTTGTCGTGGTGATGCTGTTGATCCCATTTCAGGCGGCCAGCGAAGAGATGCTGTTTCGCGGCTATCTGACACAGGCGCTGGGCCGCATCTTTCGCCGTCGCAGCACGATTGTCGCGATCGTCGGCCTTGTCTTCGGGGCGATGCACTTCAACGCGTACGGGCCGCTGACGGTGCCCTATCTGTTTGGCCTGTCGGTGATCTTTTCGATCGTGTCGTTGCGCGACGAGCGGCTGGAGCTGACGATCGGCGCCCACGCGGGGATGAACTGGTTCGCCATCAGCGCCGGCGCGCTCGCCGCCGGCCACCCCGATATTCGCCTCAATTGGGCCGCGTTTGCGGCGCTGCTGCTGCACGGCGCGCTGTTCTACGGCCTCACCCGGCTGCTGGTGCAGCGGTGCTGCGAGCGAAGCCCGGCAGGCTGAGCGCGACGGCGACCAGCGCGGTCGCGCGGCTGCCGCTGTCGGCGTTGTTCGCATCTGCGAAATTTGGTAATTTCACAAAGTCGTAACCACCGATCACTCGCGGCGGCGCCCTCTCACCTGGCGGGGGCCGGCCGCGATTTTGGTCTTCAGCCCAGCACAGAAGCGACGCCTTGGCCGTAACCACCTCGCCACCCGCCCCGCCCGCACCGCCTCCCGGCGGACCGGACATCACGAGCATCGCGATCGAAGAGGAGATGCGGCGCTCGTATCTCGATTACGCGATGAGCGTAATCGTGGCGCGCGCGCTGCCCGACGTCCGCGACGGGCTGAAGCCGGTGCATCGCCGCATCCTCTATTCGATGAAGATGAACGGCAACGAGTGGAACCGCGGCTATCGCAAATCGGCGCGCATCGTCGGCGATGTCATGGGCAAATACCACCCGCACGGCGATCTGGCGATCTACGACGCGATGGTGCGGCTGGCGCAGGATTTCTCGATGCGCCTGCCGTTGATCGACGGGCAGGGCAATTTCGGCTCGATGGACGGCGACGCGCCGGCGGCCAACCGCTACACCGAGGCGCGTCTCGCCCGGGTCGCCGATTCGCTGCTCGACGATCTCGACAAGGATACCGTCGACTTCCAGCCCAATTACGACGAGACCGAGCGCGAGCCCAAGGTCCTGCCGGCCGGCTTTCCGCACCTCCTGGTCAACGGCGCGCAGGGCATCGCGGTCGGCATGGCGACCAACATCCCGCCGCACAATCTGGGCGAGGTGATCGACGCCTGCTGCGCCTATCTCGACAACCCGGCGATCACCGTCGAAGAGCTGATGGAATTTGCGCCGGCGCCGGATTTCCCGACGGGCGGCATCATCATCGGCCGGGCCGGCACGCATGCCGCCTACAAGACCGGGCGCGGCGCGATCGTGCTGCGCGCCCGCTCGCATATCGAGGAGATCAGGAAGGAACGCGACGCGATCGTCTTTACCGAGATGCCCTATCAGGTCAACAAGTCGAGGTTGCAGGAGCGCATCGCCGAATGCGTCCACGACAAGCTCGTCGAAGGCATCTCCGACATGCGCGACGAGAGCGACCGCGACGGGGTGCGCCTCGTCATCGAGCTGAAGCGCGATGCCGACTCCGAGATCGTGCTGAACCAGCTGTACCGCCATACGGCGTTGCAGACGAGCTTTGGCGTCAACATGCTGGCGCTCAACGGCGGGCGGCCGGAGCTGATGACGTTGCGCGACGTGATCGTCGCCTTTGTCGCGTTCCGCGAGGAGGTCATCACCCGGCGCACCACCTTTCTGCTCAACAAGGCGCGCCAACGCGCTCATATCCTGGTGGGCCTCCTCGTCGCGGTCGCCAATATCGACGAAATCATCGCCCTCATCCGCGCTGCTGCCGACCCGGCGAGCGCGCGGGCCGGCCTCATTGCCCGACGCTGGCCGGCCGGCGACATCGGCCCCTTGATCGCGCTGGTCGGCGAGGCCGGCAGGGGGCTCGGCGCCGACGGCAGCTACCAGCTGTCGGACGAGCAGGCACGCGCGATCCTCGATCTGCGGCTGCAGCGGCTGACCGGCCTCGAACGCGACAAGATCTCCGACGAATTGCGCGCGCTGCTGACCGAGATCGCCGGCCATCTCGAGATCCTGCGCTCGCGCGCCCGCCTCATTGAGGTGCTGCGCGGCGAACTGCTGGCGATCAAGACGCAATTCGCCAACCCGCGGCGCACCACGATCGAGGATGTCGAGTTCGAGGCCGACATCGAGGCGTTGATCCAGCGCGAGGACATGGTCGTCACGGTCAGCCATTCCGGCTACATCAAGCGCGTGCCGCTATCGACCTACCGGGCCCAGCGCCGCGGTGGCCGCGGCCGCGCCGGCATGGCGATCCGCGAAGAGGATTTCCTCAGCCAGGTATTCGTCGCCTCCACCCTGGCGCCGGTGCTGTTCTTCACCTCGTCGGGCCGGGTCTACAAGCTCAAGGTCTACAAGCTGCCGCTCGGCACGCCGCAGGCGCGCGGCCGGCCGATGATCAACCTGCTGCCGCTGGACGAGGGCGAGCGGATCTCGACGGTCATGCCCCTGCCGGAGGACGAGGCGAGCTGGGCCGAGCTGACCGTGATCTTCGCCACCGCCAGGGGCCATGTCCGGCGCAACGCGCTGTCGGATTTCGGCGACGTTCGCGCCAACGGCAAGATCGCGATGAAATTCGAGGGCGATGATGCCGACGACCGGCTGATCGCGGTCGCCACCTGCACCGATTCCGACGACGCGCTGCTCGCCAGCCGCAACGGCAAGGCGATCCGGTTCCCGGTTGCCGATTTGCGGATTTTCACCGGCCGCTCGTCGGTGGGCGTGCGCGGGATCCGCCTGTTGCGCGACGACGAAGTCATCTCGATGTCGATCCTGCGCCACGAAGAGGTCGATCCGGAGACTCGCAACGCCTATCTGAAGCTCGCCACCGAGCGGCGCCGCCAGAATGGCGAGGACGGCGAGGCGAACGGCAGCGCCGAGCCTCCCGAGCCCGACGATGCAGACGCCGAGGCGGGCGACGCGGCGGTTTCGGAGGACCAATTCGCCGATCTGGCGGCGCGCGAGCAGTTCGTGCTCAGCGTCACCGAAAAGGGCTTTGGCGTGCGCAGCTCGGCCTATGGCTATCGCATCACCGGCCGCGGCGGGCAGGGCATCAACAACATGGACCTGGCGCGGCGCAGCGATGCCGTCGTCGCGATGTTCCCGGTCGGGCACAACGACCAGATCATGCTGGTCACCGATGCCGGCATGGTGATCCGCTGCCCGGTCCATGGTATTCGCATCGTCCGGCGCGGCGGCGTCGGTGTCGTGATCTTCAAGCTCGGCGACGGCGAGCGGGTGGTCTCGGTGGCGTGGCTGCCCGAAGCCGAGGACGAAAACGGCACCGGCGAGCCGGAGGAACCCGGCGGACCGCAACCAAACGACAGCAAGGGGGACGAGGAATGACGAGGCGCATCGGGATCTATCCCGGCACCTTCGACCCGATCACCAACGGCCACAACGACATCATCCGGCGCGCGTTGCACATCGTCGACCATCTGGTCATCGGGGTCGCCCGCAACGACGGCAAGGGGCCGCTGTTCTCGACCGACGAGCGGGTCGAGATCGTCCGCGACGAGGTCGCCCATCTCGATAATGGCGGGGCCGAGCGGATCGAGGTGCAGCCGTTCGAGACGCTGTTGATGAGCTTTGCCCAATCGGTCGGGGCCAGCATCATCCTGCGCGGCCTCAGGGCGGTGTCCGATTTCGAGTACGAGTTTCAGATGGCCGGGATGAACGCGCGGCTCAACCCGACGATCGAGACCGTGTTCCTGATGGCCTCCGACCGCTACCAGTTCATCTCCTCGCGCTTCGTCAAGGAGATCGGCGCGCTGGGCGGCGACATCACCCATTTTGTCAGCCCGCGCGTCGCGGTGCGCCTCTTCGAGCGCTTCGCCGGGGCGCGCCCCAAGCGACCCTAGCGCCGCGATCCACATTTCCCCTCGCCGCCCTTCAGGGGGGAGAGGGAGGGACCCACGCCGCAGGCGTGGGAGGGTGAGGTGGGTGTCGGCAAGCGCTCTGGCATCCCCCGCCTCACCCCAACCCTCTCCGCCCCCGGGGGCGGAGAGGGAGTGAACGACGAAGGCTGACGATTTGTGCGCCAACCAACGAAAGCTTGCTTAGCGCCGCGATCATTCAGCGATCGACCCGCGCATCGCCGCCGGCGCGCCGCCTCAGATGGTCCGCCCCGCTCATAGCACAACCTTGTGCGGGGCTCGGCCGGCTTCATTATCTTCGACTATCGGGACGACAGCGGCTTCAAGGACGCCGCAATCGATGTTGCCAACGGCCTGTTGAAGATCGGCCGGCGCAGCGACACTGGCTGGACTGACTTGGCGATTCTCAACGTCAGGGCTGGGCCGCAACAAGTACAACACGACTCTACCAACCCGCCTGGAGTAGAAGCCGCCTGCACGCAGGATACGCCAACTCGATCTCGCAGCGCCGGGAATGTGGGTGTATCAAGCCGGCCGCGGCATTCTCCAACCTCTGTACCATCCTCCAGCAACCGATGCGAGGCGTTGCACAGATCGAAGTACGGTCTATAGTTGTTTGAACCGATTGAGGAGAACACGATGGCCGAGGGCACCTTCGCCGACTTTATTTCCCGGGAGCGGCAACGGCTGCACGCCGAGCGTGAGCAAATCTTCAACCAGCAGCACGAACTCGAAGATAAGCTCGCCGATATCAATCGCGAGCTGGCGGCGATTGATGCCTACGAAGCCGCCAAGACCGGCAAGGCTCCGGCCGCCGTTCGGCAACCGCGCGCTGCGCGTGCGCGCCCGCAAGCGCGTCGCGGCAGCAAGCGCGAAGCCGTGATGCAAGTCGTCAAAGACAATCCGAGCGGTCTTACCCGCGGCGAGATTTTAGACCGCATGGGGTTGAAGGGCGATAAATCCGGTGAAATGTCGGTGTCGAACACGCTGACGGCATTGACCAAGGCGAACCACGTGACCCGCAGGGATGGACGGTACGTCGCTGCTTGAGGTTCAGCCCTGGCTGAGGCGGATCGTCCCGCCGTCCGTCGCCTGACGACGCGGTTGTGAGCTGGTTCGGCGACGCAAGCACGTGTCAGGTGAATTTCGTGCAGCGCAGGAGCGCCGAGCATGCCCAAACAGGTGAGCGCCACGGCTACCGATCTGCATTGGCTGACGATCGCGCAGGCGGCGCGCCTGATCGAGCGGCGGCGCCTCTCGCCGGTGGAGTTGACCGATGCGCTGATTACCCGCATCGAGACGCTCGACCCGCAGCTCAACGCGTTTCTGCTGCCGACGCCCGACCGGGCGCGCGCACAGGCGCGCGCCGCCGAGCGCGAGATCATGGCCGGCAATTATCGCGGCCCGCTGCACGGCATTCCGTTCGGGCTCAAGGACATCTATTGCACCGCCGGTATCCGCACCACAAGCCACTCGCGGATCTGTGCCGATTATGTCCCGAACGAGGACGCAACAACCGTCACCAGGCTGTACCAGGCCGGCGGGGTGCTGCTCGGCAAGCTGGCGACTCACGAATTCGCGCATGGCGGGCCGTCGTTCGATCTCGCCTGGCCGCCGGCGCGCAATCCGTGGAACCGCGAGCATTTCACCGGCGGCTCATCGAGCGGCGCCGGTGCGGCGATCGCGGCGGGGTTCGTGCCCGGCGCGATGGGCTCCGATACTGGCGGGTCGATCCGCGGCCCCGCGGCGCTGTGCGGCATCGTCGGTCTGAAGCCGACCTACGGGCTGGTCAGCCGGGCCGGTGTCTACGCCAATTCCTTCACCTTCGACCATGCCGGGCCGATGACCTGGACGGTCGAGGACTGTGCGATCATGCTGCAGGCGCTCGCCGGCCACGACGCGAAGGATCCGGCCAGCGCCGACCGCGAGATCCCCGATTACCGCGCCGCCTTGACCGGCGATATCCGGGGATTGCGGATCGGCATTCTGCGGCACCTTTACGAGGAAGACCTGACGGTTTCGCCCGAGGTGCATGCCGCGCTCGACGAGGCTTATGCCGTGTTCCGCTCGCTCGGCGCCACGCTGGAGGATGTCCGCATCCGCCCGGCAGCCGATTACTATGCGGTCAAGATCACGATCGCCGAGAGTGAACAATACGCGATCCACGAGGAGGAATTGCGCCGCCGGCCTGACGAATTCGGCGCCGACTTCCTCGGCCGCGCCCTGCCCGCGATCCTCTACGGCAGCGCCGACTACGTGCAGGCGCAGCGCGAGCGGCGGGTCATGCTGGCGCAGATGGCGCCGGTCTATGCGAAATACGACGTGCTGCTGGCCCCGACCGCCGCCAGCCCGGCGCCGCGGCTCGATTCCTGGCGCACGATCCGGTTCTGGCAGCAGGCCTCGCTGACAACGCCGTTCAATGTCACCGGCGGCCCGGCGCTGGCGCAATGCATGGGCTTCACGCCGGCGGGCCTGCCGCTCTCGTTGCAACTCGTCGGCCGCCCGTTCGACGAGGCGACGGTGCTGCGCGCCGCGCACGCCTACGAGACGGCGACAGCGTGGCGCCGCCGCCGGCCGATGCTCGATCCCGCCGCAAGCTTCTCGACCGCGTTGCCGCCGACACCGGCGCCGGAGCCGGTCAACGATCCGGCCCTTCGCGACAGGGTCATGGCGGCTTGCCGGCGCGCCGGGCTGTCGCTGAACGACGACCAGATCACGATGATTTGCGGCGCGGCCCCCTATGTCACAGCGATGACCGAGCGGCTGCGGCGCGAGCGCGACTTTCGCGAGGAGCCGGCCAACATCTTCCGGTTCCCCGCCTGAGCGCCACCCCGGTCGGCGCCGCGTGTCGCCGACGGCGAGCCAAAACGGAGGGCAAAAGCGGTGGAAGCGGGTTATCTGGGCGTCGGCGCGATGGGGTTGCCGATGGCGCACAAGCTGCTCGATGGCGGGCACAAGCTGACGATCTACGACATCAGCGAGGCGGCGATGCAGCCGCTGCTCGAACGCCAGGCGGCTCGCGCCACCTCGCCGAAGGATCTCGCCGATCGCTGCGAGATCGTGTTCGTCTCGCTGCCGACGCTGGCCGCCTTTCGCCAGGTAGCGTTTGGCGCCGACGGCCTCGCCAGGGGCAAGGCGATGCGGCTCTTGGTCAACACCTGCACGATCGGCGTGCCGTTCGTGAAGGAGGTCGAGCAGGCGATGGCGGCCCAGGGCGTCACCGTGGTCGATTGTCCGATTTCCGGCGGGCCGCCGGGGGCGCGCGCCGGCACATTGTCGGTGATGGTGTCGGGCGATCCGGGCGCGATCGAGCGCATCCGGCCGATGATCTCGCTCTGGGGCCGCACCCTGACCGTCGCCGGCGACAAGCCGGGCGCCGCGCAAGTGCTGAAGCTGACCAACAACATCCTCTCGGCGGTGGCGCTGGCGGCAACCGCCGAGGCCTTCGTGATGGGCGCCAAGGGCGGGCTCGATCCCGAGGTGATGCTGGCCGCGGTCAACGCCGGCAGCGGGCGCAACAGCGCCACCGAGGCGAAATTCCCCGCCGCCGTCCTGACGCGCAGCTTCGATTACGGCGCCGAGATGCACATCCTGATGAAAGACATCGATCTCGCGATCGCGCAGGGCGAGGAACTGGGCGTGCCGATGTGGGTCTGTCAGGCGGCGCGCCTCGTCTTCAAGCACGCGATCGCGCAGGGCGCCGGGCGGGAAGACCTGACGGCGATCGTCAAATACGTCGAACGCGACGCCGGCTTCGCGATCCCGAAGACCCGGTGAAGCGGGCGCTCATGCGCCCTGCCGAGCGGCAAAGCCATCGCGAACGCGGGCCTTCAATCAAAAATCACATCTGCGCGTCCCGCGATCGCTACACCGCCGCCGCCAAGATCATCTGGGATGCCTTTTCGCCGATCATGATCGAGGGCGCGTTGGTGTTGCCCGAGGTCAGCGTCGGCATGATCGAGGCATCGGCAACGCGCAACCCTGCGATGCCCCGCACCCGAAGCTGGTCGTCGACCACCGCCATCGGGTCCGCACCCATTTTGCAGGTGCCGACCGGATGGTAGGTTGTCTCGGCAGCCCGTTTGACCCAGTCGAGGATTTCGTCGTCGGTAGTCCGGTCCGCGCCCGGCGCCACCTCGGTCACCTGCAGCGGTGCCATCGCCGGCGCGGTCATGACGGCGCGGGCGATCCGGATCGCGCGCACGGTCAGCTCGGCATCGGGCGGCGATGACAGGAAGTTAAAGTTGATCGCCGGCGGCCGAAGCGGATCGGCGGCGGTGATGTGGATGTGCCCCTTGCTTTCCGGACGCATCGGATGGGCATAACAGGTCACCCCGGACTGGCGGGAGATCCGCGGGCCTTTGGGGCCCGGTTCGGTCAGCATCGGAACCCAGCCGAGCAGCAGGTCCGGCGCTTCGAGGCCTTCGCGCGAACAGACGAAGGCGCGCATCGGCGCCCCCACCATCGCGAGCATGCCCTTGCGGAAGAGCGCGTAACGCATCGCCTGGTGCACGAGGCCGAGGCCACGGCCGCGATCGTTGAAGGTGATCCCCCGTTTCCCGATGTACCAACGGGTCCGCGGCGCGTAATGGTCTCGCAAATTCTCCCCGACGCCGGGCAGCGCCTGGCGCACCTCGATGCCGAGATCGCGCAGGCGGTCGGGCTGGCCGATGCCGGACAATTCCAGCAGTTGCGGCGAGTTGATCGTGCCGGCGCTGACCACGACCTCGCGCACCGCATCTGCCTCGCGCGCCGCGCCGCCCACCGAATACCGCACGCCGGTGCAACGCTTGCCGTCGAGTATGAGAGCCTCGGTCAGGGCACCGGTCTCGATGTGCAGGTTCTGGCGGTTGCGGATCGGGTCGAGGTAGCAGCGGGCCGTGCTCATGCGGCGGCCGGCGGCGATGGTCGCCTGGCTCATCGCGATGCCTTCCTGGTTGGCGCCGTTGTAATCCGGGTTGTGCGGGATGCCGGCCTCTGCCGCGGCCTTGATCAGGGTGGCGAAAATCGGGTCGCGCGGTTCCGGGTTGGTGACACGCAACGGGCCTTCCCGGCCGCGAAACGTGGCGTCGCCGTCGCCCTGGTAACTTTCCATTCGCTTGAAGAAGGGCAGGACGTCGTCGTAGCTCCAGCCATGGTTGCCCATCTGCGCCCAGGTGTCGAAATCCTGCGCCTGGCCGCGCACGAACGCCATGCCGTTGATCGAGCTTGAGCCGCCGAGCATCTTGCCGCGCGGCACCGGGATCTTGCGGCCGTTGGTGTTTGCCTCGGGCTCCGACGAATAGAGCCAGTTGGCCGCGGGATTGGTGATCAGCCGGGCGGAGCCGACCGGAATGAACGACCAGGGGTGGCTGGCCGGGCCCGCTTCGAGCAGCAGCACCTTGTGGCGCGGGTCCGCCGACAACCGGTTCGCGACCGCGGCACCGGCCGATCCGGCGCCGACAACAATGTAATCGTAGGTCTCCATCTCGCTCGCTCTCACCTGCTGCGCGCTCGCCGTCTATTTAGCGGCCCAAGCGGGTTGCACGGGATACGAAATTTGGGCTGCCAGCAAAAACGTCGCTCGCGGCGGGCGCGCCCCTCCTGATCATCAGGACAAACCGATCGATCGAACGCAGCAAGTGATCAGCCGGCAAATGGCATTCGAGACTGAACTGGTCAGACGGCGCCCCCTGGCGGCGCGATCGTTCGTGCGCGGTGTCGTTGGGGGTTCGGTTAGGTACTTTCCGAACCTCCCGCGCAATTTTTAACCTCGTATGTTCACAGCGACGAAAATCACTTCGTCGTGAAGGGTATTGGATGAGAATCGCGCAGGTTGCTCCGCTCCACGAAAGTTGTCCTCCTCGGCTCTATGGCGGCACCGAGCGGGTGGTTTCGTACGTGACCGAGGAACTGGTCAGGTTGGGGCACGAGGTTACGCTATTCGCCAGCGGTGATTCGCTAACATCGGCCGCGCTGGAAGCGGGCTGCGAGATGGCCTTGCGGCTCGACGATCGATGCCGGGACCCGCTCGTCTATCATCTGATCATGCTCGATCATCTGCGGCGCCGCGCCGGTGAGTTCGATATTATCCACTTTCATACCGACTACCTGCATTTCCCGCTGTTCTCCGATTGCTGGGCAAAGACGTTGACGACGTTGCACGGCCGGCTCGATCTGCCCGATCTTCCGGTCATGATGCGCGAATACATGATGATGCCGCTGGTATCGATCTCGGATGCACAACGGACCCCGATGCCGTGGGCCAATTGGTCGGGGACGGTGCCGCATGGCCTCCCGAAAGACCTGTATCACGCCGGGACTGGTGCCGGCGGCTACCTCAGCTTTCTTGGCCGTATCAGCCCGGAAAAGGCTCCGGACCGGGCCATCGAAATTGCGCGTCGTGCGGGTCTGGCGTTGCGGATCGCGGCCAAGGTCGATCCGGTCGATCAGGAGTATTACGAGAGCAAGATCGCACCGCTGCTGAAGGACCCCTCGATCGATTTCATCGGCGAGATCGGCGAAGCGGACAAGGGAGAATTTCTCGGAGGCGCGCTTGCCCTCTTGTTTCCGATCGACTGGCCCGAACCCTTTGGCATGGTCTTGATCGAAGCGATGGCCAATGGTACTCCGGTCATCGCCTTTGGCCGCGGCTCCGTCCCCGAAATCATCGACGACGGCGTCACCGGGTTTATCGTCGATGACATCGAGAGCGCGGTGGCTGCCGTACCGCTCGCATTGCGGCTTGACCGCAGGGCAATTCGCCGGCGGTTCGAAGAGCGTTTCACCGTCGAGCGGATGGCACGCGATTATCTCGCGCTCTACGCTCGGGTCGCGTCCCATCAATCGGCGCGCTGGGAAACTCCTCTAAGGCCACCTCTGCTGCGGCTGGTTGGCATGCCCGGAGGGGCGGCGCGCGCGGCGGCCGATTGAGCGCGGTGGGACGCGAGGAAGCCGTGCCGATGGCGGTCACTGAGCGCGGCCAGGGCGAGCCGCGGTTTCGCGTCGAGGCGAGCGGAACGTTTCACGAGCCGCGAACCCGCATCCTGAAGCATGGCGACACCTTTGCCGTGCTGAGCCCCTTCGGCGACATGGTCGGCGACGAGGGTTGTCCCGACGGGCTCTATCACCAGGACACGCGCTTCCTGTCGCAACTCGAACTGCGGCTCAATGGCGATCACCCGTTATTGTTGAGCTCCAGCCAGGCCGAAGACAACTCGTTGCTGCCGGTCGATCTCGCCAATGCCGACACGGTTGCGGTGGATGGCAGCCCGCTGCAGCGCGAGCTGATTTATCTGAGCCGCCGGCAATTCATCTGGCGATCGGCGTATTACGAGCTGCTGTTGGTCCGCAATTTCGATCTGCGGCGGCATGTGGTGACGCTCTGTATGCGCTTTGCCGCCGATTTCGCCGATATCTTCGAAGTGCGCGGACAGGAGCGAGCCCGGCGCGGCAGCGGATCGGCCGAACTGGTGTCGCCCGATACGGTGGCGCTGCGCTATCAGGGGTTGGATGGGGCCGAGCGCGTCACCGAGCTTTGTTTCGCACCGGCCCCCGCCCGGCTCGAAAACGACAGCGCAACCTTCACCCTGGATCTGGCACCGGGCAAATGGTGTCGGCTGGCGCTGCGGATCCGCTGCGATCCGCCCGCCCATGATCCGCCCAACCATGATCCCGGGGAGGGGTGGACCGTCCGCCAGTTCTACCGGTCGTTGCGCGCCGCAAGGCAGGCGCTCAGAGCGTCAAGCGCCCGGGCCGCCAGCGTCGAGGGATCGAACGCCGTCTTCAACGAGCTGGCCCGGCGCTCGGTCGCGGATCTCTACATGCTGATCACCGACACCGAATACGGCCCCTATCCGTTTGCCGGGATTCCCTGGTTCAGCACTTTTTTTGGCCGCGACGGCATCATCACCGCTCTGCTGACGCTTTGGATGGATCCGGCAATCGCCAAGGGGGTGCTTGGTTTTCTGGCGGCGACCCAGGCCACCGAAACCGACGACGAGTGCGATGCCGAACCCGGCAAGATCCTCCACGAGATGCGCAATGGCGAAATGGCCCGACTCGGCGAGGTGCCGTTTGCCCGCTATTACGGCAGCGTCGATGCGACACCGCTTTTCGTGATGCTGTTGGGTGAATACTTCGTGCGTACCGGCGATCTCGACACGGTTCGCCGTCTATGGCCGAACGTCGAGGCGGCGTTACAGTGGATCGACACGTCAGGCGATCCCGACCGGGACGGTTTTGTCGAATACCACCGGCAAAGCGCAACCGGGCTGATCAATCAGGGCTGGAAGGATTCGGCCGTCGCGATCTTCCACGCCGGCGGCAAGTTGGCCGAAGGACCAATCGCGCTGTGTGAAGTGCAGGGCTATGTTTTTGCCGCCAAACGGCATGCCGCGATGCTCGCGCTGGCGCTCGGCGACCCGACGACAGCCGCCCGTTTAGAGGCCGAGGCGGAGATTTTGCGGCAGAAGTTTGAGGCGGCGTTCTGGTGCGAAGAGCTGTCGACCTATGCGTTGGCGCTTGACGGCGACAAGCGACCGTGCCGGGTGGTCGCGTCCAATGCCGGGCATGCGCTCTTGACCGGGATCGCCGCGCCCGATCGCGCCGAGCGGGTTGCCGACACCTTGACACGCGTCGGCTGCTTCTCCGGTTGGGGGATCCGCACGGTAGCGCTGACCGCGGCACGCTACAATCCGATCTCCTACCATAACGGATCGGTATGGCCGCACGACAACGCACTGATCGCGCTTGGGTTTGCCCGCTATGGGCTGAAGGAGCCGGCGCTGCGCGTCTCTGCCGGTCTGTTCGATGCCGCCTCATACTGGGAGCCGCGGCGGCTCCCCGAGCTATTCTGCGGCTTCCCGCGGCGCCGCATGGCGCCGACCATGTACCCGGTCGCATGTTCGCCGCAGGCGTGGGCAAGCGCCACCGTATTCGCGCTGGTGCAGGCCAGCCTCGGGCTGCAGTTCGATGCTCGCGCCGGCGAGATCCGGTTCGACGGCCCCAGGCTGCCAGATTTTCTCGAGCGTCTGCATTTGCGCGGTTTGCGGCTCGGCGATGCCGAGGCCGATGTCCTATTCCACCGTTTGGACGGCGAGGTTGCGGCGACGGTGACGCGGCGCAGCGGTGCAGTGCGTGTCGTCATCATCCACTGAGTGAAGCCGGGATCAAA
>DATLRS010000099.1:0-3416 GCA_035534535.1 Allostellaceae bacterium | reverse complement strand
GCCGGTCAGGCGGAGACGCTATCGCCGCGGCGCCTCGGCCGGTAGCGGCCGCCCGGGCGGCTTCATTCCGCGAGAAACGCGCGCAACGCCTCGACCGGCGCGTTGCGCATGACAAACGCCTCGCCAATCCGGCGCGGCAGGATCAGCGTGATCGCGCCGTCGCGCACTTTCTTGTCCTTGCCCATATGATGCAGCAGACGGTCGGCGTCGCCGCCACCCAGGCCGATCTCGCCGAGCGTCGTCGGCAGTCCGGCGCCCGTGAGGTGCCGGCGGACGCGGTGCGCGTCCTGCCCCGCGGCGAGGCCGAGCCGCACCGCGAAATCGAAAGCCAGCGCCATGCCGAGCGCCACCGCCTCGCCATGCAGCAACCGGTCGCCGAACCCGGTTTCAGCCTCCAGCGCATGCCCGAACGTATGGCCGAAATTCAACAAGGCCCGCTCGTCGCCGGTCTCGCGCTCGTCGGCAGCGACGATCGCCGCCTTCATCCGGCAGCTGACCAAAACCGCGCGGGTCAGCGCGGCCGCTTCGAGATCGCACACCGCGCGTCCCTCGGCTTCGAGACGGTCAAAAAAATCGGCGTCGCGAATGAGGCCGTATTTGACGATCTCGCCATAGCCGGCGCGCAGTTCGCGGCGCGGCAGGGTGGCCAGGCTCGCCGTATCGGCAAGCACCAGGCGCGGCTGGTAGAACGCCCCGAGCAGGTTCTTGCCGGCACTCGTGTTGATCGCGGTCTTGCCGCCGACCGAGCTGTCGACCTGGGCCAACAGCGTCGTCGGGATCTGCACGAAGTCGATGCCGCGCAACAGCGTCGCCGCGGCAAACCCGGCGATGTCACCGACCACCCCGCCGCCCAATGCCACCAGCATCGTGCCGCGTTCGATGCCGCAGGCGAGGATGTCGTCGACCAGCCGGCCGAAATGGGCGAGGTCCTTGGTGCCTTCGCCGGGCGGCAGCACGACCGTGTGCTGCGCAATGCCGTGCTCGGCAAGGCTGTGCTGCAGCGCTTGCAGGTGATGCCGCGCGACGGTCTCGTCGGTGACGATGACGGCCTGGCGCCGGCGCATCAGCGGCAGTATCGCGGCGCCGGCCCGCTCGATCAGCCCGGGGCCGATCAGGATGTCGTAGCCGCGCTCGCCGAGTTCGACGCGCAGCGTTTCGACGCCGCCGGAAGCACTCGCGTTCGTCCTCATTGCGTCGTCTCCGGATCGGGCGGTCGCAACGCCTGTGCGCAGCCGGTAAGCGCGGCGATCACCCGCGTGGTGGTGGCCTCGACCGGCCCTTCGCCGCTGTCGATGACGAGGTCGGCCTCGGCATAGGTCGGATGGCGCCGCTCGATCAACTCGGCGAGCACCGCGCGCGGGTCGCTGTGCTGCAACAGCGGCCGGTTGTTGCGGCGCAACACCCGCGCCACCAGCACGTCGAGATCGGCGCGCAACCAGACCGAGACGCCGCGCCGGGCGATCAGCGCGCGCGTCGCCGGGTCGATGAACGCGCCACCACCGGTCGCCAGCACATGCGTCGGGCGGGTCAGCAGGCGGGCGATGACGCGGCGCTCGCCGTCGCGGAACACAGCTTCGCCGCGGTTGCGGAAAATCTCTTCGATGGTCTCGCCGGCGGCAGTCTCGATCTCGCAGTCCGAATCGAAGAAGGGCAAATTGAGGCGTGCCGCCAGGCGGCGCCCGATCTTGGTCTTGCCCGCGCCCATCAGGCCGACGAGAACGATTGTGCGCTGCGGGGCGAACCCGCGCGCTCCTGCCGCCGTTTCGGCCGTTGGCCTGGCTTGGACGTCCACCGCACGCCCCCGAAATCTCGCCGCTCTTCCGCGCGGCGCCGCGGCAGGGTACTAGCATATTGTGCGGCCGGCCGGTCAATTGCGTGGGGCCGGGCGCTCGGTAACGCGAGTAGGCCATGATAAAGGTGGGTGGCGTCCTGATCATTGCTCTGGTGCTGGCGGTCCTGGGCGGCTGCTACTACCTGGCCTATGGGGATTTCCCGCCGCCGACGGTGCATGTCGAGAAGGTGCTGCCCGATGCGCGCTTCGCGAAATAGCGCCGCCGCGGCCCAGGCGCCAGTCGCGGCCCCCGTCGCGGCCCCGGTCGCGGCCCCGGTCGCGGCGCGCCGGCTTGAGGCGTTTCTCGAGATGCTGGCGGCAGAACGCGGCGCGGCACGGCTGACGCTCGCGGCCTATCGCACCGACCTTGCCGATCTGACAGGCTTCCTTGCCGCCCGCGGCGTCGCGCTCGACCGTGCCGATGCGGCAATGTTGCACGACTATCTCGCGGCGCTGACGAGCCGCCGCCTGATGCCGCGCACCCATGCCCGCCGGCTCTCCGCGATGCGCCAGTTCTATCGCTTTCTGGTGAGCGAGGGGGCGCGGGCCGACGACCCGACGACGGGGCTCGACACCCCGCGGCTCGGCCGGCCGCTGCCGAAGATCCTCGGCGAACCCGAGATCGAGCGGCTGATCGCGACCGCCGAGGCCGCCCCGGCCGAGGAGGGCGCGCGGCTGCGTTGCCTCGTCGAACTGCTCTATGCGACGGGGCTGCGGGTGTCCGAGCTGGTTGGCCTGCCGCTCGCCGCGGCGCAGCGCGACCCGCGGTTTGTGCTGGTCCGCGGCAAGGGCGGCAAGGAGCGGGTGGTGCCGCTGTCGGCGCCGGCGCGCGAGGCGCTGGCGCGCTATCTCGAATGCCGCGGCCGGTTTTTGCCGCAAGACGGCCGATCCGATGCGAAGGCGGCGCGCTGGCTGTTCCCCTCGCGCGCCGCCGCCGGCCACCTGACCCGGCAGCGCTGCGGCCAGCTGCTGAAGGCGCTGGCGCTGGCCGCCGGGCTCGACCCGGTGCTGCTGTCGCCGCATGTGCTGCGCCACGCCTTTGCCAGCCATCTGCTCGACCACGGCGCCGATCTGCGCAGCGTGCAGCAGATGCTGGGGCACGCCGACATCGCGACGACGCAGATCTATACCCATGTGCAGAGCGCCCGGCTGCGCCGGCTGGTCGAGAGCGCGCACCCGCTGGCCCGACGAAAATAACCGCGGCGCAAGGGCGCAAGGCTGATGCGACATTTTCTCGATTTCGAACGGCCGATCGCCGAACTCGAAGGCAAGATCGAAGAGCTGCGCCACCTCTCGGCCGATAGCGGGCTCAACATTACCGATGAGGTCGGCCGGCTCGAAACCCAGGCCGGCCGCCTGTTGCGCCAGAGCTACGCGCGGCTGACGCCGTGGCAGAAAGTCATGGTGGCGCGCCATCCGGAGCGGCCGCATTGCCTCGACTATATCGCCGGGCTGATCGACGAGTTCGTGCCGCTGGCCGGCGACCGCTGCTTTGCCGAGGATACCGCGGTGGTCGGCGGCATCGGCCGGTTCGGCGGGCAGAGCGTCATGGTGCTCGGCACCGAAAAGGGCGCCGACACCGAGG
>DATLRS010000098.1:0-5702 GCA_035534535.1 Allostellaceae bacterium | reverse complement strand
CTGAATGATCCCGACCTCAAATCGGAACGTGGGGTGCTTGGCGCGGCGCGCGCGGGGCTGCTGCAAGCGACCCTGCTGCCCAATCCGTCGGCAAACCTCGGCTACGGCGCGCTGATCAGCGGACCGGGAACCGCCTCGTCGATCGCCGCGTCGCTGGCGCAGGATATTGCCGCGATCGTCACCCGCGGCGCCCGCATCAAATCCGCACAGGCTCGACGCGAGCAGGTCGACGCCGACCAGCTCTGGCGCGAATGGCAGGTCGCTCAGAAGGCGCGCCAGCTCGCCGTCGACATCGATGCAGAAAATCGCACGATCCACCTTACCCGCCGCGAACATCGGCTGCTGCTGCGCGAGGTGGCCGAGGTCAGAGCGGCCATCGCCGAGGGCAATCTGACGGCGAGCGCCCTCGCGCCGCTGCTGACCGCCATCGCCGCGGCCGAACACTCGCTCAGGAATTTGAGCCTCGCCCACCTGTCGAACTGGCAGGCTCTCGACGGGCTGCTCGGTCTCGTCCCGAGCGCGCGGTTTGCCATCGCCAGGCCGGTTTTTGGACCACTTCCCGCCGGGCTGGAGACGCTGGTCACGGATCTGCCGCAGCGGCGGCCCGACCTCGCCGCCCTGCGCCTTGGTTATCGCTCGGCCGAGGCGGATGTCAGGGCGGCCATTCTCGGCCAATTCCCGGCCTTCGCCGTTGGTGGTTCCTACAGCTCCGACACGACAAACGTGGTCAGCGCCGGCCCGACTCTCACCTTCGCGCTGCCGGTCTTCGACCGCAATCAGGGCAACGTCGCGAAATCGCGGGCGACGCGCCAGCTGTTGCGCGAGCAATACCAGGCCCGGCTCGACAGCGCGGTCGCCAGCATTCAGGCCCTGATCGCCCAGCTGCGCCGGCTCTCCGGCGATCTGATCCAGGCGCGCGCGGCGGCGAGCGGCGCCGCATCGCTTGCCGTGACCGCGCGGCGGGCCTATGCGCAAGGCAACCTCGACCAGCGGACCTTGATCGATTACGAAACGACCGCCCTCGACCGAGCCGTCGACGTCGCCGGGATCGAGCGCCGCATCGGCGAGGACCGCATCGTTCTCGCCGTCGAACTCGGTCTCGATCTGCCGAGGGTGCGGATCGCCCTGAGCTCCGCGAGGCACCGATGAAGCGCACCTGCGTCCTTGCCGCCGTCATCCTGGCGCTCGCCGGCGCCGTCGCGGCCGCGCAAGATCCCCCCGGTCCGAGCGTGCTGGTGCAGTTGACCCGGCTGCAGAAAGGCAGCCTGCCCCGGATCGTCACCGCCTTCGGCACGGTCGAGACGAACCCGACGGCGCGACAGTCGGTAATGGCGCCGGTCGCGGCCGGGGTCGAGACCGTCTATGTCAAGGCCGGCGAACAGGTAACCGCGAACGCGCCGCTGGTTCGGCTCGGGCCGAGCCCGTCAACCGCCGCCGCCTACGCCCAGGCCCTCGCCGCGCTGCATGCCGCGCGCGACCTCGTCGATCGTACGCGCAGCCTGCTTGGCCAGCATCTGGCGACGGCGCAGCAGCTTACGAGCGCCGAGAAATCCGCGGCGGACGCACGCACCTCGCTGGCGGCGCTCAAGGCGGAGGGGGCCGGCGGCCCGCGAACGTTGCGGGCATCCTCCGACGCGATCGTGACCGCCATCTCGATCAGTCCGGGAGCCATGGTGCCTCAGGGGGCGGCGCTCATTGATCTTGCCCGGCTGAACGGGCTGGTCTTGCGGGCCGGGGTCGTGCCGGACCAGGCGGCCCAGATCCACCCCGGCGACGCGGTCAGGATTACCCCCCTCGGCTGGACCGACGCCGTCGACGGGCGGGTTCTGCTGCGCGGATCGATGGTCGATCCGCAAACCGGCCTGGTTCCGGTCGACATCACCGTGCCGCCGGGCAGCCTGCTGCCCGGCCAGATGGCGCAGGCCGGCGTCGTCACCGGCCAGGTCGCGGGCTATGTCGTGCCGCACCAGGCGATCCTGGTCGATGACACCGGGGCGCCCTATGTCGTGCAAGCCGTCAACGGCACCGCCCATAAGGTTGCGGTGAAACTCCTGCTTGGCGACGGGGCAAAGGATGTCGTCGAGGGCGCACTCGACCCCGACGCACCGCTCGTCCTCGCCGGCAATTACCAGCTCCGCGACGGCATGAAGGTGCGGGTCGCAGACCCGAACCGACCGGGTAACAAATGAGCTTCGTTGCCTGGATCGAGCATCACCGACGCTCACTGGTCTTCGTCGCCTTCGCGCTGGCCGCCGCCGGGATCTTTGCCGGGATCAGCTTGCCGGTCGGGCTGTTCCCGATCGTCAATTTCCCGCGCATCCGGGTCGAGGTCAGCACCGGCAGCATGCCGGCGCAGCAGATGCTGATAGAGGTCACCGAGCCCCTGGAAGAGGTCGCGCGCGCCGTGCCCGGCGCCACCGGGATCAGCTCCACGACGTCGCGCGGGTCGGCGCAGATCTTTGTCGATTTCCCGTGGGGCTCGAATATGAACCAGGCGCTGTTGAGCGTCGATGCCGCCTTCGCGCAGGAGCTTCCCAAACTGCCGCAGGACACTCGGTACGACGCCCTGCAGATGAGCCCTAACGCGATCATGCCGTTCGTCTCCTACGCGCTGATCTCGGATAAAGTGCCTTCGGCCGAATTGCGGCGCCTGGCGCAGTATCAGATCACCCCGCTCTTGACCGGCATTGCCGGCGTCCGGCGGGTCGGCGTCCTCGGCGGGCAGACGCCGGAAGTTCAGGTGTCGGTCGATCCCCATAAGCTCGCAGCCTATCGGCTGACGCTCGCCGAGGTTACGACCGCCATCGCGGCGACCAACTCGATCAAGGCGGTCGGGCGGCTCGAAGACAATGACCTGCTCTATCTGACGGTCAGCAGCAATGCGTTCGCTTCCGTCGGCTCGGTCGGCAACGTCGAATTGCGCAACGGCAAGGGCGGCATCGTGCGACTGAGAGACATCGCCAGCGTCACGTTGGGGACTGTGCCGCAATGGCTCTTGGTCGATGAGAACGGGCAGCCGGCGGTCACCTTCGACGTGTTTCAGCAGGACAGCGCGGATTCGCTGAGCCTCGGAAAGGAGGTCGCGGCCAGACTCCTGACCTTCATGAAGACCCAGCCCAAGGCAATTCATCTCTATAAATGGTACGACCAGTCAGAACTCGTCCGATCCTCGATCGCGGCGGTCGAGGAGGCGATCGGCATCGGGCTCGTCTTCGCCGCCCTCGTCATCCTCGCATTCCTGCGCAACTGGCGCGTGACAGCGGTCGCGATGCTGGTGGTGCCGCTGTCGGTGTTGATCACGGTTTTGTTGCTCTCCGTGCTCGGGATGAGCTTCAACATCATGACCCTGGGCGGGGTCGCCGCCGCGATCGGGCTATTGATCGACGATGTGATCGTCATGATCGAGCACATCGCCCGGCGGGCCGGCGTGCCAGGCCTTGAACAGCCGCACGCCGTCGTCCTGCTGGCGGCCCGCGAATTCTTCTCGCCGCTGCTGGGATCGAGCCTGGCCACGATCATCATTTTCCTGCCGCTCGCTTTCCTGTCCGGAATCACCGGCGCGTTCTTCAAGTTTCTGGCGCTGACAATGGCCTCCGCGCTCGTCATCTCCTACCTGCTGACGGCCTTTACCGTGCCGCTACTGGCGCGCGGCATCATCGATTTCGAGAAATGGGACGACCCGGCGCACGGGCACGAGACCTGGCTGCGCCGAACGCATGGCCGAGCGCTCGGCGTCCTGTTCGCGCATCCTTCGCTCGCCGGCATCGCGGCGATTCTCTTGGTGGGCGCCGGCTATCTCGCCTACCAACATGTCGGGACCGGGTTTCTGCCGCGCATGGACGAGGGCGGGTTCGTGCTGGATTACGCAACCGCGCCCGGCACCTCGCTGACGGAAACCAATCGCGAACTGGGGCAGGTCGAAGCAATCCTGAAGAAGGATCCGAACGTTTACACGTTTTCCCGCCGCACCGGGGCCGGGCTTGGCGGCGATCTCGCCGAAAGTTACCAGGGCGACTTCTTCGTCCGCCTCGCCGCGCCATCGCGACGGCCGCCGATCTGGACCGTGATGGACGAGATCACCCAAAAGATCACCAACGACGTGCCCGGGATCGCCTTCGATACGCATCAACTCTTGGGCGACATGATCGGCGACATGGTCGGCCGCCGGCAACCAATCGTGATTGAGCTAAGCGCAAAGAACCCCGCAATCCTTGCCAGCGTCGCCGGAAAGGTCGCGACGGCGATCGTCAACGTGCCGGGAATCGAGCCGGCCTCGGTCAATAATGGCGTGGTTCCGGCGGGCGACGCGCTCGAGGTTCACGTCGATCCGGCAGCGGCGGCCATGGCGGGCGTCACCCCCGGCGAGGTCGAGGCGCAGCTCTATCATTATCTGCATGGCACGGTGGTGACGAGCTATCTCGGCACCGTGCAGCCGGTCGGAGTGCGAGTATGGCTCGATCCGCCGCAGGACAGGATCTCCAGAGACGGGTTGAAGGCGCTGCCGATCCGGGCGCCCGGTGGCCAGGTGTTCCCGCTCGGCACCGTTGCGCACGTCAAATTCGTCGCCGGCCAGCCCGAGATCACGCGCGACAACCTCGCGCAGATCGTCGCTGTGACCGCACAGATCGGAGGTGGCCACGATCTGGGCACGACGGCGGCCGCCGTCGATGCTGTCGTCGCCAAGCCCGGCTTCCTCCCCGCCGGGGTCTACTATCGGATCGGGGGGGCCTACAAGCAGCAGCAACTGGCGGTCCGCGGCATGATCAAGGTGTTCGCTGCTGCCGCGATCGGGGAGATCATTCTTCTGCTGTTTCTCTACGAGAGCTTTGTTCTCCCAATCATCATCATCCTGAGTTCCCTGATCTCGACGAGCGCGGTGTTCTTCGGCCTTTGGCTGACCGGTGTGGAACTCAACATTACGGCGATGATGGGCATGGTGATGATCGTCGGCATCGCCACCGAGATGGCGATCTTCCTGGTCTCCGAGTATCAGGCGCTCGCGAAGGAAATGCCGCCGCGGCAGGCAATCCGGGAAGCCGCGCTCAACCGGATGCGGCCGATCGCAATGAGCACCTTGGCGATGATCCTGGCGTTGCTGCCGCTCGGCGCGGCGATCAGCGGCTCGGGCGACCAGATGCTGCAGCCGCTGGCGATCGCGATCATCGCCGGCATAACGGTGCAGCTCCCGTTGGTGCTGCTGGCGATGCCGGTGCTGATCGCGCTGACGATCCGCGAGTAGAGGTCACCGGACCGCTACGGCAGCTGCCGCTTCGGCGGATGCCGAGCGCCAGAGGACGCCCTCCGGCACCTAAGCTGGCGACGTGTCGGCCCTCTTTCTTGTGCTAAACGGCCCCAGTAGGGTGATGTCCGGGGCGTGTGTCGGGTGATGCCCGACTGCAGCGGTCGGTGAAGCCGATAACAACGCCCGGCGTCGTATAATAGGTGGGTGGGGCGTAGTATCGATTGTAATTGCGACCCTGATGCTCCCGCCACTCGTGCCGGCGCCAAGTCTGCTCCCGCCATTCGTGCCCGCGCCAACCGTCTTCGCCTCCACGCCAGCCGGTAACAGGGGCAAAACCCTGGGCGGTCAAGCTTGCGCGCTGCGCAGCCTGACGAGGTCGGGGAGGAATGGCACGTCGGCTGTGGCGGCGCTGAGCCTGGCGCCGAGATAATCCCAGAACGAGATGCCGAGCTTGGCGCAA
>DATLRS010000097.1:0-8658 GCA_035534535.1 Allostellaceae bacterium | reverse complement strand
CTGGGGCCACAAGGAACAGGCCGATCTGCGGGTGCGCCGCTACGGGCGGAAGAACGCGGCGGAGTGAGGCTCCCGATGCCTCATAAACGCACCCTCAAGCCCGCCGCACATGACACCGCCCCGTTCATCGCGCTAGAATTGTTGATGCACGCTGCACCATCGGCGGCCGGAATAGGAGAGGCTCGGTGAGCACCGCCGCGCAAATCGTCGACATCCGGCCGGGCGACCCGCAAGGGGCCGATCCGGCGGCGCCGGGCCGTTTCATCAATCGCGAGCTGTCATGGCTCGCGTTCAACGAGCGCGTGCTTGCCGAGGCGGAAAACCGCCGTCACCCGCTCCTCGAACGTCTGCGCTTTCTGTCGATCTCGGCGAGCAACCTCGACGAGTTCTACATGGTCCGCGTCGCCGGGCTGAAGGGGCAGCATCTTGCCGGCATCAAGACGCTGAGCGTCGACGGCCTGACGCCGGCGCAGCAGCTCGATGCGATCCACGAGCGCGCCGGCGCCCTGATGGAAGCCCAGCAGGTGAGCTGGCTGTCGTTGCGGGCGCAGCTGGGCGAAGCGGGGATCGCGGTGATCGATCCCGCCGACCTCGAACCGGGCGACCGCATTTGGCTCGAACAGCGCTTCATGGCGGACATTTTTCCGGTGCTGACCCCGCTCGCGATGGATCCGGCCCATCCCTTTCCGTTCGTCGCCAATCGCGGGTTCGGGTTGGCGTTGCAGCTTGAACGGGTCGGCGACAATGTGCGGCTGCAGGCGCTGATCCTGATACCTTCCTCGGTCGAGCGGTTTATCCGCCTGCCCGGCGCGCCGCTGCGTTTCCTGCCGGTCGAGCTGATGATCGCGCAGTTCCTCGATCATCTTTTCCCCGGCTTCGCGGTCGTCGCGCAGGGGGTTTTTCGCGTCTTGCGCGACAGCGAAGTCGAGATCGAGGAGGAGGCGGAAGACCTCGTGCGGCTGTTCGAAACCGCGCTGAAGCGGCGCCGGCGCGGCCATGTCATTCATCTCGCCGTCGATGCACGGATGCCGGCCGATCTGCGGCGCTTTCTGAGCGCGGAATTGGCGGTCGCCCCGGCCGATGTGTTTGCCTCCCAGGGCATTCTCGGCCTCGACGACACCGCCCAGCTGATCGTCGCCGACGAACGCCCCGATCTTGTCTTCACCCCTTACGTGCCGCGCTTTCCCGAGCGCATCCGCGATTTCGGCGGCGATTGCTTCGCCGCGATCCGGCAGAAGGACATCGTCGTCCATCATCCCTATGAAAGCTTCGACGTCGTCGTCCAGTTTCTGCGCCAGGCCGCGCGCGACCCGGCGGTCGTCGCGATCAAGCAGACGCTCTATCGCACCAGCGAGGACAGCCCGATCGTGCGCGAGCTGGCCGAGGCGGCCGAGGCGGGCAAATCGGTCACCGCGATGATCGAATTGAAGGCGCGCTTCGACGAGGAGGCGAACATCCGCTGGGCGCACGAGCTGGAGCGCGCCGGGGTGCAGGTGGTCTACGGCTTCCTGCAGCTGAAGACGCACGCCAAAGTGTCGCTGGTGGTGCGGCGCGAAGCCGGCAAGCTGCGCTCCTATGTCCATTTCGGCACCGGCAACTACCACCCCTATACCGCCAAGGTTTACACCGACCTGTCGTTTTTCACCTGCGACCCGGCGCTGTGTCGCGATGCGGCGCGGCTGTTCAACTTCATGACCAGCAACGCCCGCCCGGCCAGCCTGGAAAAGATCGCGGTGGCGCCGATCAACCTGCGGGCCCGCATCGCCGAGCTGATCGAGGGCGAGATCGCCAATGCCAGGGCCGGCAAGCCGGCGCAGATCTGGGCCAAGCTCAATTCGCTGGTCGACCCGGCGATCATCGACCTGCTGTACGAAGCCTCGCAGGCCGGCGTCAGCATCGATCTGGTGGTGCGCGGCATCTGCTGCCTGCGGCCGGGCGTTCCGGGCATGTCGGCGAACATCCGGGTCAAGAGCATCATCGGCCGCTTTCTCGAACACGGCCGCATCGTCTGTTTCGGCAACGGCAACCGGCTGCCGTCGGATCAGGCCAAGGTGTTCATCAGTTCGGCCGACTGGATGCCGCGCAATTTCGATGGCCGGGTCGAGGCGCTGGTCCCGATCGACAACGTGACCGTGCATCGCCAGATCCTCGACGAGATCATGGTGGCCAATCTGCGCGACACGCTGCAAAGCTGGAATCTGGCGCCGGACGGGACCTACACGCGCGCCGCCACCGAGGAGGAGGGATTTTCGGCCCACACCTATTTCATGACCAACCCGAGCCTGTCGGGACGCGGCCGGGCGCTGCGGCGCGGCCAGCCGAAGCTGGTCGCCCGCTGAGCGCGCCGGCCGCCGCGATGCCCGATCGCCAGCTCGCCGCCCCGTTCGGCCGCATCGCCGTCGTCGATGTCGGCTCCAACTCGCTGCGGCTCGTCGTGTTCGAGCGGCTGGGCGCCACGCTGCTGCCGCTGCTCAACGAAAAGGTCATGTGCGCGCTCGGCCGCGGCATTTCGACCACGGGTCGGCTGAACCCCGACGGCGTCGAGCTCGCGTTCGCCAATCTGCAGCGCTTTGTTGCCCTCGCCCGCGCCCTCGACGTTGATCATCTGGCGATCATCGCCACCGCGGCGGTGCGCGAGGCGAGCGACGGCGAGGCCTTTGCCGCCGAGGCGGAGCGCCGCTGCGGCGTCCGCGTCCGCATCGTCGCCGGCAGCGAAGAGGCCCGGCTGTCGGCCGCCGGGGTGCTCGCCGGGATCCGCGCCGCCGACGGGGTGGTCGGCGATCTCGGCGGCGGCAGCGTCGAACTGGTGCGGGTCAAGGCACCCGGCAAGGCGCCGATCGGCGCCGGAGTGAGCCTGCCGCTCGGGCCGCTGCGCCTCGCCGAACTGGGTGACAACAGCCGCGCCACCAGCGAGACGATCGAGCGCGCCATCGCCGACGCGCCGGTGCTGCGCGAGGCCGCCGGCAAGGCGCTTTATCTGGTCGGCGGCGCCTGGCGGGCGATCGCCCGGCTGCACATGGAGCAGACGCATTATCCCTTGCACATCATCCACGAATACACGCTGGCGCGGCGGCCGGCGGAAGGCTTTCTCGACATCATCGCCAGCCAGTCCCGCCGCTCGCTCGAGCGGATCGCGTCGATCAACCGCCGGCGCCTCGAACTGGTGCCGCTCGCGGCGCTGATTTTGCGACGGCTGATCGCGGTCGGCCGGCCGGACCGGATCGTCTTTTCGGCGTTCGGGCTGCGCGAGGGATACGCCTATGGCCTGCTGCCGGCGGCGCCCGGTACCGATTCGCTGATCGCCGCCTGCCAGGGGATCGCTGCCAGCGCCAGCCGTTCGCGCGGCGACGGCGACCGTTTGCAACGCTGGACGGCGGCCATTTTCCCGGCGCTCGACGAACCCGCCCGCCGGCTGCATCGCGCCGCCTGCTGGCTCAGCGACTTTGCCTGGACCGAGCATCCCGATTATCGCGCCGAGCACGCCTTCACCCGCAGCCTGCGCATGCCGGTCGGCCAGCTCGGCCATGACGAACGGGTGTTCATCGGCGCGGCGCTGCATGCCCGGTACGGCGGCGCGTCGGATGACCCGGTCAGGGTGGCGACCCGGCCGCTGATCGAGGACGCCGCCGCCGCCGAGGCGCGCGTTCTCGGCCTGGCACTGCGGCTCGCCTACACGTTATGCGGCGGCGCGCTGGAGCTGTTGGACGAGGTGCGGCTGTCACGCGAGCCGCGCGGCCTGGTTCTCGAATTGCCGCGCGACGGCAGCCTGTTTACCGGCGAGGCGGTGCAGCGCCGCCTCGATGCGCTCGGCCGTGCGCTGAACCTTGAGGCGCACACCGTGCGGCGCCGCACGCCCAGTCCGGCGCTCGCCTCGCTCGAGGATATCCGATCGGATTAACGCGTCATTCCCGCGCAACCGGGAGCGGGGGTACGGCGGTGACGGTTCGAGGCGATGAGACCGCCGGGCAGGCGGCGGCTCGGGTGGCCCCGGGCGGTCTCGGGTGGATGGTCAGTATGTGGGCGGCTGGTCGTCGTCGGGCGCTGCCGTGGCGAGCGGCGGCATCGGCTGCATTTCGGCCTCTTCGTCTTCGGACGCCTCGCCGTCGCCGCCGGCCATTTCGAGATCGGCCGGGGTCGTCGGCCGCGGCGGGCCCTGTCCCTGGCCTTCGCCGGCCAGGTTCATGACGCGGAAATAATGCTCGGCATGCTGATAGAGATTTTCCGCCGCGACGCGATCGCCGGACGCCTGCGCCTCGCGCGCCAGCGCGACATAGCGCTCGAATACCTGATAGGCGTTGCCGCGGATCTTTACGTTGGGCCCGTTGCTGTCGAAGGTCTGGATGCGATGCGGCAGACGCGGCCGGTTGTGATGCGGGCCGCCGCCCCCGCCGCCGCCCCCGCTGCCCCCGCCCCCGCCGCCCCCGCCGTTACGACCGCGGGATCGCTTGTTCTGTCCTGGCCTCATGGCACCTATCTGATCTCGTGGATTAGAGTGGACCCCAGGTCCGATCGGAATGCCGCCGGGCGCGATTACCGCTGCCCGCCGGGCCTAATTGCGCCCTTATTTCTCAAGGCTGCGCGAGGTTCCCGAATGGCGGCAGCCTAGACGCGCCGGGGGTGCATTCCAACCCTTTTTTCGCCGCCGCGGGCCGCGAAATTTCTCGTACCTCGGGCGGCGAGGCGATAGCCTTCGCGACCGCACGCCGGAACCGCATCGAGCCGAGGGGAGATTGATGGCCAACACCGCTGCGACCAACCGCAAGAAGCTCCTGCTGCCGACGACGATGTCGAAATCCGGCTGGGCCCTCGTCGAGGCGCGCGACGATGTCGAGGGTGTCTCGTTTGTGCCGAACCTGCCGCGCGCCGAGTTTCATAAATTGCTGGAAGAGGCGAGCGGCATCGCGCTCGGCGTGCAGCCATTCAGCGATCCCGAACTCGATGCGGCGCCGCAGCTCGAGGTCGTCTCGCGCATCGGCGTCGGCTATGACGCCGTCGACGTGCCGGCGCTGACCCGCCGCCGGGTGCCGCTGATGATCGGCGGCACGTCCAATTCGGTCAGTGTCGCCGAGGCCGGCGTGTTCCTGACGATGTCGCTGGCCCGCAAGGGCGCATCGATGGATGCGCTGGTCAAGGAAGGGCGCTGGGCCGACCGCTACAAGGACATGCCGCTCGATCTCTACGGCAAGACCGTGTTGATCATCGGCTTCGGCAAGATCGGCACCCGCTCGGCCCGGCGCTTTGCCGCGATGGAAACCAACGTCCTGGTCTACGACCCGTACATGTATTCCGAGACGATCCGCGGCAGCGGCTACGAGCCGGTGCTGGATCTCGACGAGGGGGTGGCGCGGGCCGACTTCATCACGATCCACTGCCCGAAGACGCCGGAAACGATCGGCCTGTTCAACGCCGCCCGGATCGCCCGGATGAAGCGCAGCGCGTTTCTGGTAAACACCGCGCGCGGCGGCATTGTCGACGAGCCGGCCCTCTACGAGGCGCTGAAGGCGGGCCGCATTGCGGGCGCCGCGCTCGACGTCTTTGCCGAGGAGCCGACGCCGCAGGACAACCCGCTCCTGACGCTGCCCAACTTCATCGCCGCGCCGCATGTCGCCGGTGTCACGCGCGAGGCGGTCGACCGCATGGCGATCGTCGCGGTGCAGAACATCCTCTCGGTCATCGACGGCAAACCCAACCGCGAGAACGTCATCAACCCGGAAGTTCTATAATAGTGTACGACTAACGGTCCTCGTTATCCTGTCGGGCGGCGGGACGAGACATTTTATCAAAAATAAAACCGGCAGTACTGTGAGTAGAAATACTCATGGTACTGCTGATGTATTGCATGTCGATGCTTGCGACACCACCTGCCAGTTCGGGTCTTTTGGTCACCGCTTCGATAGCGGCGTGATCGGTCCAGTGGACACGGCCCGCCGTCGCTCAGCGCGTCGCTACTGAGACAACTCATGGAAAGATTAAACCGATGGAACTGATGTTGAATTATCGTGCGACCCCGAAAAATTGCGTAAAATCAGCGGCAGTTGCCACGACGGCGGTTGATAATGCCGGGCGCAGCGCTCGCCGAGGGCTGACCGCCGCCGTGGCGATCCTTGCAGCGGTCTCGCTGACCGCAATGCCGATCGCCGCCCAAGCCAGGGATCACGGAGGCGGTCATGGCGGGGGCGGTCATGGCGGGGGCGGCCATGGCGGGGGCGGTTACGGCGGGGTCGGCATCGGGCTGGGTGTGCTCGGCGGGGTCGTCGCCGGCGCCGCGATCGCCTCGACGGTCAACCCCTACTACGGCTCCGGCTACGGCGGGTACGGTTACGGCTATGGCTACCCCACCTACCCGTATTACGCGGCGCCGGCCCAGGGTTACTACTACGCGCCGACCCCCTACTATGGCGGCTACGGCTCCTCGTATTCGCCCTATACCAACTCGTACTATTACGGTCGCTGATCGCAATTAGCGGCAATCCGTTCGCCGCCGATCCGGCAAAGCTGAAGCTGCGCCCCGGCTGGGCGTGGCTTCAGTCGGCGCGCGCCCGGGTGGGAGGCTTGACTTCCGGCCGCTTAGCTGGCGGGATCGGGCGCAGCCCAACCGGGCATCACGGAGGATAGGATGGCGCGCGCGAACCGAGTGCGGGAGATCTGGGCCGAGGGCAAGGCCGTCGTCAACAGCTGGCTCGGCATCCCGTCGAGCTTCTCGGCCGAGGCGATGGCCCATGCCGGCTGGGATTCGCTGGTCGTCGACATGCAGCACGGCATGATCGACTACCAGGTGATGGTGACGATGCTGCAAGGCATCTCCACCACCAACACCGCGCCGCTGGTGCGGGTGCCGTGGAACGATCCGGCGCATATCCAGAAGGCGCTCGACGCCGGCGCCTACGGGATCATCTGCCCGATGATCAACAACAAGGCCGAAGCCGAGCGGCTCGTCGATTCGATGCGCTATGCCCCGCTCGGCCATCGCAGCTCGGGGCCGATCCGCGCCTCGCTCTATGGCGGCTCGGACTACCACATGAAGGCCAACGACATCGTCGTCGCCTTCGGCATGATCGAGACCAGGGAGGCGATGGAGAACCTCGACGAGATCATGTCGGTCAAAGGGCTCGACGCGATCTATGTCGGCCCCTCCGACCTCTCGATCTCGCACGGCTACCTGCCGGGCGGCGACAAGCCCGACCAGTGGATGATGGACGCCTTGCAGAAGATCCTCGCCGCCTGCAAGCGCCACAAGGTGCAGCCCGGCATCCATTGCGGCGCCCCCGAATACGCCAAGAAGATGATCGCGATGGGCTTCACCTTCGTCACCGTCGGCGGCGACACCCGCTTCGTGACGATGGGCGCGGCGGCCGCGGTGGCCGAGATGCGCAACGCGCCGAAGCCGGGCGACAGCAGCAGCCCGTACTGAGCGGCCGCGAGCCCATCCTCCAGGGTGCAGCGGGCGCAGGAGGCTGACGAGGCTTGACCGAAATCTATGTCGATGCCGATGCCTGCCCGGTGCGCGAGGAGGTGTACCGCGTCGCCGGGCGGTTTCGGCTCGCCGTGTTTGTCGTCTCCAACGGCTCGCGGCCGATACGCCCGCCGGGCCTGCCGAACGTCAACATGGTGATTGTCGGCGATAATGCCGACGCCGCGGACGACTGGATCGCCGAGCGCATCACCAGGGCGGATGTCTGCGTCACCGCCGACATACCGCTGGCGTCGCGGTGCCTGGCCAAGGGCGCCCGCGTCGTGCCGCCAACCGGAAAGCCGTTCACCTCGGCCAATATCGGCAACGCGCTGGCCGGACGCGAAATCGCCCGGCACCTGCGCGAGATCGAGGGGCGCGAGCGCGGGCCGGCCCCGTTTGCCAAGGCCGACC
The DNA here is from genome assembly GCA_035534535.1 of Allostellaceae bacterium. Lineage (GTDB taxonomy): Bacteria > Pseudomonadota > Alphaproteobacteria > ATCC43930 > CGMCC-115725 > DATARH01. The sequence continues at coordinate 794 of DATLRS010000097.1, read as the reverse complement.
GCTCGCGGTTCCTGGGTGCACTCGATACGGCGCTGCAAGCAGCGTTGCGGACCTCCGCCCAACCGCCAGGCCCGAAGTGCGCCCCGACGTAGAGGGGGCGCGTTGTCGCAGCCCGCGGCCACACGATGCGCCCGAGCAGCCTGCCGGATCGGTCAGGGGACCTTCGCTGGAGCGTCCAGCGGCGACGGCCTCGCGCCGACAACGGTGGTTGAGCGCGATCGTGACCAAAACGGCGGGGCCCGAGCCTCTTAGACAAGCAGCGGAACGATCCAGGGGGCGGCCAGCGAGGTGCATACCGCGCCAAGCCCCATGGCAACGCCGGCGACAGCGCCGGAGAGTTCGCTTTCGGTTGCTGCTTGCGCAGTCCCTTGCCCGTGCGAAATCGTGCCGAGCGCCAATCCCCTGGAAACCGGGTGGGTGATGCCCAAGCGATCCATCAACCACGGACCAAAGCTTGCTCCGATCATGCCGGTGATGACGACGAAAATCGCCGTCAGCGTCGGACTGCCGTGCACGATCTTGGCGATTTCGACCGCTATCGGGACGGTGGTCGATTTGATCGCGATTGAGGAGACGAGTTTCGGCCCAAATCCGAATAGCCGCGCAATGAGCCCTGCAGTAATCATCGTGCCAAGTGATCCGGCGAGCAAGCCGATACCTGCGGGAACGAGATTGCGGAAGAACACTTCACGGTTTTTATAGAGCGGAATCGCGAGAGCGACGGTCGCAGGACCGAGCAGGTATGTCATGATCATCTTTGCCGGCCTGTAGTCAGAAAATGAGATTCCGGTCAC
>DATLRS010000096.1:0-45585 GCA_035534535.1 Allostellaceae bacterium | reverse complement strand
CTCGCGCCAGGTGGCGCAGGTGATGGACGAACTCGGCTATTACTGCCTGTGGGCGGCCGAACACCATTTCCAGCGGGAAGGCTATGAATGCATTCCCAATCTGATCCAGTGGGGGCTGTGGCTCGCCACCCAGACGCGCCGGCTGAAGATTGGCAGTGCCTTCAACGTCCTGCCGATGTGGCATCCGATCCGGCTGGCGGAAGACTATGCGATGGCCGACCTCGTCACCGATGGGCGGGTGATCCTCGGGGTCGGCCGCGGCTATCACACCCGCGAGGTCGAGACCTTCGGCGGGCCGTTGCTCGATACCGCCGCGAACCGTGAGATTTTTGAGGAAGGGCTGCAGCTGCTGCTCAAATGCTTCAACGAGGAAGCCTTTCACCACAAGGGCAAGTACTTCGAGTGCCCGCCCGCGGTGCCCTATCGCGGCTACGATCTGAAAGAAATCACGATGGTGCCGCGGCCGAAGCACCTGCCGGTCGAGATCTGGATGCCGATCGCCAGCGGCCGCACGATCGACATGATGGCGCAATACGGCCTCAAAGCGATGGTGACGCTGAACGGCGAGAAGATCCTCGACGACGTGGTGCGGGCCTTCCACGATGCCTGCCATCGCCACAACCGGCCGGTGCAACTCGGCCAGGACATGATCTGGGCGCCGGCATCTACCTCGCCGACACCGAGGAGGAGGCGATCCGCCGCGTCGAGCCTGCGCATGACGAACGCTTCAAGTGGTTCGCCCCGTTCGGCTTTGTCCGCTACGCCGACGAACAAGGCCGGACCTGGGGGACGCCCGGGGCGCCGACGACGGTTCCGACCCTGCGCGAGGGCGTCAAACAGAAGGCATGGTTCTGCGGCCCGCCCGGTCAGGTCATCGACGGCATCAAGGCGATCGAGGCGCGCTATCCGGGGCTCGAAGACTTCATGATCCACTGGGCCGAGGGATTGCCGCCGGCCGAGTTCATCGAGCAGTTGCGCTGGTTCGCGCGCGACGTGATGCCGGCCTTCAACCGGGCTTGACTTAATCGGCGGTGCGGGCGGCTTGCCGGCGCGGGGAAAGAGTCGCAGGCTCGCGCCGACAACCAACCGCCTTTGGGCCGCCTTGGGGAGAAGCGCGATGCAGACGAGCCAGGACCGCATTCTGACGACCCATACCGGCAGCCTGCCGCGGCCGCCCGAACTGCGCGCGCTGCTGGTCAAAAAGGATCGGGGCGAGCCCTACGACAAGGCCGAACTGGCGCGGCTGACGCGCGAGGCAGTAGCGGCGATCGTGCGTCGCCAGGTTGAGGTCGGCGTCGACATCGTCAATGACGGCGAGATGTCAAAGCCCGGCTATTCGACCTATGTCGCCGACCGGCTGTCGGGGTTTGCCGGGCATCAGCCGGCCAAGCCGCGTCTCGATACCCGCGACCATCCCAATTTCAACGCCGCCTACGAGCGGATGACCGGGACGAACGTCGCGCGGCGCGCGGTGTGCGTCGGCCCGATCGCGGTCAAGGACGCGGAGCCGCTGCGCGAGGACATCGCCAATCTGACGGCGGCGCTGGCCCAGGTCAAAGCCGTCGAGGGCTTTATGACGGCGGCCTCGCCGGGTCTCGTGCCGGTGTTCCAGAACAACACCCATTACCCGACGCACGAGGCCTATGTCGAAGCGATAGCCGCCGCGATGCAGCAGGAATACGAGGCGATCGTCGCCGCCGGGTTCGTGCTGCAGCTCGATTGCCCCGATCTGGCGATGGCGCATCACACCTCGTTCCAGGATTTGAGCGAAGCGGATTTCCTCAAACGCGCCGCCTTTCATGTCGAGGCGCTCAACCACGCGCTGCGCAACGTGCCGGCCGACATGTGCCGCATCCACATCTGCTGGGGCAATTACGAGGGGCCGCACGACCACGACATCGATTTCGCCAAGGTCGCCCCGATCCTCGTCAAGGCAAAGCCGATGGCGCTGGTCATCGAGGCGGCCAACCCGCGCCATGCGCATGAATGGACCGTGTGGCGCGACATGAAGCTGCCCGACGACAAGATCCTGGTGGCCGGCGTGCTCGACACGTCGACCAATTACGTCGAGCATCCCGAACTGGTCGCCGAGCGCATCTGCCGCTTCGCCGACCTCGTCGGCCGCGAACGGGTGATGGCGGGCAGCGATTGCGGCTTTGGCACCTTTGCCGGTTACGGCAAGCTCGACCCCGACATCTCGTTCAAGAAACTGCACGCGATGGCCGAAGGCGCCGCAATCGCCTCGACGCGGCTGTGGCGCCGCGCCGCATAGCGCGGTGCCGGCCTCGACCCAGTCGCCGGGCTGCCCCGCCGGCCCGTCACCGGGCAGGCGGCAAAACATCGCCCCGCGCGATGTTGCACCCCGGCAATGCGGCGCAGACCCTTTGCCGGGTCCGGCATAAATGCGTAATCTGCCGGCGATGAGTGCTTCGGCAACCCGGACCTGACGGCATGTCGCCCGTCTAAGAGGAGGAAACATGAGTGAAATCAAAGGCGCCGACTTGCTGGCGAAAAGCCTGAAGGAGCAAGGCGTAGAATACATGTTCGGCGTCGTCGGGTTCCCGGTCGGGCCGATCGCCGAGGCGGCGCAGAAGGTTGGGCTACCCTATATCGGCATGCGCAACGAGCAGGCGGCGTCCTATGCCGCCGGTGCCGTCGGCTATCTGACCGGCCGGCCCGGCTCGTGCATCGTCGTCACCGGCCCTGGCGTCATCCACGGTCTCTCCGGCCTCGCCAACGCCCAGCAGAATTGCTGGCCGATGATCCTGATTGGCGGCGCCTCGGAGACCTATCGCAACGGCATGGGCTCCTTCCAGGAGGAACGCCAGGTTCTGGCCGCGACGCCGGTCAGCAAATGGGCGCACGGCATCGAGCACGTCAACCGCATCCCGTTCTATGTCGAGATGGCGGTGCGGCAGTCGATCTACGGCCGCCCCGGCGCGACCTATCTCGACTTCCCCGACGACATGATCACCGGCTCGTGCGACACCGACACGGTGGACGCGGTCCGCAGATGCCCCGACCCGCCGCGCACGATGGCGATGCCGGCCGACATCGAGCATGCGCTCGACGTGCTGCAATCGGCGCAGCGCCCGCTCGCCCTGATCGGCCAGGGCATGGCCTCCTCGCGCGCCGAAGACGAGGTGCGGGCCTTCATCGAGAAGACCCAGATCCCGTTCGTGCGCACGCCCAAGGGCAAGGGCGTGTTGCCGGATGACCACCCGCTGTCGGCCGGCGCGGCGCGCTCTCTGGCGCTGTCGCAGGCGGACGTCGTCTTCCTGATGGGCGCGCGCTTCAACTGGATCCTGCATTTCGGCCTGCCGCCGCGCTACAACAAGGACGTGCGGGTGGTCCAGCTCGACATCGAGCCGGAGTCGATGCACCAGAATAAGCCCGCCGAGGTGGCGCTGGTCGGCGACGGCAAGGCGATCGTCGCACAGCTCAACCAGGCGCTGGCCGGCCGCCAGTGGTTCCACCCCGAAGGCTCGCCCTGGCGCCAGGCGCTCGCCAAGAAGTCGGCCGAGAACGCGGCGATGATCGCGCCGCAGATCGCCGACGATTCCTCGCCGGGCGGCTATTACCGGCTGTTCCGCGACATCCGCGAGTGGCTGCCGAAGAACGTCGTGCTGTGCAGCGAGGGGGCGACCACGATGGATATCGGCGGCACCCAGATGCCGCTCGAGAACCCGCGTTCCTACCTCAACGCCGGCAGCTACGGCACGATGGGCGTCGGCCTCGGGCTGGTCGTCGCCTCCTGCGTCGTGCACCCCGACCGGCCGGTCGTCCACATCTCCGGCGATTCGGCGATCGGCTTCTCCGGCATGGAGATGGAGACGCTGTGCCGCTACGGCATGCCGGCCAAGATCGTCGTGCTCAACAATGGCGGCATCGGCCCGGGCATGCCGGAAATCCCGAAGAACCCGATGCTCAACATGCGGCCCAACACGCTGATCTACGGCGCCCGCTACGACAAGATGATGCAGGCGTTCGGCGGCTATGGCGCCTATGTCGAGGACACCAAGGACGTCCGCGGCGCGCTCGACGAGCTGATGAACTTCCCAGGCCCCGGCCTCGTCAACATCAAGCTCAGCCAGGGTTCGCAGCGCAAGGCGCAAGAGTTCCGCTGGCACAGCTGACCTCCGGCAACGCTGTCATGGCCGGGCCCGACCCGGCCATCCACGAACAAAAGGGGCCGCTCCGCAGGGGGCGGCCCTCTTTGCATTGCGATAAGCAAACTATCACCGTAACCCCGGTCGGCCAGGTTGACCGTGAAGAAGAAACTGCCGCCCGAGCTGAAGTTGCGCCGACAATTCGCCCCGTCGCGAGCGCTTCGATGGGTTTCGCTAAGCTCAACCCATCCTACAGTTGGAGGGGTTAGACGGCCGCGTTCGCCGGTGCCGTCTGCCGCAGGCGTTCGACTTTGGCGAAAGCAAGCGTAGGATGGGTTGAGCAGAGCAAGCGTAGGATGGGTTGAGCAGAGCGAAACCCATCCCGATCGACGCAGGGGAGGCGTGCTCGGTGGGTTTCGCGGTGCTCAACCCACCCTACATTCGGTGCCAAGCACGTAGGATGGGTTGAGCGGAGCGAAACCCATCACCGCTCGCCGAACGGGTGCTGTTCGTCGCCAGAATTGCCCGCCCAATCCTGCGGATACGCGCCGAGCCGGACCCAGCGGCGAAACGAGGAATAAGGCCAATCCTGCACCCGCGTGACATGGCCGTGCTTGACCGGATTGAAATGGATGTAATCGACATGCCGGACAAAATCGTCTTCGTGCCGCAGCGTGTGTTCCCAATATCGCCGCTGCCAGATGCCGCGCTCGCCTTTGGCGCTGCGGCTGGGGGAAATCGGTTCGCCGCCAGGTAGGCCGTGCGAGAAGGCGCTTTTGATCAGGCGCCAGCGCGTCGCGAAATCGGCGTCATCTTCCGGCAGCGTCCAGATCATGTGCAGATGGTCCGGCAGGATCACGGCGGCATCGAGCGAAAACGGATGGCGCGCTCGGACCGAGCGACAGGCCGCGCGCAACAGGCCGACATGCACGGTCAGCAGCGCGAGACGCCGGTCGGCCAGGTTGACCGTGAAGAAGAAACTGCCGCCCGAGCTGAAGTTGCGCCGATAATTCGCCACGTCGCGAGCGCTTCGATGGGTTTCGCCAGGCTCAACCCATCCTACAGCTGGAGGGATTAGACGGCCGCGGTCGCCGCCGGCTGCTGCCGCAGGCGTTCGACCTTGGCAAAAGCCGCCGGACCGGGCCAGTCTTCGGTCAGCCACCCCGGCAGCGGGTCGCCGGCGGCGGAGAGCGGCAGCTTTTCGTCCTCGTCGCCGCGGCCGTTGGGGAAGAGCGACAGCGCGCCCGGCATCTCGTAATAGATTTCCAGGCCATTGCCGTCGGGATCGTTGAAATAGACGCTGCGCTGGCAGACATGGTCGGTGGCGCGCAGGATCTCGACGCCTTGGCTGAGAAGATGGGCATAGGCCTCGCGCAGCGCCGCATAGCTGGCGACCTTGAAGGCGACATGCACGAGCCCGAGCCCGCCGCTTGGCGGCCGCGCCGCGTCCAGGGGTGCGGGATGCTGCGTGATGTCGATCGTATGAAACCCGTCGCCCAGCGTCATGAAGACGCCGCCATGCTCGGGGTCCTGCTCGGCGACAAGAAACCCCAGCACGTCGCGGTAGAAGCGCTTGGATTGCTCCTCGTCGGCGACCCTGAGAAGGACATGGCCGATACCCGCCAGCTTGATCATTACGAATCTCCCGCTCCGGCACAGATCGAGCGCACATGTTAGCGCGCCGCCGCTTCCGGCGGTATAAGCTTGGCATATGACCTACGAAACCTTTCGGGTCGAAGTGACCCGCGACGAGACGCGCGCCGACGTCGCGGTCGGCATCGAGATCACCGCGTACATCGACCGGGTGCCCGAAACCGACGCACCGACCCGCGGAATGCTGACGCGTGCCGCGCGCGGGGTGTGGAATAGCCGGCTGCAATTCACCGGCGATTTCGAGACATTGGCCGAGGCCTTGGCGGCGATCGCTGCCGCCTATCCGGCGGCTGAGCGCATCCGCTGCTATGAATATACCGTCGACGACGAATATCCGCGCGAGGTGGCGCCACTCGTCAGGTCGGGCGACAAATGGCGGCCCGGCGACGGCCCCGCTTGACGCACGCTCGGCGGAGCGGTGCTATAAGGGCGCGCACAAAACTCTGTCAGGGAGGGCTTCAGTATGGCGATCTACACCCACGTCACGGTCGGCACCAATGATCTGGCGAAGGCGCGTGCGTTCTACGACGCCGTGCTGGCGCCCCTCGGCTGCAAGCGCCTCAAGGATTTCGGCGACGGCGGCTCGTGCTGGGGGCAGACGAGCGAGGAGTTCATGGTCTTGAAGCCGGCCGACGGCAAGCCGGCAACCGTCGCCAACGGCGGCACGATCAGCTTTGAGGCGCCGAGCCGCGCCGCGGTCGCAGCCTTCCACCAGGCCGCGCTGGCGCTGGGCGGCAAGGACGAAGGCGCGGTCGGCCCGCGCAGCTTCTGGCCGCATGCCTATGCCGGCTATGTCCGCGACCTCGACGGCAACAAGCTCGCCGTCTACTGCCGCAAGCCGGAATAGCCCGGCGCGCTTCGGCTGAGGCTCATGTCTCAGCCGGTTCGAGCGCGGCGGGGTCGTGCGCGTAGAGCCAGCGCAGCGCGTCGGGCGAGCGGTCGCCGGCTTTCGCCCATTCGGCGTCGCGCGCCTGTTGCGCCGGGCCGTCCGGCATGTGGAAGCGGATCTTGTTGGCGCGCGACAGGGCCTGCACCCGGCTGACGCGCGGCAGGCGCAATTGCTCGTAACGCTTGAGCGCGGCGGCCGGGTCGGCGGCGCCCGCCCGCAGACAGGCGGCCAGCGCCGCGCCGTCCTCGATCGCCTGCGCCGCGCCCTGGCCCATGAACGGGTACATCGGGTGGCACGCATCGCCGAGCAATGTTGTGCGTCCGATCGACCAGCGCGGCAGCGGGTCGCGATCGAACAATGCCCAGATAAAGCAGGTGTCGGCCGCGGCGATGATCTTCTGAACCTGCGGGTGCCAGCCGGCAAAGGCGGCCGATGCGCGCTCGATCGTCGCCCGGTCGGTCCAGTCCTCGCGGTTCCAGCTGTCGTGCTCGGTCCAGCCGACGAAATTCAGCAGACGTCCGCGCGACACGAAATAATGCACGAAATGGCCGCCCGGGCCGACCCAGGACTGGCTGCCGAGTTCAAGGCCAAGTTCGGCGATGCGTTCGACGGGCACGAGGCCGCGATAGGCGACGCAGCCGGCAAAGGCGGGTTCCTCCTCGCCGAACAGCCGGGCGCCGGCGGTCGAGTGGATGCCGTCGGCGCCGACCAGCACATCGATCGAAACGCGCGCGCCATTTGCAAAGCTGGCCTCGACCGCGTCGCCCGCTTCGGCAAAGCCGACGAGCCGGTGGCCGAGGTGAAGATGCTCGACCGGGAACCCTGCGGCGATCACCGCCAGGAGGTCGCGGCGGTGGATCGTCATGTGCGGCGCGCCGTAGAGAATTTCGCATAGCGGGTTGAGCGGCGCCTTCTGCAAGGTGCGCCCGTCCTGCCAGCGCCGCTGGTGCGTGCCGAGCGGGCGGATGCCTTCGCGGTCGAGCCCGGCGCCGAGGCCGAGACGCTGCAAAATGCGTACCGCGTTGGGGCCCATGTTGATGCCGCCGCCGACCTCGGTCAGCTCGGGGGCCTGCTCGTAGACATCGACGGCAAACCCGGCCTGGCGCAGCGACAGGGCCGCGCTCAGTCCGCCGATGCCGGCGCCGATGACGGCGATGCGCAGCGGCGCCCCGGTCATCTGCCGCGCGCCGTCAGGCGGACCACGAAAACGGCGCGAAATGCCCGTTATTGCCGCGCCCGACGAGATCGAGGGCGAGGCCGAAGCCATGCAGGTGGGTCTCCTTGGCCTGCGCCAGGGCGAGGCGGCGGCTTGCCGGATGTCCGGTATTGTCGATGTAGTACGGGTCGCCGCTGCGGTTGCGCGACGCGACGCCCGCGATCTCGAACGATGCCAGGCCGCCGATCACGGCGCGGCGGGTCAGCCCCTCCATCGTGAATTCGATCGGCTGGAATTCGACGCCGCGGAAATCGCCGACCAGGTTTTTGCGGATGACCGCCGGGGTGCCGCCGGCCTCGCCGCTGGCAATGGCGCCGAGCGCCTCGCGCTGCGCCACATCGGCCGCCTCGTCGACGACGACGCCGAAAATCCAGTTGCCGTCGGCCATCACCTTGCCGGAGCGGATCACCAGCGCGAATTTGAGGTTGTCGAGCCGCATCGCACCCGAGATGCCCTCATCGACGCGGAACACCATCAGCGCCGTGCAGTGGTCGTAGGTGCCGGGCCCCTGCGGGTTGGTGTAGATGCAGGGACACAGATAATCGCAGTTGCAGCTTTCCATGTACTCGCCGCGCAGCGACCAATTCTGTTCCGGCATGACCGTTTCCTCCCTGACCCGCGGATTGCCCGCCAAGGCTAGTGATACAAAGCGGGCGGCGCAATCATCCGCGCGCCAGCGCCGCCGCGATGCCAGAAGCGGCGGCGGCGATGCGGCCGATCGCGGCGAGATCGACGGCGCCCGGCCAGCGGTCCTGCGGCAGATGGAACAGCCGGTTGCTGCCGACCAGCGTCAGGTAGCGCCCGCCTTTCCGGTGAATGTCGCGGGTCTCGCCGCTCGGCACCGCGCTCTTCGGCGCCGTCGCATAGGGCTGGCCGGCGCGTCCCAGTTCGGCCGCCGCCAGATCGCGCAGCTGATCGCTCGCCGACATCACCGTGAGGCGGCCGCCGGTGGCGCCGAGATTGGCGCCCCAATGCAGCCACGTCGCGGTTTCCTCCCAGCCGGGACGGCGGGCGACGAAATCGTCGAGCCCCAGATGGCCGAGTTCGTGGCCGCTGTTGGCGGTCAGCACGACCGGCCGCGACAGCGGCGCGGCGACCAGCGCGCGCAGACATTCCAGCCAGCAGACGAGGCCGCCGCCGCGTTCGGCGGTCGATTGCCACCACGAGCTGCGCGGCGTCATGACGACGAGCGGCGCGATGTCGGGCGCGCCGTCGGCCAGCCGCACCACGACATTGCGGGCCGCCGCCGGCGCGCGCCGGCTGTGCGCGATCAGCCGGCAAGCGGCCCCCTGCCCCTTCGCGGCCAGCACCCTGGCAGCCGCCTCGCTCGCGACATGGATCGCGGGCGCCCCGTAGGGCACACGAAAATTCTCGGCGTTGAGCAAGGCCATGCCGGGGCTCTCGCCGGCGCACAGGATCACCAGGCCGCGATGCCCGCCGGCTCGGCGCAGTTGCTCGTATTCGCCGCTATAGACGGCGCGCGGCGACAATTCGGCGACGGCGATCTCGGCTCCGAGCCGGCCGGCGACGCCGGCCCTGTCGGTCGACGGCGCGTCGAAGGCGGGGATTGCAGCGATCTCCTCGTCGCCGATCGCCAACGAGGCCGCCACCGGGTCGAACCGGTCGAGCGTGAATTGCTCGATCGCCGGATGGATCGCCCCTGGGGCGCCGAGCGATGCTGCCTCGGCCGCCAGCCAGGCCGCGCCGGCATGGTCGCCCGGCGTCGCGGTGCGGTGGATCCCCTGCCCGTCCCAGGCGGCGAGCCAGCCCGCCGCGCGCTTCTCACGGTCATCAAAGAATGCGGTTGCGTCGCCGGTCATCGGGCGCAGCATAGCGACACTGGCGATGTGTATGGAGGATGAAATGACGGATGTCCTGAAGCGCAGCTATGTCAAGCGCGAGGCGGCGCAGGCGCGCGCCTATTCGCAGGCCGTCGTCACCGAAGGCGGCCGCACAATATGGCTCGCCGGCCAGGTGGCGCTCGAGGATGCCGCCGGTCGCTCGCTGGCCGCCGATTTCGACGGCCAGGTGCGCGAGGTGTTCGCCCGGCTCGGACGCACGCTGGAGGAAGCCGGTGCGCGTCTCGCCGACATGGTAACGATGACCGTCTTCATCACCGACGCGCGGCTCGGCGACCGCTTCACGCAATTGCGCCGCGAGATCTTCGGCGACAATTTCCCGGCGAGCGCGCTGATCACGGTGGCCGGCCTCGCCCGCCCGGAACTGCTGGTCGAGGTGCAGGGCATCGCGGTCGCCGGCTGACGGTCCATACCGTGCTCGCTATCGCAGGAAATCGACCAGCAGACGGCTGACCGCGGCCGCCTGCTCCTGCTGCACCCAATGGCCGGCGCCGTCGAGCAGGTGCACCCCGACCATGCCGGGGCACGCGACCTGCTGCATGCGCTCGATGGCACCCGGCCGCTGATAGACGCCCCAGTCGCTTTTGCCCGAAATAAAGATCGACGGCACGTCGATCGTGCGGCCGGAAAACAGCTGCAATTCGGCTTCGAAGGCGCCGCCGCTGCGCGAGCGGTACCAATTGAGGCCGCCCTGAAAGCCGTTGCGCCGGTACTCCTCGGCATAGACGGCAAGCTCGCTGTCGGGCAGCCATTGGCAGGCGGCGATCTCGGCGGCCGACGGCATCTCCTTTGCGACGCCCGCCGGCATGTCGTCGGCGAGGTCCATGATGTAGTAGGTTGGCATTTTCGCCAGCTCGGCCGCGCTCCACGATGCGAGGCGGTGCGGCCGGTTGGCCTTCCAGTCGGCGCTCTTGTGGTGGAAATAGGCGCGCAGAAAATCGTGGACGCCCTCTTTGCAATGCCACATCTGGGCGTTGGCCGGGCGCGTCGAATAATACCACTGATAATGCTTGCGCGGCCGCGGCAGCGCCGCCAGCGCCTCGTGGATCGTCGGGCTGGCCGGCACCGCGGGAGGCTTGCCGTCGGTGTCGAACGGCAGGTCCGGCGGCCCGGCAAAGGGCGCGCTCATCAAGGCCAGCGAGCGGAACATATCGGGCCGCACCAGGGCGCACCACGCGGCGACCGAGGCGCCGAAATCGTGCCCCACCACCGCCGCGACCGAGCGAGCGCCGAGCGCTGCGACGAGGCCCACCGCATCGCGCACCGCATTGAGCAGCCGGAACGGCCGCAGATCCGCGTCGTAATCGGCGCTCCACCCGGTCGTGCGGCCATAGCCGCGCTGGTCCGGCGCGACGACGTGATACCCCGCTTCGGCCAGCGCCGGCATCACCTTGCGCCAGGAATAGGCGATCTCCGGGAAGCCGTGCAGCAGCAGCACCAGCGGCCGGCCGGCCGGCGCGAACCCGGCCTCCAGCACATGCATGTCGAGGCCGTTAATGTCGCGCACGAAGCGGGCGCGGATGCCGGGCGGCAGGACGGCGGAGTCGAGCGGTTGCATTCTGGTCCTCCCGTTTTATCGTCATTCCGGCCGGATTAAGCGAAGTGCGGAACAGGATACCGCAGGGCGGCAAGATTTGCTCTACATTGACCGGGTGGACGGAAGGGCCAAGGAGAGTGCGATGCTGACGATCGAACCGACCGGAGCGGTGCTCGGCGCGACGGTGCACGGGGCCGATTTGGCGCAACCCTTGGCCGAGCGCGATTTCGGGCACATTCTGGCGGCGCTCGGCCAGCACGGCGTGTTGCGCTTTCCCGACCAGCACCTCGACCTCGGCGACCTCAAGCGCTTTTCCGAGCGGTTCGGCGAGATCCAGGGCAGCCCGCTGCGCGACCGCGACACCAGCCGCGAATACCCCGAGATCGACATCCTGTCGAACCTCAAGGAGGACGGCAAATACCTCGGCAGCCCCGATGCCGGCCAGGATTGGCACACCGACATGACCTACCGCGAGGTGCCGGGCTTTGTGAACGTGCTCTATGGCATCCGCATCCCGCATCGCGACGGCAAGGCGCTCGGCGGCACCGAATTCTCCAGCATGCATGCCGCCTATGACGCGTTGCCGGGCGAGATCAAGACCCGCCTCGCCGGGATGACCGCAACCCACGATTTCGAGAAGTTCTGGGAGCATATGCGCCACAACCATGCCAGCGAGCGGCCGGCGATGACCGACGAGCAGCGCCGGCGCCGACCGCCGGTCGTGCATCCGGTGTTCCTGACCCATCCGATCACCGGCCGCCAGGTGCTCTACTGCAACCCCGGCTACGCGGTGCGCATCAATGAATTACCCGAGCGCGACAGCGACGACATGCTCGAATACCTCTTTGCGCATCAGCTGCAGATGACGTTCCGCTACACCAATGTGTGGACCGAGAACGATCTGCTGCTGTGGGACCATCTCGGCACGATCCACCGCGCCATCGCCGACTACCGCCCCGACGAGATCCGCCTCATCCGCCGCTGCCAGGTCATGGCGACGCGCGTCTTCGATCCCGATTTCGTGCGCCCGGCGCGCGCCTTTGCCGCGACCGGGGCGGCCTAGACGGCGGGACGCGAAACCATGAAATTCGGCGTCTTTGTAAGCCCGCAGCAGCCGCGTTCGGATGATCCGGTGGCGCGCTTTTGCGAGGCCGTCGAGCAGGCGCGGCTGGCGCACGCGGCCGGCTTTGACGCGCTGGCGGCCGGCCATCACTATCTCTCGCCGCCCTACCAGTCGCTGCAGAGCCTGCCGCTGCTGGCCCGCCTCGCCGGCGAGGTGCCGGGGATGGATCTCTGCCTGTCGGTGCTGCTCCTGGCCTTGCTCAACCCGGTGCAGACCGCCGAGGAGGTCGCCAGCCTCGACATCATGTCGCAAGGCCATGTCGTGTTCGGCATCGGGCTCGGCTACCGCGAGGTCGAATACGAGGCCTTCGGCGTGACGCTGCGCGACCGGGTACCGCGCATGCTGGAGGCGCTGGCGCTGATCAAGCGCTTGTGGACCGAGGAGGCGGTCACCTTTGAAGGCCGCTTTTTCCGGGTGCATGACGCGACCTGCACGATCCGGCCGGTGCAGCAGCCGTATCCGCCGATCTGGATCGCCGCCAATGCCGACCCGGCGGTGGTGCGCACGGCGCGGCTCGGCCATCCCTGGTTCGTCAACCCGCATGCCGCCTTGCCGACGATCGAGCGCCAATGGCAGCGCTACAAGCAGGCGCTCGCCGAAGCGGGCCAGGCGATGCCGGCGGCGCGGCCGATCGCGCTGGAACTGCATGTCGCGCCGACCCACGAGGCGGCGGTCGAGACGGCGCGGCCGTTTCTCGCCGGCAAATACAACGCCTATGCCGAATGGGGCCAGGACAAGGTGCTGCCGGGCGAAGAAAGTTTCCGCGTCGCGTTCGACGCGCTGGCCCGCGACCGCTTCATCCTCGGCACGCCCGAGGAGGCGATCGAGCAGATCGAGGAGCGGGTGCGCCGGCTCGACTCGAACTATGTGATCTTCCGCCTCGCGTGGCCCGGCATGGAATCGGCCAAGATCCTGCGCGTCATCGAGCTGATGGGGCAGCAGGTCCTGCCCCATTTTCACGCGAAATACGGCCGCGGCTGAGGCTCGCCGCGGCCGACCTGCCCCTAAGCAAGCTTTCGTTGTTCACTCCCTCTCCGCCCCCGGGGGCGGAGAGGGTCGGGGTGAGGTGGGGATGCCAGGGCGCTTGCCGACACCCACCTCACCCTCCCACGCCTGCGGCGTGGGTCCCTCCCTCTCCCCCCCTGAAGGGCGGAGAGGGGAAATGTGGATCGCGCTAAGCAATTCTGCTTAGATGCAGTAGGTGCGCAGCGGCGGGAAGCCGTTGAACCCGACCGAGGCGTAGCTCGCCGTGTAGGCGCCGGTCGACAGGATCTCGACCTTGTCGCCGACTTCCAGATCGAGCGGCAGCCGGTATTCGGTGCGCTCATAGAGGATGTCGGCGCTGTCGCAGGTCGGCCCGGCGATGATCACCGGCCCCGGCGGGCCGCTGCGCCCGGGCGCCTCGATGCGGTAGCGGATGCTTTCATCCATCGTCTCGGCGAGGCCGTTGAACTTGCCGACATCGAGATAGACCCAGCGCTTGTCGCCGCCGTCGCCCTTGTCGGAGATCAGCACGACTTCGCTCTGGATGAGGCCGGCATCGCCGACCAGCGAGCGCCCCGGCTCGACGATGATTTCCGGCAGGTGGTTGCCGAAATGCCGCGTCAGCGCGTCGGTGACGGCCTGCGCATACTGTTCGAGCGAGGCGATCTCGCCACGGTAATGCGCCGGGAAACCGCCGCCGATATTGACCATGCGCAGCTGGATATCGGTCTCAGCCAGCAGCGTGAACATCTGCGCCACCGCGCCGATCGCGCGGTCCCACTGGCCGAGATCGGTCTGCTGCGAGCCGACATGAAACGACACGCCATAGGGGTCGAGCCCGAGCTGGCGGGCCTTGCCGAGCAGCCTGACGGCGAGCTGCGGCGTGCAGCCGAATTTGCGCGACAGCGGCCAGTCCGCCCCCTCGCACGACACCAGGATGCGGCAGAAGACGCGCGCCCCCGGGGCGCAGCGCGCCAGCTTGTCGAGTTCGGCTTCGCTGTCGAAGGCAAAGAGCCGCACCCCGGCGCCATAGGCGAAGGCGATGTCCCTCTCCTTCTTGATCGTGTTGCCGAACGACAGCCGGTCGGCGGAGGCGCCGTTGCCGAGGCACAGCGCGATCTCGGCCGGGCTCGCGACGTCGAAATTCGAGCCCTTGCGCGCCAGCATCGCGACAATCTCGGGCGCCGGGTTGGCCTTGACGGCGTAATAGATGCTGGCGATCGACAGATAGCGGCACAACAGATCGTACGTCTCGGCGATCACGTCGAGATCGACGACGAGGCACGGGGTCTCGGGCGAGTGTTCGGACAGGAAACGCGCAATCTTGTGGTTCATGGCCCGGGCTACCTTCCGGAAAGCGGCTGAGCGCCCTCTGCCGTGCGGCGGCAGAGGAAAACCCTCGAGCAGGCGAGGGAGATCCGGCCGGCGATTGCGTGCGCCGGACCGGCGGGAAGCACCTGGGGCGCGGCCAGAAGACCGCGCCGCGGCGCTCGTCAGCTCAAACTGCTTGGATCGGAAACCCGGCCGCCCCGGCCGCGCTGGCGGGTGCCGCGCAGGACCGCGTCAGGGCAGGGCGCGGTGGCCCTGATCGGGATTGCAACCATATCGACCTCCCTCTCGGGACCGGCCCCACCGGAAGGGGCGTGGCCGGACTGCCAAAAAGGACGCGTTACGTCGTTGCATAACCACCATGGGCCATAGGCACGTGCGAGTGCGTCAACGAGGCGCTTAAATACGCATATCGCGCTGGATTGCAAGGGGAGAAGTGGTTACTGGCGCCGGGCGACGCGGCGGGCCGCCTGTCACGGCCCGCGCGGCGATGCGCCCTGCCCTACCGCGCCATGCGGAGCGGGATGGTGCGCAGCCGCCGGCCGCTCGCCAGATCGAGGATCACGATCTGGCGGTTGCCGTCCGGCAGCACGATTTCGACGGCGAGTCGATCGGCCCCGACGCCCATATTCTCGATATGCGCGCCGGCCGGCAGTTCGAGCGGGCCGGCAATGGCCGGCCCTGATGGCGTCGCCGCGGACCGCGGGTGCGACATACGGCCGGCAACGGCGATAAAGAGGGCGGCAAACCCGGCGAGGATGATCACCCCCATGACGACGACGAGGATCTTCAGCGCGCGCATCGGCTCAGCCTCGCCGCGCCTTGGCGTCCGCGATCGCCATGCCGGCTGACCCGTTGCCCGCGGTCGCACTCGCCGCTCGCCGCCGCGAGATCACGATTGCCGCGAGCGATGCCGGCATTCGCCTCGACCGCGCCCTGCAGCGCCAGTTGCCGGAATTGTCGCGCACCCGCCTCAAGCAGCTGATCCTGGCCGGGCAGGTCGCCAGCGCCGGCCGGGTGCTGCGCGACCCCGCGGCGAAGGCCAGCGCCGCCGCCCCGGTCGTCGTCCTGCTGCCCGACCCGGACGAGCCGCTCCCGGCCGGACAGGCGATGCCGCTCGCCATCTGCTTCGAGGACGAGCATCTGATCGTCATCGATAAGCCGGCCGGTCTCGTCGTACATCCGGCACCCGGCAACCCCGACGGCACCCTCGTCAACGCGCTGATCGCGCATTGCGGCATCAGCCTCGCCGGTATTGGCGGGGTGCGCCGCCCGGGCATCGTGCACCGCCTCGACAAGGACACAAGCGGCCTCCTCGTTGCCGCCAAGACCGAGGCGGCGCACCATGCGCTGTCGGCTGATTTCGCGGCCCGCCGGATCGAGCGGGCGTACAGCGCGCTGGTGTGGGGTGTGCCGGCGCCGGCCGCCGGCGAAATCGCCGGCAATATCGGCCGCAGCCTCGTCAACCGCAAGAAGATGGCGGTCGTCGCGGTGGGGCACGGCAAGCCGGCGGCAACCCGCTACCGGGTCGAGCGGCGGTTCGGCGCCCCGGGCGTCTGGTCGGCTGCCTTGCTCGAGTGCCGCCTGCTGACCGGCCGCACCCATCAGATCCGCGTGCATTTGGCGCATAGCGGCCATCCGCTGATCGGCGATCCGGTTTACGGCACGCGGGCCGGACGCCTGCTGGTGCAGCCCGGCACCCGCCTCGGGGCCGTGGGCGCGGCAATCGGCCGCTTTCCGCGGCAGGCGCTACACGCTCGGCTTTTGGGCTTCACCCATCCCGCCAGCGGCGCGACGCTACGCTTCGAGAGCGCGCTCCCCGCCGATATGGTGGGGCTCCTTGCCAATTTAGAGCTACTTTAAACTGGACGTCGCTCCACTATATAAGGGCAGCTTTTCGGGTGGGGCCGGTTTCGCCGTGGATCACTTGCCCGGTTGTCGGCGTTAGCCAGACACGGCATTGATTGGAGATTCGTAAACAGAATGGCCACGCTTTCGGTCCCGTCCGTTTCCGGCGAGGGCAACCTCACGCGGTATCTCCAGGAGATCCGCAAATTTCCGATGCTGGAGCCGGATGAGGAATACATGCTCGCCAAGCGCTGGAAGGAGGGCGAAGACCCCGAGGCGGCGCATCGGCTGGTCACCAGTCATCTGCGGCTCGTCGCCAAGATCGCGATGGGCTATCGCGGCTACGGCCTGCCGCTGTCGGAGCTCATTTCCGAGGGCAATGTCGGGATGATGCAGGCGGTCAAGCGCTTTGACCCCGATCGCGGCTTCCGCCTCGCCACCTATGCGATGTGGTGGATCCGCGCCGCCATCCAGGAATACATCCTGCACTCCTGGTCGCTCGTCAAAATGGGCACCACCGCGGCGCAGAAAAAGCTGTTTTTCAACCTGCGCAAATTGAAGGGCCAGCTGCAGGCGATGGAAGAAGGCGACCTCTCGCCCGAGAACCTGCGCAAGATCGCCAACGAACTCGACGTGCCGGAAGCCGATGTCATCAGCATGAACCGGCGGCTCGCCAGCCCCGACCATTCGCTGAACGCGCCGTTGCGCAGCGACAGCGAGGGCGAGTGGCAGGACTGGCTGGTCGATGAAAGCGAGAGCCAGGAAACGCTGCTCGGCGAGCGCCAGGAATTGGGGCTGCGGCGCGATCTGCTGGAAAAGGCGATGACCCACCTCAACGAGCGCGAGCGCCACATCCTGACCGAGCGGCGATTGAAGGAAAACCCGACGACGCTCGAGGAGCTGTCGCAGCAATACGGCATCTCGCGCGAGCGGGTGCGCCAGATCGAGGTGCGCGCCTTCGAAAAGCTGCAGAAGGCGATCAAGGCCGCCGCCATCGAGCGCCGCCTCGTCACCCACTGAGTGCACACAGCGTCATCTCGGGGCGGCCCACAGCGCCGAACGTCGCTAAAGCGCAATCCGCTGAGACTGCATCGCCTCTTCTATTCGTCGTGGCCGGGCTTGACCCGGCCATCCACGTGGATGCCCGGAACAAGTCCGGGCATGACGCGGTAGTGTCCGTGTCAATTCCGGAACGCCGGCTAGCTCGGGTCGAGTTCGGTATCCCAGTAGAGATAATCCCGCCAGCTTTCGTGCAGGTAGTTGGGCGGGAAGGCGCGACCGTTTTCCAGCAGCATGTAGCTGGTCGGCTGGATCGGGCGCTGCCGCGGATACATCCCGGTCTGCTGCGGCAGCCGGTTGCCTTTCAGCAGGTTGCAGCTGCCGCAGGCGGTGACGACATTGGTCCACACCGTGCGGCCGCCGCGCGAGCGCGGCACGACGTGATCGAAGGTCAGGTCGTGCGAGGGATGCGGATGGCCGCAATACTGGCAGGTAAAGCGGTCGCGCAGAAACACGTTGAACCGCGTGAAGGCCGGATGGCGCACCGCCTGCACGTATTCCTTCAAGGCGATGACGCTGGGCAGCCGCATCTCGAAGGACGGGCTGCGCACATAGGCGTCGTAATGGTCGACGATGTTGACGCGGTCGAGGAACACCGCCTTGACCGCATCCTGCCAGGACCACAGCGACAACGGGTAGTAGCTGAGCGGCCGGAAATCCGCGTTTAGCACCAAGGCCGGACAGCTATCGAGCGAACTCGTCACCGAAAGACCTTCCGTTCGTCACGCTCGCGCGCCATAGCACGCGACCATAACGATTTGATAGCGGATCGGCCGTGCGGGGACAAGCTTTCGCGCGGCCGATCGCAACCCGTCGCGGTGTCGAGCCCGAGGGTGCTCTACCGGTTGAATGCGCGGATATGGCCGGCCCAATGGTCGAGCAGCGGCAGCAGTTGCTCGCGCGTCTCCGACATCAGCGTGACGTTGACGGCCTCGATCCCGAGATCGCGGAACCGCTTCAGCTTGTCGGCATCGTCCGGCGCGCCACCGAGGCGCAGCGACAGCGAGGCCGGGTCGCGCCCGGCTTCCGCGGCCATCTTGCGGAACGCCGGCACGTATTGTTCGGGGTCGCCGCTGGAGGCATTGGGATACCAGCCGTCACCATAGCGCACCGCCCGCCGCGCCGCCCACGGAAAGGCGCCGCCGAGGATGACCGGCGGATGCGGCTGCTGCACCGGCTTGGGCCAGGTCATCATCGGCGGGAAATCGACGATGTCGCCGTGATATTCCGGCTTCGATTGCGTCCAGATCGCCTTCATCGCCTCGATCTGCTCACGCATCTTCAGCATGCGGGTGGCGAAGACGGTGCCGTGATTCTCGATCTCTTCGGCGTTCCAGCCGCCGCCGATGCCGAACAGAAAGCGCCCGCCAGAGACCTGGTCGAGCGAGGCGACAAGCTTGGCGGTCTGGATCGTGTCGCGCTGGATCACCAGGCAGATGCCGGTCGCGAGCTTGAGCCGCTTGGTGACGGCGGCCGCCGCGCTCAGGGTGACAAACGGGTCCATCACGTCGTAGTAGCGCTTGGCCAACTCGCCGCCGCCCGGCGGTGGGGTGCGCCGCGGCACCGGGATATGCGAATGCTCGGCGGCCCACACCGAATCGAACCCGCGCTCCTCCAGTGCAACGGCGAGCTCGACCGCCGAGATCGAATAGTCGGTGAAAAAAATCGATGCGCCGAATTCCATTTCCGTTCCCCATTGCCGGTTGTCTGCTGCGATCCTAGGGTTTGCCGACAACATAGTCGATGGGAGGGTTCGCCATGTCCGACAGCCAAGCGCCGCGCATCGAACAGTTCGAGGCCGCACTTGCAGACATCATCTCGCCGCAGGAGCCGATCCAGCATCTCGCCGACGGGTTTGGCGGGGCGCACGGTCCGGCCGAGGGGCCGCTGTGGTGGAAGGAAGGCGGCTACCTGCTATTCAGCGACATCCACAACGACCGGCGCATGCAGCACGCGCCGGGCGGCGGCGCGACGGTGTTCCTCGAACCGACCAACCGCGCCAACGGGCTGACCCGCGACCTGCAGGGCAGGCTGATCGCCTGCGAGCACGACAGCCGCCGCGTCACCCGCCAGGAGGCCGACGGCAGCATCACGGTCATCGCCAACAGCTTTCAGGGACGCCGCCTCAACCGGCCCAACGATGTCGTCGTCAAATCGGACGGCACCATCTACTTCACCGATCCGTGGACCAGCCCCGCCGCACCCGAGCAATGGGATTTGACGTTTGCCGGCGTCTACCGGGTCACCCCCGATCTCGGCACGCTCAGCCTCCTCACCGACGATTTCGTGCTGCCGAACGGGCTCGCCTTCTCGCCGGACGAGAGCGTGCTGTACATCAACGACACGCGGCGCGGCCATATCCGCGCCTTTGAGCTGTTGCCGAACGGCATGCTGGCCAAGCATACCGACCGGGTGTTCGCCGATCTGCGCGGGGCGGAACCCGGCGTCCCCGACGGCATGAAGGTCGATACGAGGGGCAACGTCTATTGCGGCGGCGCCGGCGGCATCTGGATCATGGACCCGGTCGGCCGCAAGCTCGGGCGGATCAGGCACGGCGCGCCGGCCACCACCAATATCGGCTTCGGCGGCGACGACTGGAAAACGCTCTATTTCACCAGCCGCAACCACCTCGGCGCGGTCAGGGTCAAGATCCCCGGCATCCCGGTGCCGGTCGCCACCCGCTAACGCGAATTTCGATCCCGTTGATCCGCCAGAGCCGGCCCCCACCCCAACCCTCTCCCCGCTCGCGGGGAGAGGGAGGGACCCGCGCGAAGCGTGGGAGGGTGAGGGCAGGCACGGCGCCAGCCAGCACGACCGGAATCCGCGCTAGAGTATTGTTCTTTGAGCCAGAATGGCGGTGACTTCGGCGTCGCTGACCTGGTGGAAGTCGCGGTAGGAGAAGCCGATCGCCGCGAGCCCGGACGGGGTGTCGAGGCAGACGATTTCGTCGGCCAGCGGGCGCAGCCGCTCGATCGTATCGAGCGCGGCGACCGGAGCGGCCAGGACGAGACGGGCGGGATTGCGGTGCCGCGCCGCCTCCAGCGCGACCCGCATTGTCGCGCCGGTGGCGATCCCGTCATCGACGACGATCGCGGTGCATCCCGCGATATCGACTTGCGGCCGGTCGGCGCAGTAGACGCGGCGGCGGCGCTCCAGTTCGACAAGCTGACGCGCCGTCTCGGCTTCGACATAGTCGTCCGGGATCGCCAATGCAGCGGCCAATTCCCGGTCGATGAAGGTGTGCGGCTGCGCGCCGTCGGTGACGGCGCCGAGCGCAAGCTCGGGCTGCCACGGCACGCCGATCTTGCGCACCAGCAACAGATCGAGCGGCGCCGCGAGGGCGCGCGCGATCTCGAACCCGACCGGCACGCCGCCACGCGGCAAGGCCAGCACGACCGGCTTCTTGTCCTGCAAATGGCGGAGCCGGGCGGCCAGCCGTCGCCCGGCGTCGCTACGGTCCTTGAAGGTCATGCGATACCCTTTTGTAGATGTTAGGCCGACATCTGCCGATTGGCATTGATGCAGGTCAAGGAGCCGGGCACGGCCACGCTCTAAGGTCTGCAGACCGTGCGCTCGGGGCCGCAGGACACCGACACCTCAGGACACCGACACCTCGCCGGCCCGGCATTTGAGAAAGGAGCGCGGCGATGCGAAAGATGTCCGATCTGGTGCGCGACCAGGACCCGCTGATATTGCCACCCGATGCGACGGTGCTGGAAGCGGCGCGGCACATGCGCGACCGCGGCGTCGGCGCGGTGCTGGTCGCTGGCGGCGATGCGAGACTCGTCGGCATCTTTACCGGGCGTGACGCGGTCGGCCGCATGCTGGCCGAAGGCAGGAGCCCGGCCGAGACGACGCTCGCCGAGGTGATGACCCGAGACCCCGACACGATGGCGCCGCATCACACCGCGATCGAGGCGCTACGCCTGATGCAGGATGCGCGCTGCCGGCACATGCCGATCGTGCGCGACGGCAAGGTCGTCGGCATCGTGTCGCGCGGCGATTTCCGCGGCATCGAGCAGGACCGGCTCGACGAGGAGACCGGCCTGTGGGAACGCCTCGCCTAATTAGCTGGACACAACCGAGTCCTTTCTCGTGCGCGTCTTGCGGTCGGGGTGATCGGGATTGTCGTTGCGGCGAGCGCGGTGCCGACGCAAGCTCGGGCCGCTCTCTTAATCGTCCCAAGGAGGTCCGCCATGATGACCGTCGATTTGACCGGCAAGACCGCACTCGTTACCGGCGGCGCCTCGGGCATCGGCCTCGCCACAGTCGAGGCGTTTGCCCGCAACGGTGCGACCGTCGCGATGAATTTCCTGCGCGACGACCCGCGCGGCAAGCAGCAGGTCGAGCGCCTCGGCGGCCTCGGCTATCGCGTCATCGCCGCGCCGGGCAGCGTCTCGCACCCCGGCGAGGCCGAAGCGATGGTGGCGGACGCGATCGCCGCGCTCGGCCGGCTCGATTTCCTCGTCAACAATGCCGGCACCCCGGCCACCTCGGCACCGATCCCGTTTGCTGATTTCGATGCGCTGAACGAGGAATTCTGGCAGTCGATTTTGATGACCAACCTGATCGGCCCGTTCCGCTGCACCCATGCCGCCGCCGGGGCGCTGCGGGCGGCGCGCGGCGCCATCTGCAGCACCGCCTCGATTGCCGGAGTGCAGGGCAGCGGCAGCAGCATCCCCTATGCGACGAGCAAGGCCGGCGTCATCAACCTGACGCGCAGCCTCGCCCGCACGCTGGCGCCGGAGGTGCGGGTCAACGCCGTGGCGCCGGGTTTTGTCGAGAGCCCGTGGAACACGCAATGGCCGGCCGAGCGCAAGGCGCAGGCGATCGAACGGACGCCCCTAAAGCGCGCCTGCCGGCCCGAGGACATCGCCGACGTGATCTTTTTCCTGTGCGCCGGCACCGCGATGGTCACCGGCCAGACCGTCATCGTCGATGGCGGGCTGACGCTGTGAGGCGCGGTCGGGCGCCCGATCAGTCGCCGAAGACATAGCGCTCGATCGCGACCGCGAAGCCGTCTTCCTCGTTCGACAGCGTCGTCGCCTGCGCGACGCCCTTGACGGCGTCGGTCGCATTGCCCATCGCGACGGCGAACCCGGCCTTGCGGAACATCTCGAGGTCGTTCTCCATGTCGCCGAGCACGAGGATCTCGGCCTGGGGAATGCCGAGGCGCTGGCCGAGAAACTCGACGAGGCGGCCCTTGTCGATGCCCGGCGGGATCACGTCGCAATAATAGGGCTGCGAGCGGGCGACGCTGGCGCGGCCGACCAGCACCCCCTGCATCAACCCGGTCAGCCGCTCGACCAGCCCGTGATCGTCGCTCGGCCCGACAATCTTGCCGACCGTCGCAAAATGCGCCTCCTCGAAGGCCGGCACGACGGTCGGCGGCGACTGGACCGTGTGCGTCTCGTGCTCGACGTGAGCGCCTTGCGGGTTGGCGATCAGCCACTCATTGCCGCTGAAAACCCAGCAATCGACGCCATGCTGGCGAAAAATGCCGACCGTCTCGCGGACCGCGTCGGGCGGGATCAGCTGCTGCTCGATCACCGAGAGATCGGGCTCGACGATGGCGCCGGCATTGTAGCCGCCGAACGGCAGCGTCAGGCGCAGCGGCTCGATCATCATGCGCAACCCGAACGGCGGCCGGCTGCTGCAGATCGAAAAACCGATGCCCGCTGCGTGCAGCCGCCCGACCGCGGCGATCGCGCCCGGCGTCAGCACCTTGTCGCGCGTCACCAGGGTGCCATCGACATCGGTGATGACCAGCGAGACCTTTCTCATAGCGACTTGCCTCCGCCCAGCGTCATGATTTCGATCCCGCTCTCCGAGGCGACGACCACGGCCGAGCTGCGTGCGACAAACAACCCGTTTTCGACGACACCGACCGTCATATTGATCAGCCGCTCGATCCTCTCCGGGTCGTCAATCAAGCCAAAATGGCAATCGAGGATGAAATTGCCGCCATCGGTCACGAAAGTCTGCCGCTCGTCGTGCCGCCGCAGTTCGGGATGGCCGCCAAGCTTTCCGAGCGCCGCGGCGGTGGCCTGCCAGCCGAACTGGACGACCTCGACCGGCACCGGCATGTGTGCGCCGAGCCGATCGACCAGCTTTTCGTCGTCGACGACGACGATGAAACGGTCGCTGGCGGCGGCAACGATCTTTTCCCGCAACAGCGCCCCGCCATGACCCTTGATCAGGTTGAGGCTATGGCGCTCGACCTCGTCGGCGCCGTCGATCGCGAGATCGATCCGGCGATGCTCGGCGAAGGTCGCCAGCGGGATGCCGAGCCGGCGCGCCGTCTCGGCCGTGTACTCGGAGGTCGGGATGGCCGTCACGTGCAGCCCCTGCGCGACGCGCGCCGCCAGCCGCTGGATGACAAAGGCGGCGGTCGAGCCGGTGCCCAGCCCGATCACCATGCCGCTCTCGACGAATTCGACGGCGCGTTCGGCCGCCGCGCGCTTCAGGTGATCCCGTTCCAGCGGCATGGCGCGACTCAAGCGGCCAGCGGCGGCGCCGAATGGCGGATCGCCGCGATCGCTGCACCGTAATCGGCCGCACCGAACACCGCCGAGCCGGCGACGATGGCGCCGGCCCCCGCCTCGATCGCCTGCCAGGCATTGCTGCCGCTGAGCCCGCCATCGACCTCGATGATCGGAGCGAGGCCGCGCGCCTCGCACAACCGCCGCAAGGCGCCGATCTTTGTCAGCATCGAAGGGATGAACTGCTGCCCGCCAAAGCCCGGATCGACCGTCATCACCAGGATGATGCCGCACAGATCGAGCACTTCCTCGATCTGTGCCAGCGGCGTCGCCGGGTTCAGCACGGTGCCGGCGACCTTGCCGAGGTCGCGGATCCGCGACAGCGTGCGGTGCAGATGCACGGTCGAACTGGGCTCGCAATGCACCAGAATATGGTCGGCCCCGGCCTGTGCGAAATCGTCGAGATAGCGCTCGGGCTCGACGATCATCAGGTGCACATCGAGCGGCTTTGCGGTGACGCGGCGCACCGCCTCGACGACCACCGGGCCGATCGTCAGGTTGGGCACGAAACGGCCGTCCATCACATCGACATGGATCCAGTCGGCGCCGGCCGCCTCGGCGGCACGCACCTCCTCGCCGAGCCGCGCAAAGTCCGCCGACAGGATCGACGGTGCGACAATGACCGACCGCGGCATCAGCTGGTTGGGCGCCATCAGCTGATCGGTCGCCATTTGCGGCCGCTGCGCCACAGCAGCTGGTCGGCGGCGTCCGGTCCGGCGCTGCCGGCGGAATAAAATTCGAGCGGCGCGGTTTTGTCGTTCTGCCACAGATCGAGAACCGGCTGCACGGCCTCCCAGCCGGCCTCGACGCTGTCAGCGCGCTGGAACAGCGTCTGATCGCCGATCATGCAGTCGTAAACCAGCGTCTCGTAGCCGGTGCTCGGCGCGCTCTTGAAATAGTCCTTATAGCGGAAGTCCATCCGCACGCCGCCGAGCTGGATGTCCGGGCCCGGCCGCTTCGCGCTGAATTGCAGCGAGGCGCCCTCGTCCGGCTGGATCTGTATCGCCAAGACATTGGGCGACAGGGTGCCGACCGCGGTATCGCGGAACAGCGCGAACGGCGCGTCCTTGAATTGGATTGCGATCTCGCTGGTGCGCCGCTCCATCGACTTGCCGGTGCGCAGATAGAACGGCACGCCGGCCCAGCGCCAATTGTCGATCGCCAGCCGCATCGCGACATAGGTCTCGGCCATGCTGTCGTGTGCCACCCCGTCGGCCTCGCGATAGGCCGAAACCGGCTGGCCGCGCACCGTGCCGGCGGCGTACTGCCCGCGCACGACATTGCGCAGCACATCGTCATTGTCGAGCGGGACGATTGCTTCGAGCACCTTGGTCTTCTCAGTCCGCACCGCGTTGGCGGCAAACGAGTTCGGCGGCTCCATTGCGGTCAGGCTGACAAGCTGAAAGACGTGGTTCGGCACCATGTCGCGCAGTGCGCCCGTCGCCTCATAGAACCGGGCGCGACGCTCGACCCCGACCGTTTCGGCGACGGTGATCTGGACATGGTCGATATGGTCACGGTTCCATAGCGGCTCAAAAATGTTGTTGGCGAAGCGCAGCGCCATGATGTTCTGGACCGTTTCCTTGCCCAGGAAATGATCCATCCGATAGACCTGCGGCTCGGTCACCACGTCGAGGATGCGCGCGTTCAGCGCCTTGGCCGAGGGCAGATCGTTGCCGAACGGCTTTTCGATGATGACGCGCCGCCAATAGCCGTCCTTTTCCTCCATCAGCCCGGCGGCTGCGAGGTCCTCGATGACCGGCCCGAACAGCGCGCTCGCCACGGCGAGATAGAAGATCGCGTTGCCGCCGGTGTTGTGCTGCTTGGCGGCTCGCACCAGATCATCGGCGATTTTCTTGTAGGTCAACGGCTGGGTCATATCGCCATCGACCAGCGTGGTGCGCGTGGTGAGGAATTCCCAGGCCTTCTCGTCGAAGGCATCGCCGCCGCCACCCGCGCTGTCGCCGGCCGTATCGGAGACGAATTTGCGGATGCCGTCGCCGAGATCGTCGTGAAACTGCCGCATCGTCCGCTTGGAACGATCGACGCCGATCAGCGCGAAGTTGTCCGATAGCCTGCCCGCCTTGGCGAGGTTGTAGATCGCCGGCATCAGCAGTCGGCGCGTCAGGTCGCCGCTGGTGCCGAAAATCACCAAGGCGCAGGGGGGGGCGGTCGCCGCCATCGCTCAGCTCTTTCCCGGCTCCTGATGGCCGCCGAATTGTTTGCGCATCGCCGACAGGATCTTCTCGGCGAAGGTGTGGTCCTGGCGCGAGCGGAACCGCGTATAGAGCGCCGCCGACAACACGTCGGCCGGT
This sequence comes from Allostellaceae bacterium, assembly GCA_035534535.1. Classification (GTDB taxonomy): domain Bacteria; phylum Pseudomonadota; class Alphaproteobacteria; order ATCC43930; family CGMCC-115725; genus DATARH01. The sequence goes on along the minus strand of DATLRS010000096.1, from coordinate 19,122 downwards.
ACCGCCTCTTCGATCGCCGCCTCGATCGTCCAGCGACCCTCGCCGGAATCCTCGACAAAGCCCGAGAACTCCTTGAGCTCGCTATCCTCGGCCAGGGCGATCGCCGACAGGTCAAGCAGCCAGGAGGCGACGACGCTGCCGCGCCGCCACACTTCGGCGATATCGGTGAGGTCGAGCTGGTAGCGCCGGTTCGCCGGCACCACCGGCGTGTTGACGTTACGCAGGATGTCAAAGCCCTCGGCGTAGGCCTGCATCATCCCGTATTCGATGCCGTTATGCACCATCTTGACGAAATGCCCGGCGCCGGCCGGCCCGCAATAGAGATAGCCCTGCTCGGCGCGCGGGTCATGGCCTTGGCGCCCCGGGGTGCGCTCGATCGTGCCGATGCCCGGCGCCAGCGCGGCGAAGATCGGGTCGAGATGCTCGAAGGCCGCCTTGTCGCCGCCGATCATCATGCAATAGCCCCGCTCCAGGCCCCAGACGCCGCCGCTGGTACCGACATCGAGGTAGCGGATGCCCTTTTCCTGCAACATCTCGGCATGCGCGACATCGTCATGGAAGAACGAGTTGCCGCCGTCGATCAGGATGTCGCCGGCGTCGAGCAGGCCGGCCAGTTCGACGATCGTGCCGTGGGTGATCGCCCCGGCCGGCAGCATGACCCAGACGGCGCGCGGCTTTTCCAGCTGGCGCACGAAATCGGCAAGGTCGCGGCTGGCGCTCGCCCCCTCGCCGGCGAGCCCCTGCACCGCCGCGGTGCTCTTGTCGTAGACGACGCAGCTGTGGCTGGCGTGCATCAGCCGCCGCACGATGTTGCCGCCCATCCGTCCGAGGCCGATCATTCCGAGCTGCATTGACTTGTCTCCACTTTTTCCATCGTACGTCGCGGCTGATCGGCCGCCAGCTGTCGAGAGCTAGGACAGCGCCTCATTAAGAGCGCGGCCGAGCGTCTTCAACCCATCCTCGACATCGGCCGACAGGTGCACCCGCAACAGCCGGCGGCCGCGTTCCGCCAGCACGTCGAAATCGCCGCGCGCCTGCGCCGCCTTGACGACCCCAAAACTGTATTTCTGCCCCGGCACCGCAAGATCCGCGCCATCCGCGCAGGTGATCTGGACAACGACGCCGCTGTTCGGGCCGCCCTTGTAGGCCTGCCCGGTCGAATGCAGAAAGCGCGGCCCGAAGCCGAGGCAGGTCGCCGCCCGGGTCTTGTCGCGGATCTTGCCGCGCATGCCCTGCAACGCGTCGGTATGCCCCGGGTTGCGGTCGATAAAGGCCAATAGCGCGACATAGTCGCCGGCGCCGACCCGGGCGAGATGCGCCTTCAGGACGCCCGCGAGGCTCGTCGCCTTGAGGGCCGCCGCATTAGCCGCATCGGCGTAGAGCGCGATCCCGTCGCCGCTGAAAAACGGTGTCTCTGGCGGCAAGGCGCCCGATTTTTCGTAGGCGTCGGTCAACTCGCGCGCCTTGATCTTCTGCGCCTCGACATCGGGCTGGTTGAACGGATCGATGCCGATGATCGACCCGACGATCGCGGTCGCCATCTCCCAGCGGAAGAACTCCTGGCCGATCTGCATCGCGTCGGCGAGCGTGATGCGCACCACCGGCTGCCCTGCCGCTTCGAGCGCCGCGACCGCCTTTTCCTGCGCGCCATCGGGCTCGCCATCGAGCTTGAGGTAGGCGAAGACGCGGTCGGCGCCATAGACCTCGGGCGCGCCCACCGCCTCGGCGTCGATCGGGATGATGCCGCGGCCGAGCTTGCCGGTCGATTCGGCGATCAGCTGTTCGAGCCAGGCGCCAAGCGACGCCAGCCCCGGCGAGGCCAGGACGGTCAGCTTGTCGCGGCCCTGGGGGGCCGCGACGCCGAGGATGGCGCCCAGGATCACGCCCGGGTTCTCGGCGGGCGGCGTGCTCGCCGAGCAGGAGCGCACCATCTCGGCCGCCCCTTCGAGGAAGGCGCTTGTGTCGATGCCGATCGCCGCCGCCGGCGCCATCCCGAAATCCGACAGCACCGAATAGCGCCCGCCGATCGTCGGCAGGCCGTGGAAGACGCCGCGGAACCCTTCGCGGTCCGCCATCTTCTCGACCGCCGAGCCGGGATCGGTAATCGCGACAAAATGCTTTGCCGCCTCGGCCGCGCCCAGCGCTTCGCTCGCGCGGGCGAAGAAATACTGCTTGAAGATGTTGGGCTCAAGCGTGCTGCCGGACTTGCTCGACACGATGAACAGGGTTTTCTTCAGATCGATCGAGGCTTCGATGCGGCGGAGCTGCGCCGGATCGGTCGAATCGACAATCTGCAGACGCGGGAAGCCGGGCTTGCTGCCGAAGCTCAGCGCCAGCACCTCGGGGCCGAGGCTGGAGCCGCCCATGCCGAGCAGCAGCACGTCGCTGAACCCGGCGCTCTTCACGTCGGCCGCGAAGGCGTCGAGATGCGCGCCGGTTGCCAACTCGTCATCAATGATGTGGAGCCAGCCGAGCCAAGCCGCCTCATCGGTCGCGGTCCATAGCGCTCCGTCCCCGGCCCACAGACGGCGGATCTTGCCCTCCGCCCGCCAGTCTTCGAGCGCCGCCTTGACCCCGTCATCCAGCGCCTTTGGCAGCTTGAACGTCATCGGGTTGAGCGCGCTGCCGAGCACGCGGCGGCGCTTTTGCTGCACCGCTGCATAAAGCTGGTCGGCGGCGTCGGCGAACAGGCGCAGCCCGTCCTCAACCAGCCGCGCCGTAAGATCGTCGATCGAGACGCCGGCCTTGGGCAGCGCGTCCATGACCGCCTGCGCCGCCGCGACATCCTCGGCGAGGCTGGCGCGCGGCCGGCCGTGATCGCGGAAGGCATCCATCGTCGCCGGCGGCATCGTGTTGACGGTGTCGGGGCCGATCAGCTCCTCGACATAGAGGACGTCTCGGTAGGCCGGGTTTTTGGTTCCGGTGCTGGCCCACAACAGGCGCTGTGTCTGCGCCCCCTGCTGCGCCAGGCGCAGCCAGCGCTCGTCATGGTAAAGCTCGTCATAGAGCCGATAAGCGAGCTTGGCGTTGGCGATCGCCACCTTGCCCTGCAAGGCCTTCAGACGCTGCTTTTCGGCGGGGTCCGCTGCGGCGGCGATGCGCTGGTCGAGGGCGCCGTCAACCAGCGTGTCGATGCGGCTGACGAAAAAACTGGCGACGCTCGCCACCCGGTGCGGGTCGCCGCCCTTGGCGACAAAGTCCTCCAGGCCGCGGATATAGGCGTCGGCGACCGCGGCATAGACCTTCTGCGAGAACAGCAGCGTGACGTTGATGTTGATGCCTTCGCCGATCAGCGTGCGGATCGCCGATAGCCCGGGCTGCGTGCCGGGGACTTTCACCATCAGGTTGCGCCGCCCGATGCCGTGCCACAGCCGGCGCGCTTCGGTGATCGTCGCCTCGGTCTGCATCGCCAGATAGGGCGACACCTCGATCGAGATGTAGCCGTCGCGGCCCTGCGTCTGCTGATAAACGGGGCTCAGCGCGTCGGCGCCGTCGCGAATGTCGCGAATCGCCAAATCCTCGAACAGCGCTCCCGGGTCGCGGTCGCCCGCGGCTTCTGCGGCGGCGATCACCGCGTCGTAATCATCGCCGTGACCAATCGCCTTCTCAAAGATCGAGGGGTTCGAGGTGACGCCTCTGATCCCGTCGTCGGCGATCAGACGGCCAAGCTCGCCCTTCTGCAGCAATTCCCTGCTGACAAAATCGAGCCACACCGATTGGCCGCACTCCTGAAGCGACCTCAGCGGATTGGTCATCTCTCGCCACCTTCCTGCCGCCGAGCCGATGCATCATCGCTGCCGCCGGCTGTCGTCGACGTCGCAATTTTAGCACCCCTTACGCACGATGATACGCGACCAGCGGCGCCATCGCCACAATGCGCTCGCCGCGCTCGTACGGATTGCCTGCCCTGCGGGCAGATTACTAGCAACCCGCGTTATTGTGTCGCTTTCTCGGGGCCAGCGCAACCGGCGACTACCCCGGACGAACCCCGGACGCAGGGACAGGGGCCGGACCCGGGCGGGCGCGGAAGAGGATGGGGCCGCTCGGTTGCACGGCAGTACCGCCGCCCGCCGGCGCCAGCGTGACCAGCAGCCCGCCGCCGGCGAGCCGGGCGAGCAGCGCCGGGATCTCGGGGATCACCCGGCGGCCGGCGAGCGGCAAGAGGCCGAGCGGGCGGGCACCCGCGGCAGCGCCGGACGGCGGCGCCAGCCACAAGCGATAGACCTGACCATCGGCGGGTGGTGCGACGGCGAACCCGTCAACCGCGATCTCATGCGCCGCGCGCGCCAGCCGGATGGTCCACAGCGCGCGCCCGGCCGGGTCGCGGATCGTGGCAATGACCGGCAGCGCCGAAAAATCCGGCGGTGCGCGCTTGATTGCCACCGCAACGAGCAGCGCCAGCATCAGGGTGGCGCCGACCGCAATGGCCTGGATCGGGCGCGGCGCGCGCCCGGCGCCGCCATCGGCGAGCATCGGCCGTCCCGGCCGGCCTAGAATTCCGCCGAGTACCCGCCATCGACCGGAATCGCCGCACCGGTCACGAAATCCGCGGCCGGCGAGGCGAGAAACACCGCGATCCCCGCGAGATCCTGCGGCTCGCCCCAGCGCCCGGCCGGGGTGCGGCGCAGGATGCGCTCGTTGAGCCCCGGCACCTGATGGCGCGCAGCCTGCGTCAGTTCGGTGTCGATCCAGCCGGGCAGCACCGCATTGACCTGGATGTTGTCCGCGGCCCAGGCGGTGGCGAGCGAGCGGGTCAACTGTACCAGCCCGCCCTTGCTCGCCGAATAGGCGGCCGCGTAGGCGGCACCGAACAGCGACATCATCGAGCCGATATTGATGATCTTGCCGCCGCCCTGCTCCTTCATGACCGGATGCGCGGCCTGGCAGCAGACCAGCGGGCCGGTCAGGTTGGTGTCGAGCACCGCCTGCCACTCCGCAACCGCATAATCCTGCGGCGGCTTGCGGATCGACATGCCGGCGTTGTTGACGAGGATGTCGAGCCGGCCGAAGCGCTCGACGGTCTGCCGCACGAGGTCGCGGCACGAGGCGGGGTCGGCGACATCGAGCGCGATAAAGGCGCCCTGCGCGCCGCTCGCGATGATTGCGGCGACCGCCGCCTGCGACTTGTCGCGATTGCGGGCGGCGATGACGACCGCCGCGCCGGCGCCGGCCAGACCCTGCGCCATGCCGAGGCCGATGCCGCCATTGCCGCCGGTGACGATCGCGACCCGGCCGCTGAGATCGAAGGGGTTCATCGGAGGTCTCCCGTCGTCGCCGGACCGGCGCGGCCCTAGTCGATCCTGCGGCAGAGGCGAGCGCTGCGCCACCCGAAACAGAACAAGCCCGGCCTCGAACGGCCGGGCTTGCCGCGCCCGCTCCTACGGCGGAGCCGAGATTACCTAGCGGCTGAACCCGGGCGGCATGCTGCCGCCATTCCAGCCGTGCCGGTTGCCGTGGCTCCAGCCCGGCGGCGAACTGCCGCCGCTCCAGCCGTGCTTATGTCCCTGAGTGAACCCGCGCGGCAATCCCGAGCTGCTAAAGCCGTTATGACCGCCGCCACCACCGCCACCGCCGCCACCAGGTTTTGCAAAGGCCGGCGCGGTCATCCCGATTGCGACGGCGAGAGCCGCCGCCAGGGTCAGAGCATTGGACCACTTTTTCATGATATTACCTTGTGTATCATACTCCGGATACCGGAAGCACCAGACCGCCAAGCCTGTCTAGCTCAGCGCATCCGGAGCCGAGCCAAGATTAACATTTGGAATGGTTATTAAATAGTTTCATCGCTTCGAATTTGGCCTGTCTTTCCGGGGTCGCCTCAACCCGGCGCCCGGCCCGGCCCGACCAGGGTGGCGCCGCCATCGACGACCAGGGTCTGGCCGGTGATGTAGCGCGCCTGTGCCGACAACAGAAAGCGCACGGCATGGCCGATGTCCCAGCCGACCCCCTCGATGCCGAGCACCGAGGCCAGCCGGCGCGCCTCGCGGCCGGCGGCGCTCATCTGCCCGGTATACATGCGCGGCGTATAGATCGGCCCCGGCGCGACGCAGTTGACGCGGATGCCATCGGGACCGTGATCGACCGCCATCGCCCGGGTCAGCGCAATGACCGCGCCCTTCGAGGTCGAATAAGCGGTCAGCCCGCGCGGCCGCAAAGCGGAGATCGACGACACGTTGACGATGGCGCCGCCACCGGCGGTGGCGATCATCGCCGGGATCGCGACGCGCGAGACGAGGAACATGCTGTCGACATTGACCTGCATGATCCGCCGCCAATCCTCGACCCGGGTATCGACGACGCTGCCGCGCCCGCCGATCCCGACATTGTTGTCGAGCAGGTCGAGCCGCCCGAAGCGGCCGAGCGCGGCATCGACCAGCGCGCGGCATTGCTGCTCGCCGACCACGTCGGCGACAAACGCCGCCGCCTCGCCGCCCTCCGCGGCGATCATCGCGACGGTCTGCTCGGCGGCGTCGCGGATGATGTCGACGACCAGCACCCGCGCTCCGGCGCGCGCCAGGAGGATCGCCGCGGCGCGGCCGTTGCCGATGCCGTCATCGGGCGCGCCGCCGCCGGTGACGATCGCGACCTTGCCGGCGAGGCCGAGATCGTCGACCCCCACCCTTCCCTCCCCCGCGAGCGGGGGAGGGTTAGGCAGGGGGCGGGCGGATTGCGGATCGCTCATCGTCTTCCTCGCACGGTTTGCCGCCGCTACAATATCCCGCGGCTCGACGCGGCGCCATGTCGGCGGCGGCGACCGGACGTTTCCGGCGGGCGCGATCTCGCTTATATCAGGCGGCGCTATGCCACACCTCAAGGTCAGCATCGTGTTTGAATCGGGCGCGCGCATCGGCCCCGGCAAGGCGAGGCTGCTGCAATCGGTGCGCGATACCGGCTCGATCTCGGCCGCGGCGCGCGACATGCGGATGTCGTACAAGCGCGCCTGGCTGCTGCTCGACAGCATGAACCAGGCCTTTGCCGAGCCGGTGGTCGCGGCGGCGCCGGGCGGCGCCGGCGGTGGCGGCGCAGCGCTGACCGAATTCGGCGCCGAAGTTCTGGAGCGGTATCGCCGGGTTCACGAGGCCGCCGTTGTCGGCACCGCGGACGATCTTGCGGCGCTGGGCCGCCATGCCCGCGCGAAGGCCGGCGCCAAGGTCTGATGTTTTCCCTTGAAGCCGCCCGCCCGGATGGGCCAGGATCGTTATGTTCTAAGTGACATAGCGAGGAGGGGAGAAGATGAAGCGACGGAGGTTGCTGGCCGGCGCTGCGGCGTCTGCGGTGCTAGCGGTTGCCGCCGGCGCCTCACCCGCCGTGGCGCGGCCCGCCGGCGTCATCGTGTTTGCGGCGGCGAGCCTCAAGACCGCGCTCGACGCGATCGATGCGAAATGGCAGAACGATACCGGCAAGCACGCGGTTGTTTCCTACGCGGCGAGCTCGACCCTGGCGAAGCAGATCGAGAATGGCGCGCCGGCCGATATCTTTATCTCGGCCGACCTCAAATGGATGGACTACCTGCAACAGCACAACCTGATCGACCCGAAAACCCGCGTCGATCTACTCGGCAACAGTCTCGTGCTGATCGCGCCGGAAGACAGCCCGGTCAAGGTGACGATCGGGCCCGGCTTCCCGCTGGCCAAACTGCTCGGCGGCGGGCATCTCGCGATGGCCGACCCGGCCGCCGTGCCGGCCGGGCTCTACGGCAAGGCGGCGCTGACAAAGCTCGGCGTCTGGCCGAGCGTCGCCGGGCGCGTCGCCGCGGCCGAGAACGTCCGCGCCGCGCTCGCGCTGGTGGCGCGCGGCGAGGCGCTGCTCGGCATCGTCTATCGGACCGATGCCGCCGTCGAACCGGGGGTCAGGATCGTCGCCACCTTCCCCGCCGACGCCCTCCCGCCGATCGTCTATCCGATGGCGCTGACCAAGACCGCACAGCCCGACGCCGCGGCGCTCGCGGCGTACCTGCGCGGCGCTGCCGCCGGCAAACTGTTCGAAGCACAGGGCTTTACCGTGCTCGGCCATGCGCAGTGACCACGTTTCTGTCATTTTCGCCGGAAGAGCTGACAGCGATCCGCCTGTCGATGCGGGTCGCCTTCTGGGCGATGCTAGGCAGCCTGCCGGTCGGGGTCGGGGTCGCGCTGCTCCTGTCGCGCGGCCGTTTCTGGGGTCGCTCGCTGCTCAATGCGTTTGTGCACCTGCCGCTCGTCATGCCGCCGGTGGTCACCGGGTATGTTCTGCTGCTGCTGTTCGGACGGCGCGGCCCCCTCGGCGAATTGCTGGAGAAGAGCCTCGGAATCGTGCTGGCCTTTCGCTGGACCGGCGCCGCGCTGGCCGGCGCGGTGATGGGCTTTCCGCTGATGGTGCGCTCGATCCGGCTGTCGATCGATTCGGTCGACCGCCGGCTCGAAGCCGCCGCCGGCACGCTCGGCGCCAACGCGCTCTGGGTGTTCGCGACGGTCACGCTGCCATTGATCCTGCCCGGCATCCTCGCGGGCATGATCCTCTCTTTTGCCCGCGCGCTCGGCGAATTCGGCGCGACGATCACCTTCGTCTCCAACATCCCCGGCGAGACCGAGACGTTGCCGCTGGCGATCTACACGCTGACCCAGATTCCCGGCCGCGATCTGGCCACGTTGCGCCTGACCCTCGTCGCGGTCGCGATCTCGCTCGCCGCGCTGTTCGCCTCGGAGGTAATGATCGAGCGGGCGGCCCGCCGCGCCCTCGGGCTGTGACATGCTGCCGGTGACATGCTGCCGGTGACATGCTGAACATCGCGGTCGCGCATCGCTTCGGGCCGTTCGCGCTCGACGCCGCGTTTGACAGCGCCGGCGGCCTAACCGCGCTGTTCGGCCGTTCGGGCGCCGGCAAGACGACGCTGATCAACGCGATCGCCGGGCTGTTGCGCCCCGATCGTGCTCGGATCGTCGTCGACGGCGCGGTGTTGACCGACACCGAGCGGGGCATCTTCGTACCGGCGCGGCGCCGCCGCATCGGCTATGTGTTCCAGGAGGGGCGCCTGTTTCCGCATCTGACGGTGCGGCAGAACCTCTTGTACGGGCGCTGGTTCGCGCCGCCCGGAGACAGAAAGACCGGGGCCTCGGGCGAAATCGACGATGTGATCGAGCTGCTCGGCGTCGGCGGGCTGCTGGCGCGGCGCCCGGCCAATCTGTCGGGCGGCGAAAAGCAGCGCGTCGCGATCGGCCGCGCCCTCTTGGCGCGCCCGCGCCTGCTCGTCATGGACGAGCCGCTGGCCGCGCTTGACGAAGCACGCAAGACCGAGATCCTGCCCTATATCGAGCGGCTGCGCGACAGGGCCGGCGTGCCGATCGTCTATGTCAGCCACCAGGTCGGCGAGGTCACCCGGCTGGCGACGACAATGGTGGTCCTCGACGCGGGGCGGGTTGCCGCGGTCGGCCCGACCGCGCAGATCATGGGACGCATCGACCTGTTCCCGCTGACCGGCCGCGCCGAAGCGGGCGCGATCCTCGCGACCCGCGTCGCCGGCCACGATGCCGCCTTTGGCCTGACGACGCTGCGCGCCGCCGCCGGCGACTTGCGCGTGCCGCGTCTCGACCTGCCAGTGGGCGCCGCGCTGCGCGTCCGCATCCGCGCCCGCGACGTGATGATCGCATTGAGCCCGCCCGAGGGGCTGAGCGCCCTCAACGTCCTGCCGGGCACCGTCGTCGAGATTGCCGCCGGCGACGGGGCGATCGTCGAGATGCGCCTCGACTGCGCCGGCGAGGCGCTGGTTGCGCGGCTGACCCGGCGTTCGGTCGAAACCCTAGGCCTCGAGCCCGGCCGCCCGGTCTATGCCGTGATCAAGAGCATCGCCTTCGACCACCACGCCTTCGCCGGCGCGCCGCCGGCCCCCGGCGCGGACGCCGAAACGCGGCAGGGGTGACCGGCGGGATCAGTCGACCTTCAACAACTCAACATCGAAGATCAGCGTCGCGTTGGGCGGGATGACGCCGCCGGCGCCGCGCGCGCCATAGCCGAGGGCGGGCGGGATAATGAGGGTGCGCTTGCCGCCGACCTTCATGCCGGCGACGCCCTCGTCCCAGCCGCGGATCACCTGCTGCGCGCCGAGCGTGAAGCCGAACGGCTCGCCGCGATCGACCGAGCTGTCGAACTTCTTGCCCTTCTTGCCATTCTCGTCGAGCCAGCCGGTGTAATGGACGCTGACCTTGTGGCCGGGCGTCGCTTCGGCGCCGGTGCCGACCGTCGTATCGGTGTATTTGAGGCCGTCCGCCAGTTCCGTCATTTTGTTCGGTGCTCCTTGCGCCGCCGCAGACATCACGGCAGACGGCGCGGTTAGGGAGATGACAGCGAACGCCGCCATCGCGGCGCTGAGATGGATCAGTTTCATGGCAATGCGATTGTGCTGTATCAGTGGGGCGATCACAGAGGGACGAGACTTGTGACCAGCGCCATCCTGAACGAGACGATCAGCCGCGTCACGGACATTCTCGGCGGCGAACTCGACGACATCCTCGTCGAGCGGGCGGTACTCGGCCTGTTTTTCACCGGCGTCAAGCTGACCGCCGGCCCCGGCCAAGGCATTGCGGTTGGCGGCACCTGCGCGACGCCGCGCGAGGCGGCGCAGGGCGATATCTGTTGCCCGGTCGCGGCGCACCGCGTCGCCTTCCGGCGCATCGCCGGGCGGAAGGCGGGCGAGGTGATGCGCGACGCGCTGTCGGACGACGGCCTGCGCCGCGCCGTCGGCATCGCGACGCTCAACGCGCTGGCCGAATTGTGCTGGCAGCGCCGGCCGGATCCCGAAATCGTGCTGCGTGCCGGCGCCGACGCGTTCGAGGCAACCGGGTTGCGCGCCGGCGAGCGGGTCGTCCTGGTCGGCGCCTTCATCCCGTTTCTCAAGGAGTTGAAGCGGCGCCAGCAACCCTATCTGGTGCTGGAGCGCAGCCCGGCCGCCTTGAAGCCCGAGGAGATGCCGTTCTACCGCGCCGCCCAGCGGGCGCCGGAGATCGTGCCCGATGCCGATGTGCTGCTGATCACCGGCTCGACCCTGATCACCGACACGCTCGAGGACCTGCTCGCCCTGGCGGACCCCGCGGCGCGCGTCACGGTGCTCGGCCCGACCGTCGGCATGCTGCCCGACGCGTTTATGAAGCGCGGCGCCGACCTCCTCGGCTCGGTGCGCATCACCCGGCCCGACGACTTCCTCGATCTGCTCGCCGAAGGCGGCTCGGCGCCGCATTTCCTTGGAAATTCGGCCGAAAAGATCGTGCTGGCGCGCCGGCAGAATGAGGATCGCGCCCACGCCGCCTGAGCCGTACCCCCCTCGCCTGCCCGGCCCGCCCGGCCTATGATGGCCGCAGACGATACCGGGAGAAAAGCGATGGCGGAGCGGCTCGGCGGCGGCGAATGGAGCTTCGAGGTCAACGAGGACTGGGCCAGGATCCCGGGCGAGATCGTGCTCGGCGACTGCGCCGCGGTCGGCGTCGACAGCAGGGATAATGTCTATGCCTTCAACCGCGGCGACCACCCGATCGCCGTCTTCGACAAGGACGGCAACCTGCTGCGCACCTGGGGCGAGGGCGTTTTCACCCGGCCGCATGGCGTGCATGTCGCGCCCGACGACACGATCTGGCTGACCGATGACGGCGACCACACGGTGCGGCGCTGCACGCTCGACGGCAAGGTGCTGCTGACGCTCGGGATTCCGGGGAAGCCGGCGCCGTTCATGTCGGGCGAGCCGTTCCACCGCTGCACCCACACCGCCCTGTCGCCGCAGGCCGACCGGCTCTACATCTCGGACGGCTACGGCAACGCCCGCATCCACAAATACACGGTCGACGGTAAACTGTTGAAATCGTGGGGCGAGGCCGGTACCGATCCCGGGCAGTTCAACATCGCCCATAACATCTGCTGCGATCCCCAAGGCTGGGTCTATCTGGCCGACCGCGAAAACCACCGCGTCCAGGTGTTCGACGGCAACGGCAAATGGGAGGCGCAGTGGAACAATCTGCACCGGCCGAACGGCATGTGCCTCAGCCACGCCGGCGGGCACGGGCATGACCCGCTATGCTATATCGGCGAAGGCGGGCCGCAGGGCGAGATCAACAAGGACTGGCCGAATATCGGGCCGCGCGTCTCGATCCACACGCTGCAGGGCAAGGTCGTGGCGCGGCTCGGCAAGGCGCATGGCGGCATCCTGCCGGGGCAGTTCACCTCGCCGCACGGCATCGCGGTCGACAGCCAGGGCAACATCTTTGTTGGCGAACTCTCCGGCCGCTCGTGGTCGCGTTTCTCGACGGAACCGATGCCGGCGAAGCGCCGCGTCATCCACCGGCTGCGCAAGGTCGCGGCATAGCATTTCGTATCCGCGCCCGTTCGCCATGGCGTAGGATGCGCCGTACGGTTGGCTCGCACATCAATATCGCCAAGCCTGTCACCTGGAGGACGCCATGATCTACGAAGTCCGCACCTATACGCTGCGCCCGGGCACCGTCGCCGAATTCGAGGAGCGCTATGAAAAGCGGCTGCCGTCGCGGCTCAAGCACTCGCCGCTGGGGGCCTTCTGGCACACCGAGTTCGGGCCGCTCAATCAATGCGTCCACGTCTATCCCTATGACGACCTGGCGCACCGCACCCGGGTGCGCGCGGCGATGGCCAACGATGCGGCGCGCAATGCAATGCCCGGCGGCCAGGATCTGCTGGCGGCGCAGGAAGCCGAGATCGTGATCCCGGCGCCGTTCATGCGCCCGCTCGGCAGCCGCGACTACGGCACCGGCAATGTCTACGAGATGCGCACCTACACCTACGCCCCGGGCGATCTGCCGAAGGTGCTGGAGGCGTGGGGCAAGGCCGTGCCGGCGCGCGAGGAACTGTCGCCGCTGGCGGCCTGCTGGACCAGCGAACTCGGCGGGCTCAACAAGTTCACCCACATCTGGGTGTACAAGAATTTGGCCGAGCGCGAACGCATCCGCGCGGCATCCCGGGCGCCGGGGCGCGCGTGGCCGCCGCAGGCCGGGGTGCGGCCGATCCGCCAGGAGAACAAGCTGCTGATCCCGACCTCGTTCTCGCCGGTACGGTAGAGGCTGGCCATCGTCCAAAGCCGTCATCCCCGGGCTTGACCCGGGGATCTCTTGCCGCTGCACAGAGATGGCCGGGTCGCGCCCGGCCATGACGAATGCGAAAGTGTGGGACCGGCTACTAGCGCTGGTCGCCACGCCGCATCACGATGTTGCCGAACCCATCGAGCCCTGCGTTCCAGCCGGGCGGGACGAGGCAGGTCGCGTCGTATTCCTCGATGATGCACGGGCCGGCCTGCGGCACCGCAAGGGCGCTGCGGTTGATGATTGCGGCGGCGCGCCAGCCCAGCGGCCCGAAATAGGCGCGGCGCGAGGGTTCGGCGATTGCGATATCCGGGGCCGGGTGCGCCGCGGCGGCGCGTTCAGCGCGCGGCACCACGGGCACGCCGCGGCCGATCACCTCGAGGCTGACCAGTTCGACCGGCTCGTCAACCCCGGCACGGTGGCCGTAGGTGCGCTCGTGCTCGGCGCCGAAGGCTTCTTCGAGCGCGGCGAGCGCGGCATCGTCGAGCCGGCCGGGCATCAACGGCACGCGCAATTCGAAGGATTGCCCCTGGTAGTGCAGGCTGGCGCTGCGCCGGATCGCGATATGGTCGGCGGCAAACCCGTCATCGCCGAGCCGCGCCCGCGCCTCGGCCTCCAACCCATCGACAATCGTCTGCAATTCGTCCGGCGCCGCGGCACGCAACAGGCGCTTCCTGGTGCGGGTAAAATAATATTCGACCTCGGCATAGAGCAGGCCGAACGACGAGAACACCCCGGCCGAAGGCGGGATCAGCACCAAGGGGATCGACAGCGCCTCGGCCATGCCGGCGGCGAACACCGGGCCGTTGCCGCCGAAGGCGACCAGCGCGTAGTCGCGCGGGTCGCGGCCGCGCTCGCTCGACACCGATTTGATGGCGCGGATCATGTTGGAAGCGGCGATCCGGTGCGCGCCGTAGGCCGCCTCCTCGAGGCTGAGGCCGAGCGGGTGTGCGATTTTGTCGGCGATGACGGTGCGCGCCTTGGCGGCATTGAGGCTGAGCGCACCGCCGACGAGATGGCTGGGATTGAGATAGCCAAGGACGAGATTGGCGTCGGTCACGGTCGGCTGCTCGCCGCCCTGGTCGTAGGCGACCGGGCCCGGCGCGGCGCCGGCGCTCATCGGCCCGACCTGCAAGGCGCCGCCGGCATCGATCCATAAGATCGAGCCGCCGCCGGCGCCGATTTCGGCAAGATCGATCGCCGGCACCTTGAGCGTGTAGCCGGCGCCCGACAGCAGGCGCGAGCCGAGCACGATGCCGGCGCCGACCTGGTATTCGGTGGCGCGGGTCACTTCGCCGTTCTCGATCAGCGAAGCTTTGGCGGTGGTGCCGCCCATGTCGAACGAGATCGCCTTGTCGATGCCGATGCGGCGGGTCAACGCCTGTACCCCGACGACGCCGGCCGCCGGCCCCGATTCGATGATATGCATCGGCGTCGCAGCCGCCGCGCTCGCAGTGGTCAGCCCGCCGTTCGACTGCATCAACAGGAGCGGCGCATCGATGCCGCTGCGCTCGACCTCGGCGATCAGCCGGTTGAGGTAGTTCTCGACGATCGGCCGGACATAGGCGTTGATGACGGTCGTCGAGGTGCGCTCGTATTCATTGATGACCGGCAATACCTCGGCGCTGACCGACAGCGCAATGTCGGGGGCGAGACGCGATGCGATCGCCTTGACCCGCGCCTCATGCGCCGGGTTGAGATAGGAGTGCAACAGGCAGACCGCGATCGCCTCGACCCCCTCCGCCACCAGAAACCGCACGGCGCGCTCGACGCTTGCTTCGTCGAGCGGCCGGTCGATGCCGCCCGCGGCGTTGACCCGCTCGTCGACCTCGACGCGGAGGCGCCGCTCGACCAGCGGCGGCGGCTTGGTCCACGACATGTCGTAGAGCCGCGGCATCCGCAAATTGCGGATTTCCAGGACGTCGCGGAAGCCCCTGGTGGTGATGAGGCCGGTGCGCGCGCCCTTGTGTTCGAGGATCGCGTTCGAGGCGACCGTCGTGCCGTGCAGCAATTCGACGATGCCCTGCGCCGGGGCGCCGATCTCGCCGAGCAGCGCGGCCAGCCCATCGACGATCGCGCGGGCGTAATCGTCAACCGTCGACGACACTTTCCTTGTATGGCGCACGCCATCATCGCCGAGCAGCACGATGTCGGTAAACGTGCCGCCGATATCGACCCCGGCGCGGAAGGTTTTCATTTCAGTCGGCGGAACAACGAGAGATTGCCTGCGCGCGGAGTATAGGGGACGCTACGCGCCCCGCCAATTTGATACGCCCAATTTCAAACCTGAGCCACGCGGTGTGATAGGCTGCCGGCTCTTGTCCAGGGAGGGAAGCGATGAGTCTGACGCTCGACGAAGCCAACCGCATCCTGCGCGGCACCTTGGCGAAAGCGCAGGAGCTCAACATCAGGGTCACGGCCGCGGTGTGCGATTCCGGCGGGCGCCTCATTGCGCTGCAGCGCATGGATGGCGCGATCTGGGCCGGGGTCTACGGCAGCCAGGGCAAGGCCGTCGCCTCGGCGGCGTTCGGCCGGGCCAGCGGCGAGTTGTCGGCGCGCGCCGACCAGCCGACGCCGCGCGGCATCGCGCAGGCCGAAGGCGGCCACATGATCATGGGGCAAGGCGCAGTGCCGATCCTGCGCAATGGCGTCGTGATCGGCGCCTGCGGGGTCGGCGGCGGCACCTCGCAGGAAGACGAGGACTGCGCCAAGGCCGGCGTCGCGCTGCTTTAGCGCTGCCGGGCGGTGCGGGGCCGCGGCTCGGCTCGGGCCGCGATCATTGCGTCCGGCAGCTCGGCGGGCGCGGTCTTGGCGCCGTAGCGGCACAGATCGGCGACGACACATTCGGGGCAATCGGGCTTCCTCGCCTTGCAGACATAGCGGCCGTGCAGGATCAGCCAGTGATGCGCGCCGTGCTTGTATTGCCGCGGGGTGATTTTTTCGAGCCCCTCCTCGACCGCCAGCGGCGTCTTGCCGGGCGCCAGGCCGGTGCGGTTGCCGACCCGGAAGATATGCGTGTCGACCGCGATCGTCGGCTCGCCGAACGCGACATTGAGCACGACATTGGCGGTCTTGCGCCCGACCCCGGGCAGCGTTTCCAATAGCGTGCGGTCGCGCGGCACGGCGCCGTCGTATTTGTCCACCAGGAGGCGCGACAGCGCGATGATGTTCTTCGCCTTGGTGCGAAAGAGGCCGATCGTGCGGATGTATTGGGTGACGCGTTCCTCGCCGAGCGCCAGCATCTTTTGCGGCGTGTCGGCGGCGGCGAACAGCGCCGGGGTCGCCTTGTTGACCCCGACATCGGTCGCCTGCGCCGACAGCACGACCGCGACCAGGAGGGTGAACGGGTTGATGAAGTCGAGCTCGGTCTGCGGGATCGGCCGGCTGCTTTCCAGCCGCCGGTAGAACTCCGCCGCCTCGCGTTTCGTGAACCGCCGCATCGCGCGAGTGTAGAAGCTGCCGACGCTCCCGACAAACCCGGCCGCAAACCCCGCGCAACCGCTTGGCGCGCGGCAGCAACCATCCTATCTTCGGCCGATGAGCGCCGGTGCCGACATCATGTTCGAGCGCGTCCTGCTGCCGCATCGCAGCCTGCCGCCGCGCGGCTTTCGCATCATGATGATGCTGCTCGGTGTGGTCAGCATCGTCGTCGGCATCGTCTTCGTGTCGCTCGGCGCGTGGCCGATTTTCGGCTTTTTCGGGCTCGATGTGGCGGCGCTCTACCTCGCCTTCCGCCTCAGTTACCGCAGCGCCCGGCGGCGCGAGATCCTGCGCCTGTCGGGCGAGGATTTCACGGTCGAGCGGGTCGACATCTACGGCGAGCGCCGGCTGTGGCGCTTTCAGCCGTTCTGGCTGCGCGTCGTCTTGGAGGAACACCCCGACGAATCGAACCGGCTGCTCATCGCCTCGCATGGCAGCAGCCTGGTGATCGGCGACTTCCTGCCGCCGCCGACCCGCCGCGAGGTGGCGGCGAGCCTGCGGGCGGCGCTGGCGCGCTGGCGCGCCGCGCTCAACCCGGCGAGCGGCGCGTCCTAAGCAAACTTTCCTTGATTGGAGCACAAATCGTCAGCCTTCGTCGTCTACTCCCTCTCCGCCACCGTGGGCCATGGCGGGGGGGGGCGGAGAGGGGCGGGGTGAGGTGGGGGATGCCAGAGCGCCTGCCGACACCCACCTCACCCTCCCACGCCTGCGGCGTGGGTCCCCCCCTCTCCCCCCTGAAGGGCGGCGAGGGGAAATGTGGATCGTGCCAAGCAATTCTGCTTAGGAAAGCGGCGCGACGCCCTTGCCGTGCTGGCGCCTTGACGGTCGTGGCGCGCGCATGCTACCGCTCGGGTGTTCCAACAGCCGGGAAAGCGGACGCACGCCGACCGAGGCGGACGCTTTATCAATGCCGTGGTGCGAGTAGACATGGTCGGCCTGCGCAACCCGCCCGTCGCGGCGCTTGACGGTACCGGCCCGGGCGACGCACGATTTGAGATCCGGGCCGGGCTCGGCTGGGCCGAGCGGTTCCGCCTCGCCATTGGCGATGTGCGGGAAGCCGCCAGCATGTGGCGGCTCGCCTGGACGCTGAGCTTACTGGACATCAAGCTTCGCTATCGCGGCTCCCTGCTCGGGCCGTTTTGGCTGACGCTGTCGACCTCAGTCATGATCGGAACGATGGGAGTCGTTTATTCATATCTGTTCCATACCGATATGACGGCCTATTTCCCCTTTCTGACGCTCTCGATGATATTGTGGACGTTTTTCTCTGGCGTGATGACGGAGGGCTGCAATACCTTCATTCTGGCCGAGAGCGTGATCCGCGGGACGAAGCTGCCGTTGTCGCTTTACGCTGGGCGCACGGTTTTGCGGAATCTGATCATTCTGGCTCACAACATCGTGGTGGTGGCAGCCGTCTTTCTGCTGTTCCACATCCCGCTCGACCCGTTCGCGTTGCTGGCGATACCGGGCTTTCTGCTCTGGCTGGTGGATGGCTTCCTAGTCTGCCTGTTGTTTGGGATATTCTGCACGCGGTTCCGCGACGTGCCGCAGATTATCCAGAGTGTTTTGCAGATTGTCTTTTTTATCACGCCGATCATGTGGCAGCCGAGCCTCGTGAAGGGACATCCGCTGGTCAGTCTGGTGATCGCCCTCAATCCGTTCGAAGCGCTTCTCCATATCGTTCGAGCGCCGATTCTCGGCGAGCGCGTGGGATTTCTGGCGTGGACTGACGCGCTTTGCGTCTCGGGCGTGCTCTTCATCGCCACATCGCTGCTGTTCGCCCGCATGCGCGGCCGTATCGCGTTCTGGATTTGACGGGCATGGTCAGTGTCGCGGTTTCCGGCCTTTCGATCGATTTTCCGCTCTACCACGCGGAAAGCCGCAGCCTGAAAAAGGTCGTCTTATCCGCGGCGACCAGCCGGCTGGGCAAGGACCGCAAACAGCGCCTGGTGGTTCATGCGCTGCGCGACGTGTCGTTCACGCTGGCGGCCGGCGATCGCTTGGGCTTGGTTGGCAACAACGGCGCCGGCAAGACGACCCTGTTGCGCACCTTGGCCGGCATCTACGAGCCGGTCAGGGGGGCGCTGGCGATCCAGGGCCGGATGGCGGCGCTGCTGGACGTCAACCAGGGCATGAATACGGATCTGACGGGCCGCGAAAACATCCGCCTGTTCGGCCTGTACAAGAAACTGTCGGCGCTGGAAACGACCCGGCTGGAAGACGATGTGATTGAGTTTTGCGAATTGGCGCAATTCATCGACATTCCGGCGCGGACGTATTCTGCGGGGATGACGGTGCGCTTGAGCTTCGCCCTGGCGACGGCGGTCCGCCCGCAAATCCTGATCATGGACGAATGGTTTCTCGCCGGCGACGCCGGTTTTATCGAAAAGGCGCGCCATCGCCTCGAATCCGTCGTGCGCGGCGCCGACATTCTGGTCATATCGAGCCATACCGCGGCGATCATCAGGGAATGGTCCAATCGCGTCATCTGGCTGGACGGCGGGCGCATCATGGCCGATGGCCCGCCCGAGGAGGTGCTCCGGTCGTATCTGGGCGCCGACGAATGGGACAAGCT
>DATLRS010000095.1:0-6812 GCA_035534535.1 Allostellaceae bacterium | reverse complement strand
CCTCGCCCACGTCACCAACCAGATGGCGGTCAACACCGGCGACTTTGAAAAGGGCGAAGCCGCCGGCGCGCAAGCCTCGCTGCAGGTCGTCGCTGCCGTCGCACGCGCCTGGCAGACGTGCCGATGATCGCCGCTCGCCCGGCTCGCTGTGCCGTGGCGGTGATGGCCAAGGCGCCGCGCCAGGGCGAGGTCAAGACCCGTCTGGTGCCGCCGCTATCCAGCGCCGAGGCGGCCGCGCTCGGCGCTGCCTTCATCGAGGACATCGCCGCCAATATTCTTGCCGCCGCCCGGGCCGCCCCGATCGAGGGCTACATCGCCTATTCGCCGCCGGGTTCGGCGGCGGTGTTCGCGGCGCTGGTGCCGGCGGCGATCGGGCTCTTGCCGCCGCGGCGCATCGGTCTCGGCGCCAGCCTCTTCGACGCCGCCGCGGACTTGCTCGCGATGGGCTACGGCCGGGTCTGCCTGGTCAACGCCGACAGTCCGACGCTGCCGACGGCGGTGCTCGTCGAGGCGGCGCATCGGCTGGCAGCGCCGGGCGACCGCGTCGTGCTCGGCCCCGCCGTCGATGGCGGCTATTACCTGATCGGCCTGAAACAGCCGCACCGGCGCCTGTTCGAGGACATTGCCTGGAGCACCGAGCTTGTCTTCCGCCAGACCGTCGAGCGCGCCGCCGAGCTGGGCCTCGAAACCGTGACGCTGCCGTCCTGGTATGATGTCGACGATCTCGCCTCGCTGCGCCAGCTGGTCGACGACCTCAACGGCGCCGGTCCGGCCGGATATCCGGCGCCGCATACGGCGGCGGTGCTGCGCCGCCTCGCCGGCCGGTTGTGAGCCGCACCAGGTCGCTCGGCCTCACCGGCTGCGGCATCGGCCTCATCGCCCTGACCGGCCTCGGTCTCTATGTGCAGCGGCAGAACGACATCGACCGGTTTGTCGCAATCGCGCTGGCGCAGGGCGCGGTGTACCTGCTGGCGATGGGCCTTGTCTGGCGTAGTGCGGGCTCGCGCCGGGCGCTGGTCGTCATCCTCGGCGTCGCCGGCGCGATGCGGGTCGCGGTGGTGCTCGCCCCGCCCTATCTGTCGAGCGACATCTACCGCTACGTCTGGGACGGGCGGGTCATCGCTGCCGGCATCAACCCCTATCGCTACATCCCGAGCGATCCGCATCTGGCGGCATTGCGCGATGCGGCGATCTTTCCCCACATCAACCGCAGCACTTACGCGCACACGATCTACCCGCCAGCAGCCGAGGCTATCTTTTTCGCGGTGACGCGGGTCGGCGAGAGCCCGACCGTAATGAAGGCGGCGATGGTCGGGTTCGAGGCGATCGCTGTCGCGCTGCTGCTGCTGATGCTGGTGTCATCCGGGCAGCCGGCGTCGCGCATCATCGTCTATGCCTGGCACCCGTTGCCGTTGTGGGAATTCGCCGGCAGCGGGCATATCGACGCCGCCATCGTCGCGTTCGTCGCGCTGGCGCTATGGAGCGGGCGTCGCGCCCGCGGCACACTAAGCAGAATTGGTTGGCACGATCCATATTTGCCCTCTCCGCCCTTCAGGGGGGAGAGGGAGGGCCCCGCGCCGCAGGCGTGGGAGGGTGAGGTGGGTCGCGGCCGGCGCTCTGGCATCCCCCACCTCACCCCCACCCTCTCCGCCCCCGGGGGCGGAGAGGGAGTGGACGACGAAGGCCGGCGATTTGGGCGCCAATCAACGAATGTTTGCCTAGCCGGCCTGGCGCTGGCCCTTGCGACCTTGGTCAAGTTCTATCCGGCCGCGATCTTGCCGGCGTTATGGCGACGGTGGGATTGGCGGATGCTGGCGGTTTTCGCCGCCGTGGTGGTCCTCGCCTACCTGCCGTTTATCGGCGTCGGTTGGGGGGTGTTCGGCTTTCTGCCGCATTATGCGGTCGAGGAAGGCTTCACCGGCGGCGGCGCCGGGTTCTATGTGTGGGAAATCGCGCGATCGGCGCTGCCGCTGGCCGGCATCCCCGATATCGCCTACATCGCCGGCGCCGCCTGTCTGCTTGCCGGGCTCGCTGTTTGGGTGGCGTTCAGACGGCGCGATGCCGCGGGCGACCTGCGCGGCGCCGCCCTCATCGCCGGCACCTTCATGCTGCTCTTGTCGCCGCATTATCCCTGGTATTTCGCCTGGCTGGTCGTGTTCGCCTGTCTCGTTCCATCAATCGCGCTCGTATGGTTGACGCTGGCGAGTTTCCTGCTTTATCTGGTGCCGATCTGGCCGCATCTGGTCTGGGATCGGCGCTGGTTGCTGGTCGATTCCGCGCTATATGTGCCGTTCCTGGTGATAGCCGCGGCCGAATTGTGGCGGCGGCGAAAGGAGCCGGCGACGCATGGCGAACGCGCTCTCCGCTGAACCCGATCCGCGCCGCTATTTCGCGCATATTGCGGCGGAACGTGGCGCCGTGGCCGAAGCCGAGCCGGTCTGCCTCTATCTCGAGACGACCAACCGCTGCAACCTCTTGTGCACGACCTGCCCGCGCACTTTCGAGGCGCTCGAACCGCCGGCCGACATGAGCTGGTCGCTGTTTACCACGATCGTCGACCAGTTCCCGCGCATCGCCCGCGTCGTCCTGCACGGGGTCGGCGAGCCGATGATGGTGCGCACCCTGCCCCGCATGATCCGCCACCTGAAGGACCGCGGCGCCTACGTTCTGTTCAACACCAACGGCACGCTATTGAGCGAGCGCAAGGGGCGCGAGCTGATCGACAGCGGCCTCGACGAGTTGCGGGTCTCGCTCGATGCGGCCGAGCCCGTCGGGTTCAAGCTGGTGCGCGGGCGCGACATGTTCGCCCGCATCGTCGGCAAGGTGCGCGCCTTCCGCGCCCTGCAGCGCGAGCTGGCGGCGGAGCGGCCACGCGTCTCGCTGTGGCTGACCGGGCTCAAGGAAACGGTCGGGCAGCTCAGTGATTTCGTCCGCCTGGCGCACGACATGGAGGTCGGCGAAGTCTACCTCCAGCGGCTCGTCTATCTCCCCGAGGGCCAGGGACTGGCGCGGCCCGACCAGGCGCTGTTCGCCGGCGGCGACGACGACGAGGGGCGGCTGATCCGCGAGGCAGAAAACCTTGCGCGCAGCCTCGGGATTGCCTTCAACGCCTCCGGCGCGACCGACCCGGCAGCCAGCCTCAAACCCGATGAGACCGCGCAGCCCTGGTCGTTGTGCCGGCGCCCGTGGAGCCTGATGTACATCACCGCGCACGGCCGCGTGCTGCCGTGCTGCGTCGCACCGTTTTCGATGCGCGGCTATGACAGCTTCACGCTGGGCGATGCGACGCAACAGACGCTGCGGGACATCTGGAACGGCGCCAAATACCAGGCCTTCCGCACGGCGCTGCTCAGCGACCAGCCGCCCGTCGCCTGCGCCGGCTGCGGGTTGCGCTGGAGCCTGTGACTTGCCCGCGTCGCGCCCGCGCGTCGCCGCGGTCATCCCGACATACAACGAGGAGGACGCGATCGCCGGCGTCATCGCCGCGATTCCCGCCGGCAGCGTCGATGATATCATCATCGTCGACGGCGGCAGCACCGATCGCACCATCGCGCGGGCGCAGGCCGCCGGCGCCCGGGTGCTCGCTGCGGGCCGCGGCTATGGCCGCGCCTGCCGGACCGGCGCCGAGGCGGCGGCGGGTTGTGACATCATCGTCTTCCTCGACGGTGATGGCAGCGATTGCCCCGAGCTGATCCCGCTGCTGGTCGGGCCGGTCGCAGCGGGCGAGGCCGATTTCGCGATCGGTTCACGCACTCGCGGCAGCCGCGAGCACGGCAGCATGAGCGCCCATCAGCGCCTCGCCGGACAGGCGATCGGCTGGGCGCTCTATCTTCTCTATGGGGTGCGCTACAGCGACATGGGGCCGATGCGCGCGGTGCGGCGCGAGGCGCTGATTGGGCTCGGCATGCGCGAGATGACCTATGGCTGGAACCTGGAAATGCAGATGCGCACGGCGCGCGCCGGCTGGCGCATCATCGAGCTGCCGGTCGCCCATCGCCGCCGCGTCGGCGGCGTCTCGAAGGTCTCCGGCACGTTCGGCGGGACGGTGAAGGCGAGCTGGCGCATCGCGCTGACCTTCGCCCGCGTCGCGTTCGAAGCGCGCCGAAATCTGGGCGCCGCCCCCTCCGAGCCGAGGTGACCCCGATGGACAATCCCGCAGCCGATATCATCGCCTTTCTGACAAAGCCCGAATGGACGACGCCGGTCTTCTGGCTGCTGCTTGTCGCCAGCATCGCGCTGGCCGCCTATGCGCTGGCGGCGATCCCGCAGCAGCGTCGGCCGCAGCATGTCGCGCAATGGATCCTGCGGTTTGTGATCGGCGCGATGTGGTGGCAGCAGAGCCTGTGGAAATTGCCGCCCTATTACACCGACCAGCCGGGCAAGCCGTTCGGCGCCACGGGGCTCGCCCATTGGATGCAGAT
Organism: Allostellaceae bacterium; assembly: GCA_035534535.1. Lineage (GTDB taxonomy): Bacteria > Pseudomonadota > Alphaproteobacteria > ATCC43930 > CGMCC-115725 > DATARH01. Next base: position 2,391 of record DATLRS010000095.1, on the reverse strand, counting down.
CATGGGGAAGTCCGCCGCGATCCCGCTGCAGGCCGATTTCGTCAACCATATCGTGCTGCCGCATTTCTATCTCTTTGCGCCGATCGTCTATGCCGCCGAGGTGGCGACCGGCGTCTCGTTGATGCTCGGCGCCTTCGTGGGCCTCTTCGCGATCATCGGCGCCTTGCAGATTCTCAATTTGTGGCTCGGCCTCTACAACGCCTGGGGCGAGTGGCCATGGACCTATTTTTTCCTGCTGGTGCTGCAGCTGATGTTTGCGCTGCACCATTACGGCCGCAGCCTCGGCGTCGATGCGATCCTGACCGCGCGGACGGAGCGCCATCGCCTGCTTGATTGGATCAGCTGACTCCTCTACCCATAGCGAAGCGATCGCGAAGAAGGTTTTCCGGTGTTCGGCGCGGCCGAACGTCAACCGGCCTAACAGGAGGGAACCATGCCCGAACGACGCAGCATCATGTTTCCCGGGTTCAGCCACCAGAACCCGATCCCCAACGCCAGCCGGGTCGGCAACATCGTCATGTCGAGCGTGATCGGCGGCAGCAATCCCGGCACGCGCGAATTGCCGGCGAGCCTGGAGGCGCAGGTCGCCAATGTGTTCGGCTATATCCGCGCCGCGATCGAGGCGGCCGGCGGGACGCCGGAGAACATCGTCAAGATCGATTTCTTCGTAAAGGACCCCGCGACCCAGCGCGAGGCGTTGAATGCCGAGTGGGTCAAGATGTTCCCCAATGCGGACTCGCGGCCGGCGCGGCACACGACTTCCCTGCCCGCCGATAGCCGGGCGATGGTGCAGGCGTCGTTTGTCGCCGTGCTGTAACCGGCAAGCAAGTCGCGACCATCCGTCCCGCGTTTGCGGGGTGACGGAATGGGGAGGGTCAGTCAGATGCTGAGCGACGCGCAGATCGACGCGCTGGCGCGGGCCTATCACGCCGCCGAAAAGGAACGGCGGCGGACCCGCGCACCGAGCGTGTTGCATCCCGGCTTCACGGTCGAGGACGCTTATGCGGTGCAGCGCCGCTGGGTCGATCTGAAGCTTGCCGAAGGTAATACGATCCGCGGCCGCAAGATCGGCCTGACCTCGCGCGCGATGCAGCGCCAGGCCAACATTACCGAGCCGGATTACGGGGCTTTGCTGGCCGACATGTTCTACAGCGACGGCGCCGAGATCCCGGTGAGCCGCTTTATCCAGCCGCGCCTCGAATGCGAATTGGGGTTTGTGCTGGGGCGGCGATTGAAGGGGCCCGGCTGCACGATCTTCGACGTGCTGAGCGCGACCGACTACGTCGTCCCGGCCTGCGAGATCGTCGACGGCCGTACCCACCGGATCGATCCGGAGACGCAGCAGCCGCGCTGCGTCCTCGACAGCATCGCCGACAACGCCGGCAACGCGGCGCTGGTGATCGGCGGCCGGCCGGTCCGGCCGCTCGACTTTGACCTGCGCTGGGTCGCCGTGTTGTGTCACCGCAACAACGTCATCGAGGAATCGGGGGTGGCCGCCGCGGTCTTGAACCATCCCGCCAACGGCGTCGCCTGGCTCGCCGACAAGCTGGCGCCGTTCGACCTGGCGCTCGAACCGGGCCAGTTCATCCTCGGCGGCTCGTTCACCAGCACGGTCGAGGCGCGCGCCGGCGACGCGTTCCACATCGATTACGGGCTGCTCGGATCGATTTCCTGCCGCTTCGTGTGATCTCGGTGTGTCCGAGTAGCGATCGTCGCGCTAGAACTGGTGGAGCAGATGACGACATGACGTAGCCAGAGAAGCGGCTGCTCGTTGCCCTGGCGTGGATGTGCCAGCAATACCTCAAAAAGGGCGACCGCGTAGATCATGAATGCATGGGTGCCGGGCAAGCCGCCGTCGAACTGTTGATCGAGTATGGCCTCCTGACGCCAGCGCCGCGGGGTGGCACATGGACCAAGACGGGACTGACGTTCCTAGAGTTGAATTAACACTACCAAGTCATGGCCGGGCTTGACCCGGCCATCTGTTGGCGGCGGGGATGCCCGGATCAAGTCCGGGCATGACGATTTGAGGGAAGAGGCTGAGACAGGTATGAACGACATCAGTCCGGACTTGATGAAATTCGGGGTCGGGCAGTCGCTGCGCCGCTTCGAGGACCCGCGGCTGTTGACCGGCAAGGGGCGCTTTCAGGACGATGTCGAGCTGCCGCGACAGGCCCATGCGATCTTCGTCCGCTCGCCGCACGCGCATGCGCGGATCCGCAGCATCGAAACGGCGGCCGCGATGGCGATGCCGGGTGTTCTCGCCGTCTATACCGGCGCCGACTATCGGGATGACGGCCTCGCGATGCCGAAGGCGGCGATGCCGCGCAAGAAGGCGGACGGCTCGCCGGCCTTCGCGCCGCAGCGGCCGGCGATCGTCATCGACCGGGT
>DATLRS010000094.1:0-6511 GCA_035534535.1 Allostellaceae bacterium | reverse complement strand
TCCTTTTCGGTCGCCGCGAAGCTGGTCAGCCGGATCAGATCGGCAGTGATGAACGGCCGCTCCTCGGGCTTGACGAACATCAGGTGGCCGCGGTGGTTTTCCAGGTAATGCGCGCCCTGCGGCCCGAACCGGCGCGCCACTTCGACATAGAGGGCGATCGTCTCGGTCAGCTCCGGCGGGATCGCGGCGATCGCCGGCCAACCCATCAGCGCCGCATCGGCGGCACGGTGCAGCAGCATCGCGGCACGCGGCCCGGCCTGCGCGACGGCGCGCGGCGAATCGGCGGGCTCGTGCTCGTCGAGCACGACGCCGCCGGTCAAGACGACGGCGTCGAGCGCCTCGACCATCTGCCCGGCCGCCAGCCACAACTGGCGCATCTCATGAAGCGTGGCGACGGCGCCCGCAACATCGGCGGCGGTGGCGATCCAGCCGGCGCCGAGTTTGGCCGTCAGTTGCCGCGCCCGCGGGCCGGAGGCGGCGATGTAGAGCCCCACGGGGTCGCGCGTGTTGATGAGGCCCAGCTCGGGGTTCAACAGCCGAATGAGGCGCCGCTTGCCCTCGATCTCGGCCTCGACGGTTTCCTCGCGCAGCAGCGCCGTCACGGTGCCGATGTATTCTTCCATGTCGGCGAGTTTGACCGCGCCCAGCCCCATCGCGCGGCGCCCGGTAAAGCCGGTGCCGATCCCGAAATCGATCCGTCCCGGCGCCAGTTTGTTGAGCGAGGCAAAGGCATTGGCCGCCACCGCGGCGATCCGGTTCGAGGGAATGAGGACGCCGGTACCGAGGCGGATCTTCGTCGTCTTCATGGCCGCCGCCGCCATCGCGACAAACGGATCGGCGCTCAGCATCTGGGTGTCGTAAAACCAGGCGCGACTGAACCCCAATTCCTCGGCCCGCCGCACCACCCGCCACGATTCGGCGTCGGTCGGTATCGCGATCGCAAAGCGCATGGCGCACTCCCGTTGCGGCGTCAGGCGCGCATTTAACCACGCGCCGACGGCGGGCGGGCAGGGGAAATGCCGGTTGCCGCCTTTCCTGCGGCAGCGACAGGCCGCCTTAGCGCTTCGAATACTGCGGCCGGCGGCGAGCCTTGTGCCGCCCGTATTTCTTGCGCTCCACGACGCGGCTGTCGCGGGTCAGAAACCCGCCATGCTTCAGGATCGGGCGCAGCCCCGGCTCGTAATAGGTCAGCGCCTTGCTGATGCCGTGCCGCACCGCGCCGGCCTGCCCCGACAGGCCGCCGCCCGTCACGGTGCACCACACGTCGAACTGGCCGAGCCGGTCGGTGATGACGAAGGGCTGGTTGAGCAGCATGCGCAATACCGGCCGCGCGAAATAGACCGGGCTGTCGCGGCCGTTGATCTCAAACCTGCCCTGGCCCGGCTTGATCCACACGCGGGCGACCGCGTTCTTGCGCTTGCCGGTGGCATAGGAGCGGCCGAGCGCGTCGCGTTTGGGCTGCACATCCTCAGGGATGGCGGCCATCGTGGCCGGCACCGCCGCGGTCGGCGTCGGCCGCGCCGTCGCCATCGCCTGGCGCAGGCTGGCAAGTCCCTGGAAGGTCTGCGGCGCGCCGCGCGGCGTTTCTGGGCGATCGTCGTCGGACATGCTCACGCCCTCACATTCTTGCGGTTCATCGCGGCGATATCGAGCGGCTGCGGGTTCTGCGCCCCGTGCGGGTGCTGCGGCCCGGCATAGACCCGCAGGTTGCGCATGACGCTGCGGCCCAACGGCCCGCGCGGCACCATCCGCTCGACCGCCTTCTCGATCACCCGCTCGGGGTGCTTGCCGCCGAGGATGGCGCCCTTGCTGCGCCCCTTGATGCCGCCGGGATAGCCGGTATGCCAATAGAAGATGTCGCCGGCGGCCTTGTTGCCGGTCAGCTGCACCTTTTCGGCGTTGACCACGACGACGTAGTCGCCGCAATCCATGTGCGGGGTATAGCTGGGCTTGTGCTTGCCGCGCAGCCGCATCGCGATCAGCGAGGCGAGCCGGCCGAGCACCAGACCATCGGCGTCGACCAGCAGCCATCGCTTGTCGATGTCGGACGGCTTGGCAGAGAATGTCTTCATCGGATGCGGCCCCACTGCGCCGACGCCAGCGCGTGTCACGGAGCGTCCGTTTAGGCGCTCGCCGCATCGCCGTCAAGCAAAAAGCATTATGAAACAACGGGCTTTACAATGAGGTATTATATTACCCTAACATCGTCGCCTTGTCGCCGCTATAACGACGCCGCGACTGGGAGGCGACGATGAGCGATGCGGCGGCGATCACCGGTGCGGCGCCGGTTCTGCTGGAAACCCTCGAGGGCGGCGTGCTGCGCCTCGTCCTCAACCGGCCGGCGGCGCGCAACGCGCTGTCGGTCGGGCTGATGGCGGCGTTGCAGGAGGCGCTCGCCCGCGCCGCCGCCGATAAGCAATGCCGGGTCGTCGTGATCGCCGGCGCCGGCCCCGCGTTCTGCGCCGGGCACGATCTGCGCGAATTGCGCGCCGAGCCAAGCCGCGCCGCCTACGAGCAGGTCTTCGCCCGGTGCAGCGCGCTGATGCAGCAGATCGTGCTGCTGCCCAAGCCGGTCATCGCCGAGGTGCACGGCATCGCCACGGCGGCCGGGTGCCAGCTGGTCGCGACCTGCGATCTCGCGGTGGCCAGCGCGCCGGCGCGGTTTGCCACGCCCGGGGTCAATATCGGGCTGTTCTGCTCGACCCCGATGGTGGCGCTGTCGCGCGCGGTCGGACGCAAGGCGGCGATGGAGATGCTGCTGACCGGCGACCTCGTCGACGCCGCGACCGCCAAAGCCCTGGGGCTCGTCAACCGGGTCGTGCCGCCGGCCGAGCTTGGCGCGCAGACGCTGGCGCTCGCCCGCCAGATCGCGGCGAAATCGGCCCTCACCGTGGCGATCGGCAAGGAGGCCTTCTATCGCCAGGCCGAATTGGGCCTCGCCGACGCCTATCGCTACGCCGCCGAGGCGATGACAACAAACATGCTGGCGCGCGACGCCGCCGAAGGCATCGACGCCTTCCTCGAAAAACGCCCGCCGGTCTGGCGCGACGCGTAGCGCGGCCGGTGCCGCTGCGACAACGGACGCTCACCGCCCGCAGGCTGCGGCGAAACGCAACAGATGCTGAAATCAGGCTATGGCGTGCGTTGCGCGAATCGCTTCCCCAGCATCGCTTTCGCCGCCAGCACCCGATCGGTCCCTACGTTGTGGATTTCGCCTGCCCCAGCCAAAAACTCGCCATCGAAATCGACGGCGGCCAGCACGCTATGCAACAAGAGGCCGATACGGCCCGCACCGCTGAACTCGGCCGCCGCGGCTATGGGGTGATCCGCTTCTGGAATAATGATGTGCTCGACAATCTCGCGGGCGTGCTTGAACGTATCCGGGAAGAATTGGATACCGGCAAATGATCTTCCCCTCTCTGCCCTTCAGGGCGGAGAGGGAGGGGCCCGGCGCGCAGCGCTGGGAGGGTGAGGTGGGTGCTGGCGGGTGCTCTGGAATCCCCCACCTCACCCCAACCCTCTCCGCCCCCGGGGGCGGAGAGGGAGAACGGGCGGGAGATTTGAATGGCGAACGCACTTTATTATGGCGACAACCTTGATGTGTTGCGCGAGAGCATCGCGAGCGAAAGCGTCGATCTGGTCTATCTCGACCCGCCGTTCAACAGCCAGGCGAATTACAACGTCCTGTTCAAGGGGCCGTCGGGCAAGATGGCCGACGCGCAGATCGAAGCCTTCGAAGACACCTGGCATTGGGGCGAAGGGGCCGAGCGCGCCTTTTCCGAAGTCCTCGCCTCGCCCTATACGCAGGCCGCCGAACTCTTGCGCGCGATGCGCTCGTTCCTCGGCGAGAACGACGTGATGGCCTATCTCGCGATGATGGCCGTGCGCCTCCTCGAACTGCACCGCGTTTTGAAGCCAACCGGCTCGCTCTATTTGCACTGCGACCCAACCGCCAGCCATTATTTGAAGCTGCTGCTCGATGCGATTTTTGCGAAGGAAAATTTCCTGAACGAAATAATTTGGAAGAGGACAAGCGCACATAACTCGGCGAAGCGGTTTGGTCCCGTCCACGACACGATTTTCTTCTATTCCAAATCTGAACAGCACATATGGAATACCGCCTTTCAGCCCATCCCTCAGGAAACAATTGACGCCTGGTACAACAACATCGAGGCGGGGACGGACCGGCGCTTCAATCGGGCTGACCTCACTGCACCGGGGATCAGGGCGGGTTCTTCGGGTACGCCCTGGCGTGGAATTTCGCCGACGGCAAAGGGACGACATTGGGCCATACCGGGATTTCTAGGCCTGCAAAGCAAGGACACGCCGGAAGCTCTTGATGAACTCGACGCTGCTGGCCGTCTGCATTGGCCCAAGCGCGGCGGCATGCCGATGTTCAAACGGTATCTGGACGAAAGTACGGGCACCCCCGCCCAGGACGTCATCACGGATATCGCGCCGTTGAATAATTCTGCAACCGAGCGACTGGGCTATCCGACTCAGAAGCCGCTGGAGCTCTTGGAAAGGTTTATCCATGCATCCTCAAACGAGGGCGACCTCATTCTCGACCCGTTCTGCGGGTGCGGGACAACGATCCATGCCGCGCAGAAGCTCGGGCGGGCGTGGATCGGCATCGATGTGACGCATCTGGCGATCTCGCTGATCGAGCGGCGGCTGAAGGATGCGTTTCCCGGCATTGCCTTTGAGGTGCACGGCACGCCGAAGGACCTCGAAAGTGCGCTCGACCTTGCGGCGCGCGACAAATACCAGTTCCAGTGGTGGGCGGTGTCCCTGGTCGAGGCGCGGCCCTATGGCGGCAAGAAGAAGGGCGCTGACGGCGGCATCGACGGCATCCTGTTCTTCCGCAGCGACAAGGACAAAACCGAAAAGGCGCTGGTATCGGTCAAGGGCGGCGACAATGTCGGGGTCGGCATGGTGCGCGAATTGATCTCGGTGGTTGACCGCGAGAAGGCGGCGATCGGCGTCTTGATCAGCCTCGCCCTGCCGACCCGCGTCATGGAGCGCGAAGCCTCCGCCGCCGGGCTTTACGAGACGCCGTTCGAGAAGGTGCCGAAAATCCAGATCATCACGCTGGCCGAACTGTTCCAGGGGATACGGCCGCGCATCCCGCGGATCGATGTCGGCGCCACCTTCCGCACCGCCGCCCGCGAGCGGCCGGACGTGCAAGGGCGGCTGCTCTGACGGAACGCGGCCGGCTTGATAATCGAGGATGTACACCCTCGTCGTCCACTCCCTCTCCGCCCCTGGGGGCGGAGAGGGTTGGGGTGAGGTGGGGGAATCCAGCGCGCTTGCCGACACCCACCTCACCCTCCCATCGCTGCGCGATGGGGCCCTCCCTCTCCCCCCCTGAAGGGCGGAGAGGGCAAATGTGGATCACGCCATGCAATTCTGCTTAGCTTGCGCGGGCGAGCCTTCGAGGGGTGGGGAATGGAACGGATCGATCTGGGCGGGATCGCGGTCGAGACGGAGATCGCCGGCGAGGGACCGCCGCTCCTCTTCCTGCACGGCGGCGACTACGTGGCGCAGAACCGGCCGTTTCTCGACCGCTTGGCGCGGCATTTCCGGGTTGTCGCACCGCGCGCGCCGGGCTTCGGCGCGACGCCGCGCCCGGCCTGGTGCCGCACCGTGCACGACATCGCCTACCTCTATCTCGACCTGCTCGATCGCCTCGACCTCAGGGACACGCTGTTGGTCGGCGCCTCGTTCGGCGGTTGGGTGGCGCTCGAACTGGCGGTGCGGTCAGAGGCGCGGCTCGGCCGGCTGGTGCTGATCGACTCGCTCGGGCTCAAATTCGGCGGCCGCGAGGAGCGCGACATCGCCGACATCTATGCCTTGCCGGGCGATGAGGTGCTGCGCCGCAGCTTTGTCGACCCGGCGCGCGCCGTGCCCGATTACGGCAAGCTCGACGATTCCGAGGCGCTGGCCATCGCGCGCGACCGCGAGGCGACCGCGCTCTACGGCTGGAAGCCCTACATGCACGACCCGGCGCTGGCGCATTGGCTGCACCGCATCACGCGCCCCGCCCTGGTGCTGTGGGGCGAGGCGGATGGCATCGTCGCGCCTGCCTATGGCGAGCGGCTCGCCGCCGCGCTGCCCCACGCGCGCTTCCAGCGCCTCGCCGCCGCCGCGCATCACCCGCAGATCGAACAGCCCGAGGCGGTCGCTCAGGCGATCCGACGCTTTTCCGAGGAGAACCGGCCATGATGCAAACCTGGCATTTCAGCGAGATGGCCTACCACCCGGCGTGGCCGCTTCTCGGCGACAGCTACCGCGTCGTGATCCCGAGCCGGCTGTACGACCCGAAAGTGGGCGCCGATCTCTATCACCGTTATCTCGACGAGTGGGCGCTGTGCGACGAGCTCGGCATCAACATCATGACCAACGAGCACCACGCGACGGCGACCTGCGCCGATTCGGTGTGCACGATCCCGATGGCGATCCTGGCGCGCGAAACAAAGAAGGTGCGCCTGCTGGCGCTCGGCATGCCGAT
>DATLRS010000093.1:0-4729 GCA_035534535.1 Allostellaceae bacterium | reverse complement strand
TAGGCCCCGCCATAGGCCTTGCGGGTGATCAGCGTCACCTTGGGCACGGTCGCCTCGGCGAAGGCAAACAACAGCTTGGCGCCGTGCTTGATGATCCCGCCGAATTCCTGGGCGGTGCCCGGCAGAAAGCCCGGCACGTCGACAAAGGTCACGATCGGGATGTTGAAGCAGTCGCAAAAGCGCACAAAGCGCGCCGCCTTCCTGGCGCTGTCGATGTCGAGGCAGCCGGCCAGCACCATCGGCTGATTGGCGACGATGCCGATCGTCGCACCTTCCATGCGGGCGAAACCGACGAGGATGTTGGCGGCATAATGGGGCTGCAACTCGAAAAAATCGCCGTCATCGACAACCTTCTCGATCAGCTCCTTCATGTCGTAGGGCTTGTTGGGACTGGCCGGGACCAGCGTGTCGAGCGAGGGCTCGGCGCGCTCGCGCGGGTCGCCAAGTCCATTTGGCGCCGGCCGCGCCGGCGGCGGCGCGCGGTTCGAGCCCGGCAGGAAATCGACAAAGCGGCGCAGTTCGATGAGCGCCTCGACATCGTTCTCGAACGCCAGGTCGGCGACCCCGGAGCGCGTCGTATGGGTGATCGCGCCGCCCAGTTCCTCCTGGGTCACGGCTTCGTGGGTTACGGTCTTCACGACGTCGGGCCCGGTCACGAACATGTAGGAGCTGTCCTTGACCATGAAGATGAAGTCGGTCATCGCCGGCGAATAGACCGCGCCGCCGGCGCACGGGCCCATGATCAGCGAGATCTGCGGGATGACCCCCGAGGCCAGCACGTTGCGCTCGAACACGTTGGCGTAGCCGGCCAATGAGGCGACGCCCTCCTGGATGCGCGCGCCGCCCGAATCGTTGAGGCCGATCACCGGGGCGCCGACATTCAGCGCCTGGTCCATGACCTTGCAGATTTTTTCGGCATGCGCCTCCGAGAGCGAGCCGCCGAACACCGTGAAATCCTGGCTGAACACAAAGACCAGCCGGCCGTTCACCGTGCCGTAGCCGGTGACCACCCCGTCGCCCGGGATCGTCTGCGCCGCCATGCCGAAATCGTGGCTGCGGTGCTCGACAAACATGTCCCATTCCTCGAAGGAATCGGGGTCGAGCAGCACTTCGATGCGCTCGCGGGCGGTCAGCTTGCCCTTGGCGTGCTGCGTCTCAATGCGGCGGATACCGCCGCCGGCGCGCGCTGCCGCCCGTTTCGCGTCCAGTTGCCGCAGGATTTCGTTCATGGCGCGGGATACCACCAAAGAAAGCCCGAGGCCAGCCCAGCTGCCGCCTGACGATCGCAGCCTCTGTTCACCCTCGGCCCGGCCGGGCAAGATGACGCCCGAGACGGTTCAACCAGCGAGGATGCGATGCCCGAGAGCGAACTCTACCGCAAGGGCGCGGCGATGCGGCGGCAGATGATGGGCGATGCCGCCGTCGAGAAATCGGCGCGCGAGACCTACAGCGACCCGGTGATGAAAAAGTTCATCGACGTCGCGACCGAGACCGTGTTCGGCGCGCTGTGGACACGGCCCGGCCTCGATTTGAAGACGCGGGCGCTGGTCTGCGTCGTCTCGGATACCTGCATGGGCCGCGAGCCCGAGCTGGCGCTACACCTGCGCATGGCGTTGCGCCAGGGCTGGAGCGAGGACGAATTGACCGAGGTGATGCTGCACCTGTCGGGCTATATCGGCGTGCCGATTATCCGCGAATGCATGATGGTCGCCTCGCGGGTCTTCAAGGAATACCGCGCCGAGAACGCCGGATAGAGTCATCTGCCCAGCAATTCGGCGAACCTTGCCGCAGCGGCGATGTCGGCGGCGAGGGCGTGGCGTCGGGCCGCCGCCTCGGCATCCTCACCCCAGGCCTCGATCTGGAAGGTTTCGTCGAGCTGCGCCGCGGCAAAGGCGGCAGCAGCGTCGATCCGGTCTTCCAGCAGGGCAAGTGCAATGACCAGCGAGCCGCAAGCCGCGGTCAGGGCATGCAGCGCGGTCAGGCGGAAATCGTCCTGCGCCGCGACCGCCGCCGCGAACGCCTTCAGCGCCGCCGGGGATTGCGGGATCGGGACGATGCCGCGCGTCACCGCCAGCGCGGCGTCGTAGCGCGCCGTCGCCCAGTCGATCAGCGGCTGCCACACGGCGTGCTGGCGCTTCGCCAGGGCCGGCGGATGCTCGGCGCGGTAGCAGACCAGGTCGGTGCCGGCATAGTTGGCGGCCTCGGCGATCACCCGGTCGCGCTGCGGCGCGGTACGGTCGAGCGCGGTCGCGGCGAGCCGGAAGAGCGGCATCGTCGCCGGGCGGATCTCGGCCTGCTGTGCCGCCCATTCCGCCGCGATCGCCGCAGCGAGCGCGGCCTGCGGCAGGACCAGTTCGCCTCTGGCCGGGGTGCGCAACGGCCGCCCGTCCAGCGCGACGCCCCAGCCGCCATCGGCGGGGCGGGTGGCGACGTCTTGGTAGACGCGTTTCATTGCGCCAGATCCAGCTCGGCAAACGGCTCCTTGGCGTCGCCGGCAAACCCGAAAAACTCCCACATCCGCTGCATATGCGGCGGCAATGGGGTGGTGACGCTCAGCGTGCCGCCCATCGGATGGGGCAGCGCGAGGCTGCGTGCGTGCAGATGCAAGCGGTGGATCGCCGCGCCGCCCGGCAGATGCGCGGCCGCCCCACCATACTTGCCGTCGCCGAGGATCGGCGTGCCGAGCGCGGCGCAATGGGCACGAAGCTGATGGGTGCGGCCGGTCACCGGCAGCAAAGCAAGCCAGGCAGCCCGCGCGCCGGCCTGGTCGATGACCCGGTAATAGGTCACCGCGCTCTTGCCCTCGGCATCGTCGGCATGCACCCGTTCATAGCCCCTGGCGCCACCCGGTCCGCCGCTTTTTGCCAGGCCCAGCGAGATCCGCCCCTGCGCTGGCGTCGGCAGGCCGACGACGATCGCCCAGTAGATTTTGCGGGTCGTCTTGTCGCGAAAGGCGCGGGTGAAGAACGCCGCCGCCGCGGCCGTGCGGGCGATCAGCAGGACGCCCGAGGTATCCTTGTCGAGGCGGTGGACGAGGCGGGGTCGTTCGGCGCTGTCGAAGCGCAGGCCGTCGAGCAACGCGTCGACATGCCGCTCGGTGTTGGTGCCGCCCTGCACGGCGAGCCCGGCCGGCTTGTCGATGACGATCGCCCAGTCGTCGCGATAGATGACGGCATCGCGTAGCAGCGCCTCGCCCTGCGGCCGGATGCGAGGCGGCGCGGCGGCGGCTTGCGGCGGCGGCGCCTCGGGGAGCGGCGGCACGCGGACCCTCTGGCCGGGCGCGACCGGGTCGCCGGCGCGGGCGCGGGCGCCATCGACCCGGATCTGGCCGGTGCGCAGCAGCTTTTCCAGCCTCCCGTGCGTCAGCCCCGGATAATGCCGCCGGAACCAGCGGTCGAGCCGCCCGGCGCCGTCTTCGGGCTGCACCGTAACGGTGCTGACGCCGGCAGAACTACCCTCTCCGCCCTTCAGGGGGGAGAGGGAGGGACCCGCGCCGGAGGCGTGGGAGGGTGAGGTGGGCATCGGCGGACGCTCTGGCATCCCCCACCTCACCCCGCCCTCTCCGCCCCCGGGGGCGGAGAGGGGGAAGTTGAGGCGCGCTGGCGCAGCTTGTCCCAGTAGTCGAGGCGTTTTTTGACCTCGCGCTCAAAGCCGCGTTCGCCCGGGCGGTAGAAGACGCGGCGCGCCACCCCGTCGGGGAAATAGTTCTGGCCGGAAAAGCCTTCCTCGGTCGCGTGGTCGTAGACATAGCCCGCGCCATAGCCGATGTCGCGCATCAGCCGGGTCGGCGCGTTGAGGATGTGCAGCGGCGGCATCAGCGAGCCGGTCTCGCCGGCCATGCGGCGCGCCTCGCCGAAGGCGACATAGGCGGCGTTCGATTTGGGCGCGGTCGCCAGATAGATGACCAGTTGCGCGACCGCCAGTTCGCCCTCGGGCGAGCCGAGCCGGTCATAGGCGTCCCACGCGGCCAGTGCCTGCACCAGCGCCTGCGGGTCGGCGAGGCCGATATCCTCGACCGCGGCGCGGGTCAGCCGGCGCAAGACGTAGATCGGGTCCTCGCCGCCGGCCAGCATGCGCGCCAGCCAATAAAGCGCCGCGTCGGTGTCCGAGCCGCGCAGCGATTTGTGCAAGGCGCTGATCAGGTTGTAGTGGCCTTCCTGGCTCTTGTCGTAGAGCGGCGCGCGACGCTGCACGAGTTCCGCCAGTTGTTGCGGCCCCAGCTCGGGTTCGCGCGGCAGCCGGTCGATCTCCTCGACGAGGTTCAAGAGAAACCGCCCGTCGCCGTCGGCCATCGCGCGCAACGCGGCGCGGCCGTCCGCGCTCAGCGGCAGCGCGCGGCCAAGATGCCGCTCGGCGCGCGTCAGCAGGGTCTCGAGGGCGGCGTCGTCGAGCCGGTGCAGCACGAACACCTGGGCGCGCGACAGGAGGGCGCCGATCAGCTCGAAAGACGGGTTCTCGGTCGTCGCACCGACCAGGATCACCGTGCCGTCCTCGACATAGGGCAGAAACGCGTCCTGCTGGGCGCGGTTGAAGCGGTGGATCTCGTCGACGAAGAGCAGCGTGCCGTGCCCCATCTCGCGGCGCTTCCTCGACGCCTCGAACACCCGGCGCAGATCGGCGACCCCGGAAAACACCGCCGATAGCGGCTCGAAGGCGAGGTCGGTGCCCCCTTTTGAAAGTTGGGCCGCCAAGAGGCGCGCGATCGTCGTCTTGCCGACCCCGGGCGGAC
>DATLRS010000092.1:0-7344 GCA_035534535.1 Allostellaceae bacterium | reverse complement strand
GTTGAGCTTGGCCCAGTCGGGCGCGGTCATCTCGCGCCACGCGCGGAACGCCGCGAGCCGCCACTCGAGCAGCCACTCCGGCTCCTCTTTCTTGGCCGAAATAAAGCGCACCGTGTCCTCGTTGAGGCCGGGCGGCGCTTCGTCGGCCTCGATATCGGTGACGAAGCCGTATTTGTAGCCCTCCTGCGAGAGCGCGCGGACTGTCTGCTGGGTGTCGAGAGAGGCGCTCATCTGGTGTCCATCAAAGCCTGGTGTCGGCGGCAGCGGACTTGGCGAAGGCCGAAGCCGGCGCGAAGGCGAAGGGCCGGATCATGTCGGCCAGCGAGATCGCCGACAGCGCCGCCCCGACCGCCCGGTTGATCGCCGTCCAGTGCGGCCGGGTCGGGCAATAGGTGGTGCGCTCGCAATCAGAGGAATGGATCGAGCATTGCGTCATGCCGATATCGCCATCGATCGCGGCGACGACCTCGGCAACCGAGATCGCGGCCGGCGGGCGGGCCAGGCGATAGCCGCCGGCGGCGCCGCGCGTCGCCGTCACCAACCCGGCATGGGCCAACGCCTTCAACAGCTTGGCGACGGTCGCCGGAGGCAGCCGGGTGGCGGCGGCTACCGCTGCCGCGGTCTCCTGCCGGTCGCCATGGACGGCCAGATGGGTCGCGACGATGACGCCGTAATCGGCCAGTTTGCTGAGAATGATCATCGCACAGGCAGGCTTCCAAACGATCGCTGCAGCCAATTCGGACTGAATTGGTACGCAATAGATCGTCGCTACGGCCGCCGCGGTCAAGGCGAAATCGCCGTCGCTGCCCGCCCGCTGCGCGCTGTGGCGTTCTGCCGCAAAAATTCGGGCGCGGCTCGCCTAATGGCCAAGCAGGCTTAGCGCCTGCTCGATCGCTTTGAACACCTGGCTCGGCAGAAACGGCTTGCGCAGGAAGCCGAGGGGCAGCGCCGCCTGGGCCCGGGTATTGGTCTGGGCGTCGACCAAGCCGGTCAGAAAGATCGCCGGCAGGGCGAATTTCTCGCGCAACATGCAGGCGAGCTCGATGCCGTCGATCGGACCGGTCAGCCGGATATCGACGAGCGCCAGCGTGGCGCCGGTGGCAAGCGCCAGCGCTTCCGGACCCGAGGCCGCGACGCCGACGACCCGAAACCCCGATTCGGCAAGAACTTCCTTGATGTAACTCGCAATTAGCGCCTCATCCTCGACGATCAGGATGCTCGGCGGCTTGCTTCGGTCGAGCGGCGCAACCACTTCCAACTGACCGCTTGCCACTGACACGCCCCCATTGCCGATCACTGCAAAAATGTTCGAGGCGAACACCACGGCGAGACGCGAGTTCCACAGACTCGCCTCGCCGTTGCCGCTCCAGGCTCGGGCGATAATCCCTAACGAATGGTTAACGCGGCCGCGGCGGCAAGATCGCGATGCGCCACGATGAAACTGCTGATCATCGAAGACGATCGCGAAACCGCCGCCTATCTGCTGAAGGGCCTGGGCGAGAGCGGCTATAGCGTCGACCACGCCGGCGACGGGCGGGATGGGCTGTTTCTCGCGACCGCCGGCAATTACGACGCCATCGTCCTCGATCGCATGCTGCCGGGCATGGATGGGCTGGCGCTGTTGGGAGCGCTGCGCGGCGCCAAGATCCGCACGCCGGCCTTGATCCTGAGCGCCCTCGGCAGCGTCGACGATCGCGTCAAGGGGCTGCGCTCGGGCGGCGACGACTATCTCGTCAAGCCGTTCGCGTTCAGCGAATTGCTGGCCCGCATCGAGGTGTTGCTGCGTCGCGGCGCCGACCCGCCGAGCTTGACCCGGCTGCGCGTCGCCGATCTCGAACTCGACCTCTTGACCCGCTCGGTCAAGCGCGGCGACAAGACGATCGACCTGTTGCCGCGCGAATTTCAGCTGCTCGAATACCTGATGCGCAACGCCGGCCATGTCGTGACCCGCACGATGCTCCTGGAAAACGTGTGGGACTATCACTTCGACCCGCAGACCAATGTGATCGACGTGCATGTCAGCCGGCTGCGGCAAAAAATCGACAAGAACTTCGAGCACACCCTGCTTCACACCGTCCGCGGTGCGGGGTATTGCCTGCGCGTCGCGGAGTAGACGGCAGCGATCGTGAACAGTACGGCGCATCCGGCCGGCCCGGCCGATCTGGTGGCGAGCGGCGCGGCCCGGCCGACGGCCCGGCGGCAGCCCCTCGCTGCCGCGGGGCGCCGCGCGAGAAGCCTGTTTGCCGCCGCCCGCCGCCTCGTGCGGACCCACGCCTTCCGCCTCGCGGGCCTGTATTTTCTCGTCTTCGCGGTGTCGGTGATCGGGGTGCTGTTCTTCGTCTACTGGTCGAGCGCCGATTTTGTCGAGCGCCAGACCGAGGCGACGCTCGACGCCGAAGTCACCGGGCTGGCCGAGCAGTATGCCGAGGGCGGGCTCAGCGGCCTCGTCCAGATCATCGCTGCACGCAGCGCCGGCGATCGCGGCGACGGCATGCTCTATCTTGTCACCAATCGCGCCGGCAGGCCGCTCGCCGGTAATATCAGCGGCTGGCCGGTCGGTGTCCCGGTACGGCCGGGCTCGCTGTCGTTCCAGATCGAGGTCGCGGCGAAGGGCCAGACCCAAACGCACCCGGCCCGCGGCGTCCTGTTCGCGATCCCCGGCGGCTATCGCCTGCTGGTCGCACGCGACATCAGCGACGCGGCGGCCTTTCGCGACCGCATCAAGTCGACGCTGGTGTGGTCGGGGCTGCTGGCGCTCGGCATCGGGCTGCTGGGCGGCTCGGTGATGAGCCGCAACATGCTGCGCCGCGTCGAGCAGGTGAACCGCACCGCCGAGCGCGTCATTGCCGGCAATCTGTCGGACCGGGTGCCGCGCCGCGGTACGAGTGACGAATTCGACCAGCTCGCCGCCAATCTCAACGGCATGCTCGAGCAGATCGAGCGGCTGATGACCGGCATGCGCGAGGTCACCGACAATGTCGCACACGATTTGAAGACGCCGCTGTCGCGGCTGCGGGCGCGGCTCGAGCTGGCGCTGCTGGGCCCCTCGGACGATGCCGCCGCGCAGACCGAGGCAATCCGGGCGGCGATCGAGGAGGCCGACCGGCTGCTTGCCACCTTCAACGCCTTGCTCAGCATCGCCGAGGCCGAGGCCGGCGCCGGCGGCCGCGCCAGCGACCCCCTGGACCTCGGTGAAATCGCCGCGGCCGTCGCCGAGCTCTACGAGCCGGTCGCCGACGAGAAGGGCGTGGCATTGCGGCTCGACAGCGCGCCCGGCACGATGATTCGCGGCGACCGGCACCTGTTGTCACAGGCCGTCGCCAACCTGCTCGATAACGCGGTGAAATATGGCGGAACCGACGAGATCGCGATCGCCGTGTGGCGGCGTGACGGGCGCGCCTGGATCGAGGTCGCCGATCGCGGGCCGGGCATCCCCGAAGGCGAACGGGCCACCGTCTTCGACCGGTTTGTGCGCCTGGAGCGGAGCCGCAGCACGCCGGGCAACGGTCTCGGCCTCAGCCTGGTGCGGGCCGTCGCGCACCGCCACGGGGCGACCGTGACGCTGGCCGACAACCGCCCCGGGCTCAAGGTGCGGATCGAATTTCCGGCATGGTCGCAGGCCCTTTAGCCGTTCCCGCGGTCGTCGTCACCGGGGCTGCGGTCGTCGTCGCTGCGGTGGTCGTCGCCGCGGTCGTCGTCGCTGCGGTGGTCGTCGCTGCGGTGGTCGTCGATGCGGTGGTCGTCGATGCGGCGGGCGGTCGCGACCATCATGTCGCGAAGCCCTTGCGAATCGAACCCGGCGCTGCGCAGGACCGGCGCCATCATCTCGTCATCGAGCAGTTCGTCGAGGCTCGGCTCAGAGCGGCAGCATTCGATGCGTCCGGCCACGGTCCCCTCCATACCAACAAAGCTCATACACAATTAACGAAAAGGATGTCTTCATTGTGACGAGGGGCTGGAATTTTCGCGGCAATTTGTTCACCGACCCGCCGGCATTTTCGTTGTGGTGGAGCCGGAAGGCCGTGCCGCCGGTTCGTCGCATCCGACCTCACCATGGCAACCTGAACGGGCGAGCGCGCCGGTTTATTCCCCGGCGGGACGGAATATGATCGCCGCGATCGTCGTCCGGATCGTCGGTTTCGCCGGGCGGAACGCGGCGGCGGTCGCCCTCGCCGGGCTCGTCCTGTCGCTGGCCGGCGGGTTTTATGCGGCCCGGCATCTCACCGTCGACACCGATCTCGACCACATGCTGCCGACCGATGTCGGCTGGCGCCGCGACGAGATCGCGCTCGATCAAGCCTTTCCGCAAAACAACAACTTGCTGGTGCTGGTGATCGACGGACGCACCTCCGATCTGGCCGATCGCGCGGCGCGGGCGCTGGCCGACCGGATGCAGGCCGAGCCTCGGCTGTTCACCTATGTGCGGCAGCCCGATGGCGGGCCATTCTTCGACGAGAACGGGCTGCTCTATCTGTCGCCCGGCGAATTGCAGGCGATGTCGGACAAGCTGATCGCGGCACAGCCACTGATCGGCAGCCTGGCGCACGACCCCAGCCTGCGGGGTCTGTTTGATACGCTCGCCCTGTTTGTCGGCGGGGCCGGCAAGGATGCCGCCGCTTCCCTGCAGCTCGACCCGGTATTGGCGGCGGTCGGCAAGGTCGTCCAGGCGGTGTCGAACGGCCGCGTCGAAGCGGTTTCCTGGCAACGGCTGATGACCGGCCGGGCCGTCGAGCCTCGCGATCTGCGGCGGTTCGTGTTGACCCGCCCGACGCTCGACTACGACGAACTCGAGCCCGGCACTCGGGCGCGCCGCGAAATTCGCCGTCTCGCCCGCCAGCTTTTGATCGATCCGCAGCACGGTGTGCGGCTGCGCCTGACCGGGCCCGTCGCGCTCAATGACGAGCAGTTTGCGACATTGCGCGCCGGCGCCCTCAAATCGACCCTCCTCTCGATCGTGCTGGTTTTCGGGATCCTGTTTGCCGCGCTGCGCTCACCAAAGCTGGTTGGCGCGATCCTCGCGACGCTGATGGCGGGCCTCGTGCTGACCGCCGCCTTTGCCGCGCTGGCGATCGGCGCGCTCAATCTGATCTCGGTCGCATTCGCCGTCCTGTTCATCGGCCTGGCGGTCGATTTCAGCATCCAGTTCTGCGTCCGCTACCGCGATCAGCGACACCGCCTCGGCAGCCTGCCGGCGGCCCTGCAGGGGACGGCGCAGACGATCGGCCCGGCACTGACGCTGGCGGCCGGGGCGACCGCAATCGGCTTTCTGTCGTTTGTCCCGACGCACTACACCGGGATCCGCGAGATTGGCTGGATCGCCGGGTTCGGCATGATCATCGCGATCGCCCTGAATTTCCTGCTGCTCCCGGCCGGGCTGACATTGCTGCGGCCCAAGGGCGAACCGGAGCCGATCGGGTTTGGCCGTGCTGCGCCGCTCGACCGCCTGCTGATGCAGCATCGCCGCTGGGTGCTCGCCGGCGCGGCGCTGCTGGCGGCTCTCTGCCTCGCGCTGTTGCCGCGCGTCACCTTCGATTTCGACCCGCTGGACCTGCAGAACCCGAACAGCGAATCGGTCGCGACGGCGCGCGACCTGATGAAAGACCCGATGACGACGCCCTATACCGCCGAGATCCTCGCCAGCTCGCTGAGCGAGGCCCAGGCGCTCGCCGACCGGCTCGGCAAACTGCCCGAGGTCGCGCAGGTGGTGACCGCGGCGAGCTTCATTCCCGACGATCAGGACAAGAAGCTGGCGATCATCAGCGATCTCGGCCTGCTGCTCGGGCCGACCCTGACGCCGGCTTCGGTGCTGCCGGCCCCGAGCGATGCCGAGGTGTTGCAGGCCATGGCCCATTGCCGCAATACGTTGCAGCGCTTCGCCGCGGCAGGCGGCCCGCAAAGCCCGGCGGCGCGCCTTGCGCAGGCACTCGACGCGGCGGTGGCGCGCGGCCCGGCGATCGTCAAGCCGTTGCGCGAGGCGGTCCTCCGGGGCCTGGCGCAGCGGCTGACAGCGTTGCGCACCGCGATCCAGGCGAAGAAAGTGACGCTGGCGAGCCTGCCGGCGGCGCTGCGCGACAGCTGGATCGCGCCCGACGGACGGGCCCGGATCGAGGTGTTCCCGCGCGGCGATGCGCGCGATGCGGCGGTGCTGGCGCGGTTCGTCAAGGCGGTGCACGCGGTCGCCCCGGACGCCGCCGGCACGCCGGTGACGATCCAGGAGGCCGGAAGGCTGATCAGCTCGGCTTTTGTCCAGGCCGGAATGATCGCCGTCGTCGCGATAACCGTGTTGCTGGCGGTCGTGTTGCGGCGGCTGCGCGATGTTGTCGTGGTCGTCGCGCCCTTGCTGCTCGCCGCGATTCTGACCCTGGCGATCACCGTCGTCATCGGCATGAAGCTCAACTACGCCAACATCATCGCGCTGCCGCTGCTGCTGGGAATCGGCGTCGCCTTCGACATTTATTTCGTGATGAACTGGCGCGCCGGGCAGACCTATCACCTGCAATCGAGCACGGCGCGCGCGGTGGTGTTCAGCGCGCTGACGACGAGTTCGGCGTTCGGCAGCCTGATGCTGTCCGACGATCCGGGCACCGCCGGGATGGGCGAATTGCTGACGATCGCCCTGGCCGCGACGCTGTTCTGCACGCTGTTCGTGCTGCCGGCGCTGCTCGGCCCGGCCGCTCAGCCAGCGGGCGGCAGATCGCCGTAGCCGATCAGCGCGATGCCGAGTTCGGCGATGTGCTGGCGCACCCGCGGACTGACGAGCGCCGCCAGTTCTTCCGTGTGGCGATAGCCCGGCATCGCCGCGGCGAGCGCCGCCGGCGAGCGGGTCGCCGGGTGCAGGTAGATCTCGCTGACGCCCGGCGGCAGGTGCGGCAGGAGGCCAAGCAGCCGCCTCTCGACCATGCCGCCCGTCCAGGCGATGCCGAAGACGTGATCGTTGCTGGCGAGGCCGGCACGCTGCAGCCGATGGCGCAGCGCGCTAACGACCGGGCGGTAGGCGGGGCCGCGATGAGGCTCGCCGGGAAAGGCGCGGCGCAGCACCACCGCCGGCTCGTCCGGCAGGCGCACCGCCCGCATGCCATAAGAGCGGCCGATCGCGACGACGAGCCGCGCCACGGTCGGATGCAGATGCATGTGCTGGTGCGCGTTGACATGGTCGAGCGCGAGGCCGGTGGCGCGGAACGCCTCGAACTGTGCGCGGATTTCGGCGGCGAGCTGACTCCGCACTCCCGGCGTGAAGAAATACCGCAGCCCGGCGCGCAGCTGGTTGTCGTCGAACCGCCCGCCGCTGCCGACCAGCCGCCCGAGTTCGGCCGGCGGCAGCACGGGGCGGCCGTCGGTCAGCAC
>DATLRS010000091.1:0-5186 GCA_035534535.1 Allostellaceae bacterium | reverse complement strand
GCGGCGCTCGACATTGCCGATGCCGGCGCGGCGCAGCCGCAGCCCGGCGCGTTCGAGCCGCCAGGCCGCCGTGTCGCAGGCGACGAGCTTGCCGCGGTTGCGCATCTGCGCCGCCAGCGCCAATGTCTTGCCGCCGGCGCCGGCGCAGAAATCGACGACCCGCATGCCGGGCCGCACATCTGCGAGCAGCGCCGCCACCTGCGAGCCTTCGTCCTGCACCTCGACGAGCCCCGCCTTGAACGCCGCCGTCCCGGCCAGCGGCGCGCGGTGCGTCAGCCTGAGACCGAGTGGCGACCACGGCGTCGGCGCGGCGACAATGTGCTCGGCCGCCAGGGCGCGCCGCGCGCCGTCGCGGTCGGCCTTCAGGCGGTTGACGCGCAGATCGAACCCGGCGGGCAAGTTGAGCGCCGCCATCTCGTCTTCGAGATGCCTGCCATAGACCGCCGCAAGATGGGGTTCGAGCCAGTCCGGCACATCGATCGCGACGGCGCGCGGCATCTCGGGGTGGGTCAGGCTGCGGCCGGCGAGGCCGCGCGCCAGGCGCTCTTCGGCCGGGGTCAGCGGCGTCGGGCGGAAGCGGTCGCCGTCGCAATTCGCCGCGATGTCGTCAGCGGTCCACCCCCTCCCTGACCCTCCCCCGCTTGCGGGGGAGGGAAGGGTGGGGGCAAGCAGCAGCGAGGCGATCACGCGGCTGCGCGCCTCTGCCGCAATCTCGCCCTTGCCGGCGCGGGCGATCCACCAGTCGATGACGGCGCGGTGGCGCAGCACGGTGTAGACATGCGCGGAAACCTGCGCCCGATCCTTGGCGCCGATATAGCGGCGGCGGCGGAAATAATCGGCGGCGACACCGTCAGCCGGCCGCGCGCCATCCTCGCCCGCCGAAAGGATGTCGATCGCCGCGGCGATCCGCGCGCCGGGGGTCAAGCGGAATGCCTAACATGCGATCGGTTTGCCACGGCGCATCCAATCCTCTCGCAAGCAATGAAGGACGAGGTGCCCGTCCTGCCACTCCCCTGTCTCCTTCTTCGTGTCAATTTTCCTAAAGCCAAGATGCTCCTCAAATAGTCTGCGGCTTGGAGTGTTGCTGGGGTCTACAGTCGCGATTATCGATTCTGCACAAAGACTGGCGAAAGCGGTATCCACCAGAAAAACTACCGCCTCGTGCCCAAAGTGTTGGCCCCAATATTTCTTTGCAATTAAAACTTCGACTTCCCAACAGGTTTGTGCGATTTCCAATGCCCGATAGGTTCTTGCTCTTCCTGCAAACGCCCCCGTAGCCTTGGCGGCAACCGCGAGGGGCGTTAGCTTACCCCCCTGTTTGCGCACTTTGTCCATCTTTGCAATCCACTCTTGCCGGGGCATTCTCACCGGCCCGCCGACATAACGCTTTACGTCCTCATCCGTTTCGAGCGTATAGAACGGCCCAAGATCCTTCTTCTGGATCTTTCTGATCACAACATGTGGCCCTACAACCGGGAGTGGGAGCGGGTTCATTTGGTTGATGCCTCTACAGGGCGGTTTAACAGCCAAAAATCGAGGCGTGGTCTGATTTACCCATGAGAAATATGCTTGGGATTCGCCGAAACGTGATGGCACGCCGCCAACCAAAAGATGCCGTAAGACCATACTTTTCGCAAACATGTTCAAATGCGCTATCGTTTTGACCTTTCAATGGACTGTAGGAACATAGCGCACCTAGATCTGATAGATACATGATGACGCCCAACAGCTCGTAGAATGTATCATCCGATAACTTTGTGGGTAGCACCAGGTAAAATGCAAGAGTCGGAGCGAATGTAACAGAAAGAAAGAGAGGCCCACGGCATATCAACGCTTCCAATCTCACACCTAGCCTGGCTACCTGTTGCTGACCGATTGAAGAAGTCAACAGGTCATCGGTGAAGAAGGTTATCACTCGACTGTTGCCATGTTTTTCTATTATGGACGCGGCATATTGGCGACCAGTCTTGGCGTTGTTCACCCGCAAGATGACGCCACTCGCTGTTCTACGGAACCGCACTGCATCGTGGGTGTCGTAGACCTTTGCCACAGGGTGGTCACATGTCCTGCCGGTAATTCGGGCTTTCGCGGGTGATCGCGATGTCGTGCACGTGGCTTTCGCGCAAGCCGGCGCCGGTGATTCGGACAAAGGTGCAGTTTTTCTGCATCTCGGCGATCGTCGAATTGCCGGTATAGCCCATCGCGGCTTTGAGGCCGCCGATCAGCTGGTGAACGATGTTGCCAACCGGGCCCTTGTGCGGCACGCGGCCCTCGACGCCTTCGGGGACAAGTTTCAGCGTGTCGGTGACTTCCTGCTGGAAATAGCGGTCGGCGGAACCGCGCGCCATCGCCCCGATCGAGCCCATGCCGCGGTAGTATTTGTAGCTGCGGCCCTGGTAGAGGAAGACTTCGCCCGGGCTCTCGTCGGTGCCGGCGAAGAGCGACCCGAGCATCGCGCAATCGGCGCCGGCGGCGATCGCCTTGGCGAGGTCGCCGGAGAACTTGATGCCGCCATCGGCAATCACCGGCACGCCGTGCTTCCTGCATTCCTCGACGACATCGACGATGGCGGTGAATTGCGGCACGCCGACCCCGGCGACCATGCGCGTCGTGCAGATCGAACCCGGCCCGATGCCGACCTTGACCGCGTCGGCGCCGGCTTCGATGACGGCGCGCGCGCCGGCCGCGGTCGCGACGTTGCCGACGATGACCTGGGTATAGTTCGACATCCGCCGGATCTCGCTGACGGCGTCGAGAACCCGCGCGGAATGGCCATGCGCGGTGTCGACCACCATGATGTCGACCCCGGCGGCGAACAGGGTTTCCGCCCGTTCGAGTTCCTTGCGCCCGGTGCCGGACGCGGCGGCAACCCGCAACCGGCCGTGCTCGTCCTTGGAAGCATTGGGGAAACGCTGTGCCTTTTCGATGTCCTTGACAGTGATGAGGCCGGTGCAGCGGTATTCCTTGTCGACGACGAGCAGCTTTTCGATGCGGTACTGGTGCAACAGCCGCTTGGCGTCTTCGCGCGACACGTTTTCGCGCACCGTCACCAGCCGCTCCTTGGTCATCAGCTCGGCGACCGGCTGGCGCGGGTCGCTGGCAAAGCGCACATCGCGGTTGGTCAGGATGCCGACGAGGCGGCCGGCGGTCGCTGCCGAGGACCCGCGCTCGACCACCGGGATGCCGGAGATCCGGTACTCGGCCATCAGCCGCAGCGCGTCGGCCAATGTCTCCTCCGGGTGGATCGTGACCGGGTTGACCACCATCCCGGCCTCGAACTTCTTGACCTTGCGGACTTCGGCCGCCTGCTGGTCGATCGGCATGTTGCGGTGGATGACGCCGAGCCCGCCGGCCTGCGCCATCGCGATCGCAAGCGCGCCTTCGGTCACGGTATCCATCGCCGCCGAGATCAGCGGGATGCCGAGCTCGATCTCGCGGGTGATACGCGTCTTGGTGTCGGTGTCGCCCGGCAGGATGCTCGATGCGGCGGGAACCAGCATCACATCGTCAAAGGTCAGCGCCTGCCGGATTTCCATCGCGCCCGCACATGAATTGTTATGACGACATGGCCGCTTATGTAGGGCCGGCCGCGCCGCTGGTCCAGTTCCCCGCATTAAGCAACCGTCCGCACATCAGTTATGCGCCGCCGCGAAATCCCTTGGCGAGAACATAGGTCTCGGCCGATTCGGCGCGGCTCGCCGCCGGCTTGGCGTGGCGCACTTCGACGAAGGCACGTTTGAGGGCGGCGAGCAGCGCTCCTTCGGCACCGCCCTGGAAAACCTTGGCAACAAAGGCGCCGCCCGGCGCGAGGATCGTCGCGGCAAAGCCAAACGCCTCCTCGGCCAGGGCGACGATGCGCAGATGGTCGGTCGCGGCATGGCCGGTCGCCGGCGCGGCCATGTCGCTGAGCACCAGATCGGCCATGCCGCCGAGCGCCTCGCGCAAGCGGGCAGCGGTCGCGGGATCGCGGAAATCGCCGGTCAACAGCGCGGCGCCGGCAATCGGATCGGTCGGCGTGAGGTCGAGGCCGACGACCCGGCCGCGCGGGCCGACCCGCTGCACCGCGACCTGCGACCAGCCGCCCGGGGCGCAGCCGAGATCCACGACCCGGCGTCCCGGAGCCAGCAGATGATAGCGTTCGTCGAGCTGGATCAGCTTGAAGGCGGCGCGCGAACGGTAGCCCAGCCGGCGCGCCTCGGCGACGAACGGGTCGTTGAGCTGGCGTTGCAGCCATTCGGTCGAGGAGTGCGTCCGGCGACGCGCGCTTTTGACGCGGATCGCAAGACGCCGGGCTCCCGATCCGCTGCCGCCGCCGCTGCGCGCCATCGGATCAGCCTTCGTTCTGGGTTTGCCCGTGCATCAGGTCGAACAGGATGCCCTCGCGGATGCCGCGATCGGCGACGCGCAGCCGGCCGACCGGCCAGATCGTGCAGATCGCGTCGAGGATCGCACACCCGCTCAGCACCAGGTCGGCCCGTTCGCGCCCGACGCAGGGATTGGCGGCGCGGCCCTCGATATCGAGGCCGGCAAGATGCCGCGAGACGATCTCGATCTGGTCGAAGGTGAGCGTGCTGCCATCGACCGATGCCCGGATGTAGCGCGGCAGCGCCAGATTGATGCCGGCGAGCGTCGTCACGGTGCCTGAGCTGCCGAGCATCTGCACCTCGCGGGCGCGCACCTTGCGGCGGATGCCGTGCGCCGCCTCGAACGGCAGCAACGCCGCCTCGGCCTCGGCCACCATCGCGCGATAGGCGGCAGGCGGCACCTCGACGCCGCCGAAGCGCTCGGTGAAGGTCACGACGCCGAACGGCAGCGACACCGAGCCGAGGATTTGCAACCCCGCCCGCGGATCGCGCGGTCCGGACTGACGCAGCCAGACGATCTCGGTCGAGCCGCCGCCGATGTCGAAGACGATCGCATAGGGAATGCGCGGGTGTAGCAGCGGCGCACAGCCGGCAACGACGAGGCGGGCTTCCTCGGCGGTCGAGATGATCTCGATGTCGATGCCGATCTCGTCGCGCACGCGCGCGAGAAAGCCGGCGCAATTCGCGGCGCGCCGGCAGGCCTCGGTGGCGACATAACGGCCGGATTCAACGGTGCGCTGGCCGATCTTGCCGGCGCATACCCGCAATGCCGCGATGGTGCGCGCCATCGCGGCCTCGGATAGCGCGCCGGTCGCCGCGAGG
>DATLRS010000090.1:0-14319 GCA_035534535.1 Allostellaceae bacterium | reverse complement strand
GAAACGCGTCGCCGTGCGCCTTTTGGAAGGCGAGCGCCTCGTCGAGCGACAGCCCGAGTTCGCCCGCCACCATGTCGATCGTGCCCGACAGGAGATTGGCTTCGAGCGCGGCGGTGTTCTCGATGACGCGCACCGTGATCTGCCGGAACGGCGGCGGCGGCCCGGCCCAGTACGGGTTCGGCACCAAGAGCAGATGCGAGCCGGTCGCCACCTCGCTGATTCGGTAGGGCCCGTCATAGAGCCCGGGATTGGTCGGATCGGTGCTGTAGCGCGTGCGCACCCGATATTGCGCCGGGTCGGCAAAGGCGGCGCGCTCGAGATGCGCCGGCAGCAGCACGAAATCGTTGATCGCGGCGTAGTCGAAGGTCAGCTTGTCGACATGCAGCGTAAAGGTCTTGGCGTCCTTGACGTCGATTCCGCTGACGCGGCGATAGAACTCGGCATCGCTGACCGCGCTCTGCGGGTTGCGCCCGACCTCATAGGTGAACAGCACGTCGGCCGTCGTCACCGGCACGCCGTCGCCCCATTTTGCGTCGGCGCGGATCGTGTAGGTGATGTCGATGCCCTTCTTGCCACCCGGGAGATCGACCGGGACGGCCAGCCCGTTGGCGATCGACGGCAGCCGGGTGCACAGGAGGCAGACCAGCTTCCAGTCCGCGTCGTAGACCGTGAAGGGCCGCAGCGCCAGGCCCAGCACGTAGCTCTTGGCCGCCATCGCGTCGATGTCCGGGTTGAGCGTCGCCGGGAACTGGGTGATGCCGATCCTCAGCGAATCGTGACGCGCGGCGGCCGCCACCGACGGCACGATCAGCGCGATCGCGACGGCGATGAGCCAGCCGCAACAGCGACGCGCTGCGGTCGCCGGTCGCGGTCGTTGAAAATCGCCTCTTAGTGGCACACAAATCGCCCCAAGTGCTTGAAAGTCGGCAGCCTGGGTCATAATATCCCTGGCCGATGAGGCCGGATACGCAACACTGAGGGTTGCGTGCCCGCGGGAACGAAACAACGTGCCGATTGTTTCTCCCCATAGCCCCGTAACGGTCGCCTTCGGTGAGTGCAAGGCTTTGCAGCGTATTGTCCAACCCAGAATTGCCACAGAGGATAGAGGCATGAAGCATCTCTTGACAGGTGTCGCGATCGCTGCGGCCCTTGCGATCGCCGCGCCAGCATGGGCGCAAGCCCCCAAGGCCCCCGAACCTGCTCCCGCTGCCGCCCCGGCGGCAAAGCCGGCGATGCCGATGACGGCGCATGCGCCGATGAAGGCGCATATGCCGATGAAGCGCCACATGGCGGTGAGGCACCATCGGCCGATGCGCCACATGGCCCGCAAGGGGCATATGGGGCATATGGCCAAGGGCGACATGATGACCGAGCAGCTCAATCGCGAAGAGCTGGCGCGCATCCAGGGCGCCGCACCGGCGCAAGCCGCACCGCCGATGACGGCGCCTGAGAAATCGGGGGCGACGCCCTACCACAAGGGGATGTAAGCCAAACCCGCGATAGCGGTGTATCGCAAGGGGACCCGCGGGTCCCCTTGTTGATTCTGGTCGATTCTGGTTGATTCTGGTCGACGGCCGGCGGCGGCGTTTCACCTTTCCTTAAGCGCTGCCGAAGCATAGTGCCGGCGTGACACGCGCGCTGACCTCCCCGACGCCAACCACCCTCAGCATAGAGGTCGAACCACCGCCGGCGTGGCTCGCGCGGTTCGTCGAGGACATCCCGACCGGGGTCGCGGTGTTCGATGCCGAGTTGCGCTATGTCGCGGCAAATTCGCCGTGGATCGATACCTTCCGCCTGGCTGGCGCGTCGTGGATCGGCCAGCGCCATGACGCCTTCGACCCGCACGCCGCGCAGCTGAAGGGGTTGCTCGGCCGCGCGCTGGCCGGCGAAGCGGTAAGCGGCGGCATCATCGAGAGCGCGGTCGGCGGCCGGCTGCATCATCGCGTCATCGGCGTGCGCCCGCAGCGCCGCAGCTCCGGCGCGATTTTCGGCATCGTCGCGGCGTTGCACGAGACGACCACGGCGCTGGGCGAGAAGAGCGCGTCGGAGGCGGCCGATCGGTTGACCGGGCTGGCCAGTCGGCAAGGCTTCCTGGCGCGGCTGCGGGCGGCATTGCCGACGGATGTCGCCGCCGGCCCTGGCGCCGCAATGTTCCTCCTCGACATCGGCAATTTCAAAGGAATCAACGATCTGTACGGCGCCTGCGTCGGCGATTCGGTGCTGCGCGCCGTCGCCGGGCGGCTGCTGACCGGCGTCAGGGCGCAGCCGACGCCGCCCGAGCATCCCGAGCGGCGTGACGGGCCGGCCGCGGAGGTCGACCTGGTCGCCCGCCTCGGCGCCGACGAATTCGGCATCATCCTGGGCGGCGCGGCGCCGAGCATTGGCGACGCCGAGGCGTTTGCCCGCCGGTTGCTGGAGCTGATCGACACTCCGGTCAGCGTCGGCGACCATCGCATCCGCCTGACCGCCAACGCCGCCTTCATCATCACCGGCCCGGCGCATCGCACCGAGGACGACGTCCTGCGCGATCTCAACGTCGCGTTGCAAGAGGCCAAGGCGCGCGGACCCAACGTCGCCAAGGCCTGGGAGCCGGCACTGACCACCACCGTCGGCCGCCGTCTTGCCCTGCTCGACCAGCTGCGCCGTGCGGTCGACCAAGGCGAGTTCGTTCTGCATTATCAGCCGATTCTCAGCCTGACCGACCACCGCGTCGCCGGCGCCGAAGCGCTGTTGCGCTGGAACCACCCGAGCAACGGCCTGGTCGCGCCGGCGGAGTTCCTGCCGCTGCTCGAAGAAAGCGGCCTGATCGTGCCGGTCGGCTGCTGGGTGATCCGCGAGGTTGTGCGCCAGATGCAGGTCTGGCAGATGCTGTACGGTCGCGATATGGTCGACTGGATCGCGGTCAACGTATCGGCGCGCCAGTTCAACGACCCCTCGCTGTTGCTGGCAACGCTGAGCGAGATCAACGCCAGCGGCTGTTCGCTCGACCGCCTCAAGATCGAAATCACCGAATCGACGGTCATGCGCGACCCGGAGGTGACCCGCGCCGTGCTCGACGACCTGCAGGACCTCGGTATCCGCGTCGCGCTCGACGATTTCGGGACCGGCTATTCGGCGCTCGGCGCGCTGCGCTACTACAGCCTCGATACGATCAAGATCGACCGCGACTTCACCGCCCGGCTCGACACCGCATCCGGCCGCGAGATGATGCTGGCGCTGTTGAAGATTTCCCGCATTCACGATGCCCTGGTCGTCGCGGAGGGGATCGAAACCGGCGCCCAGCGCGACTTCCTGCGGGCGGCCGGCTGCGATTTCGGGCAGGGCTACCTGTTCGCCCGACCGATGGCAGGCAGCTTTTTTGGCGCCTATGCGCTGACCCATCTGGTCGAGGACATCGCCGCCGGCTAGCGGCCGCGTCGGCAGGCCCGTCATCACCTTTCCTCTGGTATAATCTCTCGCAATACCGCCTACCCGTCGGCGCGGGGATGGCAACCGGAGGGGAGTTGCGCGGCCGTGCCGCTTCACGTCGCCTGGCGAATGCTGACGCATCAGAAGGGGCGCACCGCGCTCGCCACCGGCGGCATCTTCATCGCGATCCTGCTGATCTTTGTCGAGCTCGGCTTTTTCGTCGCGGTGCCGCAAGGCGGCATGCTGATCTACGACCACATGCGGTTCGATCTGCTGATGGTCTCGAACCATTATCTGTTTCAGGCGGAATCGGGGCAGTTCGCACGCGCCCGGCTGACCGCCGCGAGAGCCGTCGCCGAGGTGGCGCAGGTCACCCCGGTCTATCTCGGCGGCGCCAAATGGCAGGCGCGCGGCAGCCGGCTCAAGCTCGACATCTCGGTGATCGGCATCGACCCGCAGGCCGCGGTCTTCGCCGTCCCCGACATCGAGCGCCAGGCCCGGATCCTGGAGCGGCCCGACACCGTGCTGGTCGACAGCGCGACCCGCAAGCTGTTCGGTCCGCTGACGGCGGGCAGCACCGTCACGATCGCCGGGCGGCAGGTCACGATCGGCGGACAATATCGGCTGGGCACCGGCTTTCTCGGGCTCGGCGTCGCCCTCGCCAGCGCGGCGGATTTCTTCCGGCTGTTTGCCGGACGGCCGCCGGATACGGTCAATCTGGGTCTGG
Source organism: Allostellaceae bacterium (assembly GCA_035534535.1). GTDB lineage: Bacteria > Pseudomonadota > Alphaproteobacteria > ATCC43930 > CGMCC-115725 > DATARH01. The sequence goes on along the minus strand of DATLRS010000090.1, from coordinate 10,184 downwards.
TGACGCTGAAGTCCGGCGCCGATCCCGACGTGGCGGCGCGCGCGCTGCGCGCCGCCTTGCCGGCCGACATGCGGGTCTTCACGCGTCGCCAACTCGTCGCGCACGAGGTCGCGTACTGGACGACGCGCACCGCGACCGGCCTGATCTTCGGCTCCGGACTGGTGGTGTCGTTCGTTGTCGGGATCATGGTGCTGTACCAGACGCTGGCGACCCAGATCACCCGGCAATTGCCGCAATTTGCGACCCTCAAGGCGATCGGCTACAGCAACCGCTATCTCGACGCGATCGTCCTGATCGAGTCGCTGCTGATCATGGCGGTCGCGTTCGTGCCGGCATTCGGCGCGGCGCTCGCCGTCTATGCGCTGGTACGTGCCCAGACGCTGCTGCCGCTGAGCCTCACCGCGCCGCAGCTGCTGGTGGTGTTGGCGATCACCCTGGCGATGGCGGTGATTTCAGGTTTGCTGTCGCTCGGCGGCTTGCGGCGCGCCGACCCGGCCGCGGTCTTCTGAGGCGGCGCGTGGCGGCAGCGGCAGCGATCGCGCGACTGGCCCTGACCCGGTCGGTGCCGCTCGCGTGGCGCAACCTGATCGCCAACAAGCGGCGCCTCGCGCGCTCGAGCGCCGGGATCGGGTTTGCCGTCCTCTTGATGCTGGTGCAGCTCGGCTTCGAGCGCGGGTTTTTCGACGCCTCGCTGGCGACGGTGCGGCAGCTCGATGGCGACCTCTTCGTGATGAGCGCCGGCAAATACCGCTTTGGCAGCAGCGACCCATTCGCGCCGGGCGACCTGATCGCGGCGCGCCGCGTCGCCGGGGTCGCGGCGGTATCGCCGCTTTATGCCTCGTGGCAGGGGTTCTTCTGGCAGCCGCCCGGCGAGGACCAGCCCTATCTCGTGCAGGTTTTTGCCTTCGAGCCCGATCACCCGGCCTTCCAGCTGCCGGAAATCAGGGCGGCCAGCGCGCGGTTGACACAGGCCGACGCTGTCATCGTCGATCGGCGCGCCCGCGGCTTTCTCGGGATGGCGTCCGGCGCCGGCGACGCCCGGCTCAACGGCCATGTCGTCCATATCGTCGGCAGCTTCGCGCAGGGCCCCGATTTCATGAGCGACGGCACGGTGATGATGAGCGCCGCCACGTTTGCCCATCTGCTGCCGGGCAATCGCGCCGCCGCCGCAATGCCGGTTGAGTTCGGCATCGTCACGCTGCGCCCCGGCGCCGATCCGGCGGGCGTGCGGCGGGCGCTGCAGGCAGCGCTGCCGGCAGATCTGCGGGTCCTGACAAAGCCGCAGCTCGTCGCCTTCGAGCGCAATTTCCAGGCCGATCTGTCCTCGGCCGGGCCGATCTTCTGGCTGGGAACCCTGGTTGGGTTTGTCGTTGGCATGCTGATCTCGTACCAGATCATCTACACCGACCTGTCGGATCAGCTGCCGCAATATGCGACGCTGAAAGGCATGGGCTATCGCAGCGGATATCTGGTGCGGGTGGTGCTCGCGCAGGCGGCATTGTCGGCGCTGGCCGGGTTTGTGCCGGCCTGGCTGTTGTGTCTCGTGGTTTACCGGGCGATCGGCGCCTTGGCGCTGTTGCCGTTGCACATGACGCTGTCGCTGACCGCGCTGAGCTTCGCCCTGACCTTGGGGATGTGCCTGTTGTCGGCCTTGCTGGCGATCCGCCGGGTGATCGCGGCCGACCCGGCGGAGATTTTCTGATGGACGCTGCCCACCCGATCGATCCCGATATCGAGCCCAACCCGGTCATTCGCGCCGACGCCGTCACTTTCGCCTATGGCGAGGGCGATGCGCGCAACCCGGTGCTGTTCGATATCGGGCTCACCGTCGCGCCCGGCGAGCTGGTGGTGATGACCGGCCCATCGGGCTCGGGAAAGACGACGCTCCTCACCCTGATCGGCGCACTGCGCTCGCTGCAAGGCGGCCGGATGGAGGTGCTCGGCCACGATTTGTCAACGCTCGGCGCCGCCGCGCTGGTGCGGGTGCGGCGCGATATCGGCTTCATCTTCCAGATGCATAACCTCTTTGAGTCGCTGAGCGCCTACGAGAACGTCAAGATGGCGCTGCAGCTCGGCGGCGCGGCGGCGGCGCCGATGCGCGAGCGCGGCGTCGCGATGCTGGAGCGCCTCGGGCTCGGCGCCCGCGTCGATTATAAGCCGCGCTCCTTATCGGGCGGCCAGCGCCAGCGGGTGGCGATCGCGCGGGCCTTGGCCAACCGCCCGCGGCTGGTGCTCGCCGACGAGCCGACCGCGGCGCTCGATCCCGATTCGACGCGCAACGTCATCCGCCTGTTCAAGGATCTGACGATCGAGGCCGGCACCGCGATCGTCATGGTGACCCACGACCACCGCATCATCGAGCTGGCCGACCGTCTGGTGCACATGGTCGACGGCCGCATCGTCTCCGACATCATGCTGAACGACGCCTTGCGCATCTGCGAGTTCCTGAAGGGGGTCGAGGGCTTCAAGAACCTGACGCCGACCGAGTTGACGCATGTCGCCGAGAGCATGACCAAGCGCCATTACATGCCGGGCGAGGTCGTCATCCGCGAGGGCGACACCGGGCACGAGCTGTTCCTCGTCTCCGAGGGCGAGGTCAAGATCGAGCGCGGCGCCAGCGAGGTCGCGCGGCTTGGCCCGGGCGAGTTCTTCGGCGAACTGGCCTTGATGAGCGGCCTGCCGCGCAACGCCAGCGTCATCGCGGCCGCGCCGCTCGAAGCCTATGTTCTGGGCGAAGCGCAATTCCACGCCGCGATCGACGCCAGCGCCAGCTTCCGCGACCAGCTGCGCCGCGTCTATTTCCTGCGCCACTGACCCCGGCGGGGGTCGCCCCCGTGTGGCTAAGCGGCGGCGCGGATCGCGGCGCGCCGCACCTCGCTGCCGACAAACGGCTCGAACTCGGTGAAATTGTGTTCGAAGCGGCCGCGCAGGCTGCGCGCGGTCTCGTCATAGGCGTTCGCGTCGGGCCAGGTGCGGCGCGGGTCGAGCACGCCCGTCGGGATCTCGGCGCAGGCCTCGGGCACGAGGAAGCCGAAATTGGAGTCCTGACGCATCGGCGAGCCGGCCAGGCTGCCGTCGAGCGCGGCACGCAGCAGGGCGCGGGTATGGGCGATCGCCATGCGCTTGCCGACCCCGTAGGCGCCGCCCGACCAGCCGGTGTTGACGAGCCAGCAATCGGCCTTGAAGCGGGCGATCCGCTCGCCCAGCATCTTGGCGTATTCCGAGGGATGCCGCGGCATGAACGGCGCGCCGAAGCAGGTCGAGAACACCGCCTTCGGCTCCTTGCCGAGGCCGACTTCGGTGCCGGCGACCTGCGCCGTATAGCCCGACAGGAAATGGTACATTGCCTGGTCCGGGGTCAGCTTGGCGATCGGCGGCATCACCCCGAACGCATCGCAGGTCAGCATGATGACGTTCTTGGGATGCGGCGCGAGGCCGAGCTCGTCCGCGTTGGGGATGAAGTCGAGCGGATAGCAGGCCCGCGTGTTCTCGGTCAGGCTGTCATCGTCGACATTGGGCATCCGCGTCACCGGATCGAGCACGACGTTTTCCAGGACGGTGCCAAAGCGGGTGATCGTCGCATAGATCTCGGGCTCGGCGGTCGGCGACAGGTTGATCACCTTGGCGTAGCAGCCGCCCTCGAAATTGAAGATGCCCTTGGGGCTCCAGCCATGCTCGTCGTCGCCGATCAGGGTGCGCGAATGGTCAGCCGACAGGGTCGTCTTGCCGGTGCCCGACAGGCCAAAAAAGATCGCGGCATCGCCCTTCGGCCCGACATTGGCCGAACAGTGCATCGGCAAGACGTCGCGGGTCGGCAGCACGAAATTGAGATAGCCGAACACCGACTTCTTGATTTCGCCGGCATAGCGCGTGCCGCCGATCAAGACAAAGCCGGTGGCGAAATTGACCAGGACGCAGGTCTCGGAGCGGATGCCGTCAAGCTCCGGGATCGCGCGGAAGTCCGGCGCATGCAGGATCGTGAAGGACGGCTCGAAATCGGCGAGCTCGGCCGGGTGCGGCCGGATGAACATATTGCGCGAGAAGAGGCTCGGCCAGGCGCTGTCGCTGACCACCCGGACCGGCAGCCGGTATTCGGGATCGGCCCCGGCATAGAGGTCCTGCACGAACAGCTCGCGCCCCTGCAGATAGGCCAGCATGCGCTGCTGCAGGCTGTCGAAGCGCGCGGCACCGATCGGCTGGTTGATGTCGCCCCACCAGACCGCGTCTTTCGTCCCGGCCTCGTTGACGATGTATTTGTCCCTGGGCGAGCGGCCGGTGTGACGCCCGGTGTTCACCACAAAGCTGCCGCCGAGCCCGAGCACCCCCTCGCGCCGCCGCACGGCGTGTTCATAGAGATAGGGCGCCGTCAGATTCCAGTGCACCGCGCCGAGATGGCGCATGCCCTGCTCGGCGAGGCCGAAACGCGGCGTGCGCGCAGCCAACGGTTTCTCAGCCTTGTCCAAGCCTTCCTCCTTTGTCGCTTTGCGTGCCATCCGGCACGCTCTTGCGCCTGCCCACAGATTGACCATCACGATAGCCCGCGCCGACCGCCCCGGCAAGCAGCCGATTTGCCGGGAACCCATTGGTGAAGGCCGGCAAAAGCCTAAGCAAACTTTCCTTGATTGGAGCACAAATCGTCGGCCTTCCTCATCCACTCCCTCTCCGCCCCCGGGGGCGGAGAGGGTCGGGGTGAGGTGGGGGATGCCAGAGCGCTTGCCGACACCCACCTCACCCTCCCACGCCTGCGGCGTGGGTCCCTCCCTCTCCCCCCTGAAGGGCGGCGAGGGGAAATGTGGATCGCGCCAAGCAATTCTGCCTAGCGGCGCGACTTGCCGTCGCGCGCTTCGCCGGCGAGTGCGGCAAGCGCCGGCCGGACCGCGTCGGGGGTCGGCACCGGCGCCGCGAACTCGAGCCTTGCCGTCTCGCTGCCGGCCTCGATCGGGCGGCTGAGATCGAGCCCCTCCGGATCGACCCCGGTGACCCGCCAGTCGGCGCCCGGCCGGCGCAACCGGCGCTGCGCGAGGCGAGCCACCAGAGCGGTCTCATCGGCGTTGAGCTGCGCGACGATCGCCGCTTCGGCCGCGGCAAAAGCGGCCGCGCCGCCGCTGCAACGCAGATCCACCGCCTCGATCCAGGCGATCCGGCCGAAGCCGGCGACCAGATGGCCGCGCTCGACAACGATCCGGTAAAGATGAAAATCGGCAAACCCGGCATAGCCGGCGCTGGTCGGATGGCGCGCCGCAAACCGCGCCGCGGCGCGGCCATCCTCGCAGCGCTCGGCCCGGCCGAGCAGCGTCAGCCGTGCCCCGGCAAGCCGGTCGGATTGGTCGCCGGCGTCCTCGAACAACAGCGAGACATTGGGGTCGGCGAGCAGGTTCTTGGTGTGCTGCGCCAGGTCCGACAGCAGCAACAGCGGGGTCGCATCGCACTCGCAGGCGGCCGCGACCAGCGAGACATAGGGTCGGCCGGCCGAGAGGGTGGCGAAGGCGGCATGGCTGCGGCTGCGCATCAGCCGGCGGGCCGCGGTGCCGCGGTCTCTCGCTGCGTCAGCCTCGGTCATGAAAATCGCCGCCGCCAAGCAACGGGTCCCTCCTGCACTGCATAGAATCCGAATGCATAGCACTGCGCATCTGCCATCCTACATCATCGGGCGGCGGATCGCCGCGGCGCAATAGCTTTGGCCTCGACCTTTTGTGTGTGGCGCGGCGCCGCCATATGCAGGGCGGAGGCGGTGCGACGGTGCCCTGGGTTGCCCGGGGGTTGCCGGCGCAGCGAATGTTGGGGGACCAGCCGTGACAAGCACGATTGCTCTGGTCGATGACGATCGGAACATCCTCACCTCGGTCGCGATGGCGCTCGAAGCGGAGGGATTCGCGGTGCGTTGCTACAGCGACGGCGCCGAGGCATTGAAGGGGATGGCGGCGCATCCGGTCGATCTCGCGGTGCTCGACATCAAGATGCCGCGGATGGACGGCATGGAGCTGTTGGGCCAGCTGCGCCGCAGCAGCCATATCCCGGTGATTTTCCTGACCTCGAAGGACGACGAGGTCGACGAATTGCTCGGCCTGCGCATGGGCGCCGACGACTACATCAAGAAGCCGTTTTCACAGCGCCTGCTGATCGAGCGCATCCGGGCGCTGATCCGCCGCGACGAACTGGCACGCGAGCGCGAGGAGGTGCAGGGCGAGCCGGTTATCGTACGCGGCGAGATGACGCTCGATCCGGCCCGCCATCTGTGCACCTGGCAGGTCCGGCCGGTCGAGCTGACCGTCACCGAGTTCCTGATCCTCAAATCGCTGGCGCAGCGCCCCGGCCACGTCAAAAACCGCGACCAGCTGATGGATGCGGCCTATGGCGAGCACATCTATGTCGACGACCGCACCATCGACAGCCACATCAAGCGGCTGCGCAAGAAGTTCAAGGCGGTCGATCCCGAGTTCGCGCAGATCGAAACCCTCTATGGCGTTGGCTATCGATACCGCGACCGCTGAGGCAGACCGGCTCGCCGGGCCTCCCGCCGGGCCTCCCGCCGGGCCTCCCGCCGGGCCACCCGCCGGGCCATCGGTCGAGCATCCCGCGGCCGGGCCGGCCGGCAGCGGGGAGCGGCAATCGGGCGGCGGCGCGCGGCGCGCGCCGGCGCTCGCCGTGCCGCGCTGGCTGCACGGGCTGCGCTGGCCGGCGATATCGCCGCTGACGCGGCGGATCGTCGCCGTCAATGTGCTGCCGGTGGCGCTGCTCGCCGTCGGGTTTCTCTATCTCGGCAAGTTCGAGGCGAGCCTGGTCGGACAGCAGGTCGAATCGCTGCGCACCCAGGGCGAGATCTTCGCCGCCGCGATCAGCGAGGGCGCCGTGCTCGATTCGAGCGACGAGGGCGAAGTCTTGCTGCCGGATCTGGCGCGCCAGATGATGCGGCGCCTCGTCGCGCCGACGCGGACCCGCGCGCGGCTGTTCGACGTCGACGGCAAACTGGTCGCCGACAGCCGGCTGCTGCTCGTGACGGTGCCGAGTGCCGAGCCGCCCAAGGGCCCCATCGGCAGGGTCGGCGACTGGCTCTATGACGGGATCACCGAGCTGCTGCCGAGCCGGCACAAGCGTCCGACCTATCGCGAGAGCGAAGCCGCTGCGGATTATCCCGAGGCGGTGCAGGCTCTGCACGGCGAGGACGGCTCGGCGGTGCGCGAGGCCGCGTCCGGCGGCGGATTGGTGATCAGCGCCGCCGTCCCGCTGCAGCGCTACAAGCAGGTGCTCGGTGCGGTTATGCTGTCGACCAGCGATCGCGAAATCCAGGACGAGCTGCGCACCGTGCGGTTGGAACTCCTGCGCATCTTCGGCGTCACGCTGCTGGTGACGGTGCTGTTGTCGCTCTATCTGGCCGGCACGATCGCGCGGCCGATCCGGCGGCTGGCGACGGCGGCGCAGCGCGCCCGCGGCCGCGGCGCCCGCATCGAGATCCCCGACATCACCAGGCGCAACGACGAAATCGGCGAACTGGCCGGCTCGCTGCGCGCGATGACCGACGCGCTGTGGGAGCGGATGAGCGCGATCGAGAGCTTCGCCGCCGATGTCGCGCACGAGATCAAGAACCCGCTTTCCTCGCTGCGCAGCGCGGTCGAGACCGCCGCCCGCATCGACGATCCGGCAAAGCAGCGCCGGCTGATGGCGGTCATTCTCGACGATGTCGAGCGGCTCGACCGGCTGATCACCGACATTTCCGATGCCTCGCGGATCGATGCCGAATTGAGCCGCCTCGAACTGTCGCCGACTGATATATCGGCGATGTTGCAGGCGCTCGTCGACATGCACGAAACCACCCGGGCCGACGGCTCCCCGCGTCTGATCCTCGAGTTGCCGGTCGATTCCTCCGGCCGCAGCCGCGCCCTGGTGGTGCCCGGGATCGAGAGCCGCCTGTCGCAGATCTTCCTCAACGTCATCGCCAATGCTGTCTCGTTCAGCCCGCCCGACGGCGAGATTCGCATCCGCGCCGTGCTCGACGGGCGCGCCGTCCTCGTCACGGTCGAGGATCAGGGGCCGGGCATTCCCGAGGACAGGCTCACCGCGATTTTCGACCGCTTCTACAGCGAGCGGCCGGCCGGCGAGAAATTCGGCACGCATTCGGGGCTGGGGCTGTCGATCTCGAAACAGATCGTCGAGGCGCATCGCGGCCGCATCTGGGCCGAGAACCGCATCGGCGCCACGACGCCCGACGGCAGCGCGGGGGTGGTCGGCGGCGCGCGCTTTCTGATCCGCCTGCCGGCCGGGCCATGACGGTCGAACCATGACGGTCGAACCATGACGGTCGAACCATGACGATCGAGCCATGGAGCGCCCGGCCGTGAGGGTCGAGCAATGAATGACCGGCCATGAACGAGCGACTGCGGATCCACGCCACGGCGGTCGCCCTCGACGGGCATGCCGTGCTGCTGCGCGGCGCCTCCGGGGCCGGCAAATCGGATCTGGCGCTGCGACTGATTGACGCCGGGGCGTCGCTGGTTGCCGACGACGTCAGCGATCTGCAGCGCGGCGGCGCGGGGATCATCGTCCGCGGGGCGCCCGGGATCGCCGGCATGATCGAAGTGCGCGGCCTCGGCATCATGCGGGTCGGCGCGCTGGCCGAAGCGCCGGTCGTCTTGATCGCCGATCTGGTCTCGCCGCAAGCCGTTGAGCGGCTGCCGGAATGGCGCCGCGAGATGATGCTCGGGCTCGCCGTGCCGGTGATCGCGCTCGCCCCGTTCGAGGCATCGGCGGTCGCTAAATTGCGCCTTGCCGTGCGCACATTTACCGCGCTCGGACTTCCGGCTATGTTGCGCGAATGACGAGCGACGGCGTCGTCGGCACCGCGGCCGATTGTCGAGCGAACGCCCGATGTGGCAGTGGGGCCGGCCGGTGTGCGGCCATCAAGCGTGATGACGAACGCGTCGCGCCGCGCTATATGCGGCACGCATACCCCCATACTCCCGCCGGAGCCTCCCCCCACCTCCTCCGGCGCGAGCGGCAAGTGGCTTGTGCCCTGCGCAACTGCAGCAATTCGGTGATGGCGAACTCGACTTGCGGCGCCGGCGGCAACCCCGCTCGGCGGTGCCGCGCGGCGCGATCGGCGAGGCAACCGCGATGATCGGGATGGTGCTGGTCACGCATGGCCGGCTGGCGGCCGAATTTGTCGCCGCCCTCGAACACGTCGTCGGGGCGCAGGCCCAGATCTCCGGCGTCTGCATCGGGCCCGACGACGACATGGAACAGCGCCGCCAGGATATCTTGCGCTCGATCGGCGACGTCGATAGCGGAGACGGGGTGGTGTTGCTGACCGACATGTTCGGCGGCACGCCCTCGAACCTCGCGATATCGGTGATGGATCGCGGCAAGGTCGAGGTCATCGCCGGCATCAACCTGCCGATGCTGATCAAGCTCGCGAGCCTGCGGCAAAGCGAAACGCTCGAACGCGCGGTGCTCGGCGCGCAGGAGGCCGGGCGCAAATACATCAACGTCGCCTCCCAGCTCCTGGCCGACGCGCGCCGATGAGCCCCGCCGGCGAGCCAAACCCGATAGCCGGTGCCGGCCCTGGCTCCGAGACCGTGCGGCGGGCCGTCGAGATCTGCAACCAGAAGGGGCTGCACGCGCGCGCCGCGGCCCGCTTCGTCAAGACCGCCGGCCAGTTCGACGCCGAGATCTGGGTGCGCAAGAACGGCACGGCGGTGTCGGGGCGCTCGATCATGGGGCTGATGATGCTGGCCGCCGCCTCGGGTGCGGTCATTGAAATCACCGCGACCGGGCGCGATGCCGCGGCCGCGGTGGCGACGCTCGCCCGCCTGATCGAATGCAAGTTCGATGAGGATTGACGGCGGCGGCACGGAAAATTCGGGCAGCGAGCAGCGGCTTTCGGGGATCGGCGTGTCGCCGGGGATCGCGATCGGGCCGGCCTATCTCGGTGATCGCGGCGAATTGCCGGTGCACGAGAGCCACATCGCCAATACCGAGATCGAAGCCGAGCGGGCGCGCTTTGCCGAGGCGGTCGCCGTCTCGGTCAAGCAGCTGCGCAAGCTGCGGGCGCGCGCCACGGCGCTGCCGGGTTCGGCCGCCGACGAGATCGGCTACGTGCTCGACGCGCATCTGGCAATGCTGGCGAATTCGCGGCTGATCCGCGGCGTTCACCAGCGCATCTCGCGCTCGCGCCTCAATGCCGAGCGGGC
>DATLRS010000089.1:0-3879 GCA_035534535.1 Allostellaceae bacterium | reverse complement strand
AATCTGGGGTTTCTGTTCACCGAAGTCCCGTTTCTCGAGCGTTTCGAGGCGGCGGCGCGGGCCGGGTTCGCCGGCGTCGAATTTGCCGCGCCTTACGAATATGACGCGGCGGAGCTGCGTTCGCGGCTGAATGATGCCGGGCTGGTGCCGGTGCTGATCAACAGCCCGGCCGGCAACCGTGCCGCCGGCGAGCGCGGCTTTGCCTGCCTGCCGGGTCGCGAAGGCACGTTCCGCGACGGCGTCGAGCAGGCGCTCGACTATGCCGCCGCGCTCGACTGCCAATGCGTCCATGTCATGGCGGGGGTGCCGCCCAAGGACCTCGCGCTCGACACGGCCTTGGCGCTCTACGCCGCCAATCTCGCCTGGGCCGGCGAGCGCGCCTTGGATGCCGGGGTCAAGCTCGTCATCGAACCGCTCAATCCGCGCGACGCGCCGGGCTACCTGCTGCGCACCCAGGAGCAGGGCGCGGGAGTCGCTGCGGCGATCGGGCGCGACCGGCTGGGGCTGCAATTCGACATCTATCACTGCCAGATCGCGCAGGGCGACGTGACGACCCGGCTCGCTACGTTGATGCCGGCGATCGACCACATGCAGCTCGCCGATGTTCCCGGGCGGTACGAGCCGGGCACCGGCGAGATCGGCTGGGATTACGTCTTCCGCCGCATCGACGAACTGGGCTATGCCGGCTGGGTCGGCTGCGAATACCAGCCCCAGGGCGACACCGTCGCCGGCCTCGCCTGGCGCCAGCGCTACGGCGTCTGACGCAGGCGCGGCGCAGCAGCGGATCAGGGCAATGATGAAAAAACTCCGCTCGGACATCACCCGGCAGGGCCTCGGGCGCACGCCGCATCGCGCCTTCATGCGGGCGATGGGGCTCGACGACGCGGCGATCGCCAAACCGATGGTCGGCATCGTCAGCATGAAAGGCGAACAGACGCCGTGCAACATGACGCACGGCTTCCAGGTCGAGGCGGCCAAGCAGGGCGTCGCCGAGGGCGGCGGCACGCCGCGCGAATTCACCACGATCTCGGTGTCGGACGGGATCAGCATGAACCACGAGGGCATGAAGTTCTCGCTGGTGTCGCGCGAGGTGATCGCCGATTCGATCGAGGCGGTCGTGCATGGCCTCGCCTATGACGGGCTCGTTGGCTTCGGCGGCTGCGACAAGACCCTGCCGGGCGTCATGATGGCGATGGTCCGCTGCAACGTGCCGTCGGTCTTCGTCTATGGCGGCAGTGCGCTGCCGGGCCGGTTTGAGGGGCGCGACGTGACGATCCTCGATTCCTACGAGGGGGTCGGCGCGGTGCTGACCGGGGCGATGGAGCAGGCGGTGCTCGACCGGCTCGAGCGCGCCTGCCTGCCGACCTTCGGCGCCTGCGCCGGCCAGTTCACCGCCAACACGATGGCGATGGTGTCGGAGGCGCTCGGCCTCAGCGTGCCCAACGTGTCGATGGTGCCGGGGGTCTTCGCCGAGCGCGCCGCCTATGCGCGGCGGGCCGGCATGCTGGCGACGGCGGCGATCGAGCGCGGCGGGCCATTGCCGCGCGACATCGTCACCAGAAAGGCGCTGGAAAACGCCTGCGCGATGGTCGCCGCGACCGGCGGCTCGACCAATGCGGCGCTGCACATTCCGGCGATCGCGCACGAGGCCGGCATCGCCTTCGACCTCGATGCCGTCGCCCGGGTCTTTGCCCGCACGCCGGTGATCGCCGATCTGCGCCCCGGCGGCCGCTTCACGGCCAAGGACGTGCACGACATCGGCGGCACGGCGGTGATCCTGCGCGCGCTGATCGATGCCGGCCACGTCGACGGCAGCTGCCTCTGCGTGACCGGCGCGAGCCTCGCCGAAACCTATGGCGCCGCTGCCCTGCCGGATGGCGCCGTGGTGCACCCGGCCACCGCGCCGCTCTTGCCCGACAGCGGGCTTGCCGTGCTGAAGGGCAATCTGTGCCCCGACGGCGCGCTGATCAAGGTGGCGGGGCTGAAGCTCGTCGTCCATCAGGGGCCGGCGCGCGTCTTCGACAGCGAGCAGGATTGCGCCCGTGCCGTCGAGGCGCGCGCCTACCAGGCGGGCGATGTGCTGATCATCCGCAACGAGGGTCCGGTCGGCGGGCCGGGGATGCAGGAGATGCTCGGCGTCACCGCGCTGATCTACGGGCAGGAGATGGGCGAGAAGGTCGCGCTGGTCACCGACGGGCGCTTCTCGGGCGCGACCCGCGGCATGTGCGTCGGCCATGTCGCGCCGGAAGCGGCGATCGGCGGGCCGCTGGCCTTGGTCAAGGATGGCGACCGAGTGCGCATCGACGTCGCCGGCCGCCGCATGGATCTGCTGATCGACGAGGCCGAACTCGCCGCCCGCCGCGCGGCGTGGCAGCCGCGCCCGCCGCGCCACCGCGCCGGGCTCCTCGGCAAATACGCCAAACAGGTCGGGCAGGCCAATCGCGGCGCCGTCACCCATGAGGGCGGCGCCGAATGGCCCTGGTTCGACCGCTGATCGACGGCGCTATTCGCGGCGGAAGGTGACGACGAGCACGTCGCGGTGCCCGGGCCGCGCCGGATCGAGCGGCATCACCGGGGTGACGCCGTGGCAGACGCGGTTATCGTCGGTCACCGCGGCATCGAGCGGATCGGTCAGGGTGAAGCTGCCGAGCGGGCGGCCGGCGAGGTCGCCGATGCTGGTTTCGCCGCTGCTGATGTTGATCCGGCTGACCAGCAGCACCAGCACCCAGTCGACGCCGTCGCGGTGCATGCCCTCCGGGGTCGGCCGTCCTTCCTGGCCGGAGCGCGCCTCGATGCGGAACTGGTGGATCTCGACATGCCAGGAAGCCGGGCGCAGTGGCGCCGGGGTCAGCCGGTCGAACAGCCGATGGCAGGTGGCGAGGATCGCGCGCAATGCCGGGTGCGTGCCGATCGCCTCGGTCACCGGCTCGAACCAGCGCTCGATGCCGCCGTTCAAGGGGTTGTAGTCGCGGCTTTGGTAATGCGGCTGATGCGGCTTGCGCACGATCCCCGCCTCGCTCGCCCGGTAGCAGGCAAAGCGGCGGCGACGGTAGCGGCCGCCATCGGCCATGAACATGTCGACCCCGAGATCGTCCCAGCTGGCGGCAAAGCGCTCCCACTCGCGCAGCCCGGCCGCTTCGAGCACCGCCGCCATGTCGGGCGCGCGCACAAAGGCAAAGCCGCCGTCGGCGACACTCCGGCCGATCGCCGCAAGACGCTCGCTTGTCATTGCACCGCGCCGTTCAGGGCAGCGTCGAGGCCGGTTTTTCGTTGACGCAGCGTAAGAGCCGCCAGTAGCCGAACAGGTTGCTCGGGCGGATTTCGCGGCTCGACAGTTCGCTGTCGCGCAGAAAGTTGTCGAGCGGAAAATCGGCGTGGAAGCCGATATGGCGGGCGAGATGCGCCAGGCGCTTTTCCATGAAGCGCAGGGCCCAGTTCTCGCTGGTGAAGTGGTTGACCAGGACGATCGTGCCGCCGGGAATGCACACCCGGCGCATCTCCGCCGCGAAGCGGGCCGGGCTCGCCACCACGGAAGCGACATAGAGGGCCAGCACCGCATCGAACGAGTTGTCCTCGAAATCGAGGTGCTCGGCATCCATGACATGCAGCCCCTCGACCTGCGCGAGTTGCTGCTGCGCCACACGGTGGCGGGCCTTTTCCAGCATCTCCGCGGAAATGTCGACGCCGGTGACGTGCGAATCGGCGCGGAAATAGGGCAGCGACAATCCGGTGCCGACACCGACTTCGAGAATGCGCTGGCCGGGCCGGTCGTTGGCGACGCGCACCGCCTCCTTGCGCCCGGGGTGAAATACCGGCCCGAAAACAACATCATAAGACCCGGAAAACAGGCGGTAGGTCCGGATCGTGTCGCGCAAGTCC
>DATLRS010000088.1:0-5475 GCA_035534535.1 Allostellaceae bacterium | reverse complement strand
AGGCCCCTGGGGCGTGCCGTCGGGCCGCAGGCACGAGAAATATTTCTGGTGGGTGCGCATCGCGGTCGCCAGCACCTCGGGCGGCAGTGCCATGCTGGCAGCATCGATCGCGCCCATCAGCACGACCGGCCACTCGACAAGTCCGGTCACCTCGTCGAGAAGGCCCGGGTCGGGCTTGACCCGCAGCCCCTCGGCCGCGGTAACCCGGTCGAGATCGTCCTCGATCATCTTGCGCCTTCGGTCGGGGTCGAGGACCACGTGGGCGGCCGCGAGCTTGTCGAGATAATCCTCGGCATCGGCGACCGCGATCTCGCCCTGCGACAGAAAACGGTGGCCGCGCGTCGTATTGCCGACCGGCACCCGGTCGAGCGCCAGCTTCAGCACGGCGCCGTCGAACAGGCAGATCACCGAATTGAGCGGCCGCACCCAGCGCAATTCGCTCGCCGGAAAGCGCATCGATTTGGGCCACGGCAGTTCGCCGATCGCCGCACGCAGCAGCTCGGGGAGCACCTCCGCGGTGGCGCGGCCGGGGCGCTGCAACACCGCGAAATAGAATTCGCCGCGGCCGGTGTCGCGGGTCTCGCACGCGTCGATCGCTGCGAGGCCGGCCGAGCGCAGAAAGCCCTCGAGCGCCGCCGGCGGCGCGCCGACCCGGGGGCCGCGGCGCTCCTCGCTGCGGTCGGGCTGGCGCGCCGGGATGCCGTCGGCGATCACCGCAAGGCGGCGCGGCGTCACGTAGCCGCGGATGCTCGCCGCCGCGATCTCGGCCTTTGCCAGCCCGTCGCGGATCAGCGCGGTCAAATCCTCGATCGCGCGGCGCTGCATGCGCGCCGGGATCTCTTCCGACAACAGTTCGAGCAGCAATTCGCCCACGCTACCGGTCTCTCCGCGTCGTCATGCCCGGGCTTGTCCCGGGCATCCACGTCTTTGTCTGGGGCGCCGCCGTGGGTGGCCGGGTCGAGCCCGGCCATGACCGACTATGGGGCCGCTGCAGGTTCATCGGGCGGACCCGGCCAGCCAGGTCTCGCAGCAGGCGCGGGCCAGCGTGCGCACGCGGCCGATATAGGCGGCCCGCTCGGTGACGCTGATGACGCCGCGGGCATCGAGCAGGTTGAACAGATGGCTCGC
This sequence comes from Allostellaceae bacterium, assembly GCA_035534535.1. Classification (GTDB taxonomy): domain Bacteria; phylum Pseudomonadota; class Alphaproteobacteria; order ATCC43930; family CGMCC-115725; genus DATARH01. Next base: position 4,347 of record DATLRS010000088.1, on the reverse strand, counting down.
CTTCAGGCACTGGTCGTAGGCGGGCAGCGCAATGCCGCGCGCGATCAGCGCCTGGCATTCGACCTCGGCGTCGGCGAAATGGGCGAACAGCCGCCCGGTATCGGCCATCTCGAAATTGTACGTCGAGAACTCGCGCTCGGCCCGCTTGAACACCTGCCCGTAGGTGATGCGGCCGGCGCCGGCGACGCCGTTGAAATCGAGGTCGTAGATGCTCTCGACCCCTTGCACGTACATCGCCAGGCGTTCCAGGCCATAGGTCAGCTCGGTCGAGACCGGGTCGCATTCGAAGCCGCCGACCTGCTGAAAATAGGTGAACTGGCTGACCTCCATGCCGTCGAGCCAGATTTCCCAGCCGAGGCCCGCTGCGCCGAGCGTCGGGCTTTCCCAATCGTCCTCGACAAAGCGGATGTCGTGCCGCGCCGCATCGATCCCGAGCGCGGCCAGGCTGTTCAGATAAAGAAGCTGGCTGTCGGCCGGGGCCGGCTTCAGGATGACCTGCAGCTGGTAATAATGCTGCAAGCGGTTGGGGTTCTCGCCGTAGCGCCCGTCGGTCGGCCGGCGCGACGGCTGGACATAGGCGGCGCGCCACGGTTCGGGTCCCAAGGCGCGCAAGGCCGTCGCCGGATGGAAGGTGCCGGCGCCGACTTCGACGTCGTAGGGTTGCAGGATGACGCAGCCCTGTTCGGCCCAATAGCGCTGCAAATTCAGGATCAGCGCCTGGAAGCTCGTCGCGCTTGCAACCATCGCGCCGGCCTCAACGCGCCCGCGGGCAGTCCGGCTTGCCGCAGCCGGCGGCGCCCGCCGTGATATAGGTGCCGCATTGCCGGCAGGCGACCAGATCCTCGACGGCCTTGGGCGGCGCCGACGCGCGCCGCTGGCGCTGGCCCGCGGCTGTCCCGGCCCCTGGCGCCCGGGGGCGGCTCGCCGGCGGACGGTTCCACCACCGCATCGCGTACCACACGACAAAGCCGAGCAGTACGACAACGACGAGTTTGGGAACTTCGATCATCGGTCAGGTTTATGGGAGGCCGGCGGGAGGGTCAACCCCCGCGGGACGGCCCGCCGGCGCGGGCGTGACGGGGGCTACAGGCCGAACCGGGCCCACAGCGCGCGTGCCTCCAGCCCGTCGAGCAGCTCGCCCAACGCCGCCGTCAAGCCGCCATAGGGTTCGTGCGCCATGGCGGGCCGCAGCCGCGGCAGCCACCAGCGGCGCCGGCGCTGCGCCGCAATCGGCACCAGCTTGACACGCTCGCCGAAGCGCGCCCGCATCACCGAGCGCAGATCGCCGATGCCGTCGATCAGGCCGCGCGCCAGGGCGATGCGGCCGGTCAGCACCTCGCCCGAGAACAGGCTCTCGTCGGCGGCGTCGATCTTGCCGAGGCGGCGGCGCTTGACGTGCTCCTTGAAGCTGTCGTGGATATCCTGCTGCAACGCCGTCAGGCGCACCACATCGGCGGGATCTTCCGGCAGGAACGGGTCGAGCAGCGCCTTGTTCACGCCGGCGGTATGCAGCCGCCGCTCGATGCCGAAGCGCTCGAGCAGGCGGTTGAGGCCGAAGCTCGCACTGACCACCCCGATCGAGCCGAGCAGCGAGGTTTCTTCGGCATAGATCTCGTCGCCGGCCAGCGCCAGCCAATAGCCGCCCGAGGCGGCGACATCCTCGGCAAAGGCGATGACCGGCACGTGCTTTTCCTCGGCCAGCTGGCGGATGCGGCGGTAGAGCAGGGCCGATTGCACCGGCGAGCCGCCTGGCGAGTTGATCGCCAGCGCCACCGCGCTGAGGCCGGAGGCCGCAAAGGCGCGGTCGATGGCGGCGGCCTGCGCCGCCAGCGACAGGCCGCCGCGCCATTGCCGCGAGGCGATGACGCCCTCCAAGCGCAACACGGTGACGAGCGGCGGCGGGTTGCGCAACCGCTCGATCGGCAACAGCTTCAGGGCCTCGCGATAGTTCATGCCAGACAAGATGGGGATTTCCCTGCCGTGCGACCAGACGGCGCGCTGCTTGCGTCTACAGGATCAATGCCGCGCCGCCGCGCAGCACCGCTTCGGCCGCCTCGCTGAAGCGGCCGTCGGCCTCGTGCAGGATCAGCCCGGGCAGCAGCCGGGCCGGCGCGGCGACCTGCTTGCGCGCGCGCACCAGGATGCGGCTGGCCGGTTGTCCCGCTGCCGGCCATAGCGGGAAAATCGTGATCTCGCCGGCGCGGCCGGCGAGCTGACCGAGCAGCGCGTCGATCCGGTCGGCGCGGTGGATGAAGGTTACCGTTCCCTTGCCGCGCACCATCGCGAACGCGAACCGCGCCCAGGCCGCGAGGTCGGCCTCGCCCTCGATCGTCGCGGCTGTCCGCGCCGCGCTCGCCGCCGGGGTGCCGTGGCCCCGCGCGATATAGGGCGGGTTGGCCATGACGTGGTCGAACATGCCCGGACTGAGCCGCGGCGGCGGCTGCAAGATGTCGCCCGACATCATCGAAACGCGCCCGCTCATGCCATTGAGCGCGGCATTGTCGCTGGCCAGCCGGACGAGGTCGCGCTGCAATTCGAACCCGATGACGCGGCATTGCGGTACCCGCGCGGCGAGGCACAGGGTTGCCGCGCCGCTGCCGCAGCCGACATCGAGGATCAGCTGACTGGGCTCGGCCGGGACCGCGGCGGCGAGAAACACCGGATCGATCGCGACGCGCGCGCCGTCTGCCGGCTGCCGCAGCCGGATCCGCCCGCCGAGGAGGGCATCCTCGGTCAGCCCGGGATCCGGCGCGGGATCCGGCGCGGGATCCGGCGCGGGATCTGACCTGGGGCCCGACTGGCCGGGCTCGGGCGCGCTCAGCGCAGTTCCTCTTCCGCCGCGGCGATGATCGCTTGGGCGCGGCAATGATCGCGATCGGCGACCACCAGGCGGCGCGGGATCGCGCCGATGCTGCCCTCGACAAGACTGGTATGACGATCGAGGACGAGGCTGTCGATGCCGGCATCGTACAGCTGCGCCTGCGCCCAGGACAGGCGGACGACGTCGTTGGTGCGGAACAGCTCCTTCATTGCTTGCGCTGCGGCCCCCGGCCGGCCCAGCGCCGGCACTTGACTCGGTCGGGCATTCTATGCTCGCTCGTATCGCAGTGCGTCAAGCCAGCAGGAGGGCCTGCCCGACCAGCGGCCCGTCGCCGTGCAACGGCATAGCGCTAGCGTAGGAGAAGATAGTGGCGCCGGTGACGAGTGTCGATCGCAACCTCGATCCCGCCAAACCCTCTCTCGATCCGCTGTTCCGGCTGCTGCGCGCCGACCTCGACCGGGTCAACCGGCTGATTGTCGAGCGCATGCACAGCCCGGTGGTGCTGATCCCGCAGCTCGCGGGGCATATCGTCTCGGCCGGCGGCAAGCGGCTGCGGCCGATGCTGACGCTGGCCGCGGCGCGGCTGTGCGGCTACCAGGGCGAGCGCCATGTCGCGCTCGCCGCCGCGGTCGAGTTCATCCACACCGCGACCCTGCTGCATGACGATGTCGTCGACGCCAGCGATCTGCGCCGCGGCCGCGACACGGCGAACGCCGTGTGGGGCAACAAGCCGGCCGTGCTGGTCGGGGACTTCCTGTTTGCCCGCGCCTTTGAATTGATGGTCGAGGACGGCGCGCTGCGGGTCCTCGAGATCCTGTCGCGGGCCGCCGCGGTGATCGCCGAGGGCGAAGTCGGCCAGCTCGTCACCGCCAATGACACGACGACCACCGAGGCGGCCTATCTCGCCGTGATCGAGGCGAAAACCGCGGCGCTGTTCGCGGCGGCGAGCCGCATCGGCGCGATCGTCGCCGGCCGACCGCCGGCCGAGGAGGAGGCCCTTGAGCGCTTCGGCCGCAATCTCGGCATCGCCTACCAGCTGATCGACGACATGCTCGATTTTTCCGCCTGCGAGAGCGAATTCGGCAAGGCGGTCGGCGACGATTTCCGCGACGGCAAGATCACCCTGCCGATCGTCATCGCCGTCGCCCGCGGCGACGCCGAGGAGCGCGGCTTCTGGCGGCGCACCCTCGAAGAGGGCGAGCAGGGGCCGGGCGATCTCGACCGGGCGATCCGGCTGGTCGAGCGGAGCGGCGCGCTCGCCGAGACGCTGGCGCGCGCCCGCCGCTACGCCGCCGAGGCGGCCGCGGCGCTGCAGCCGTTCGCCGAGGGACCGCTGCGCCGCGCCCTCGTCGATGCCGCCGATTTCGTCACGGCCCGCGGCTTTTGAGCGGACGGCGCGACGCGGTTGCGCACCGCCCTCATGTTGCCTATAAGTCGCCGCCGGTCGGCGGAGTGTAGCTCAGCCTGGTAGAGCACTGCTTTCGGGAGGCAGGGGCCGGAGGTTCAAATCCTCTCACTCCGACCAT
>DATLRS010000087.1:0-22317 GCA_035534535.1 Allostellaceae bacterium | reverse complement strand
CGGCGGGCTCCACCGCAACACCTTCATCAACAGCCCGCGCCTGCTCGATGGCGCGTTGCGCCTCAAGGCGATGCCGCGGCTGCGGTTCGCCGGCCAGATCACCGGCGTCGAAGGCTATGTCGAGAGCGCCGCGATCGGCCTTCTCGCCGGCCGGCTCGCGGCGGCCTCCCGGCGCGGCCAGAGCCTCGCCCCACCGCCGCCGACGACCGCGCTCGGCGCCCTGCTGCGCCATATTACCGGCGGCGCGCTCGCGGCAGGGTTCCAGCCGATGAACGTCAATTTCGGGCTGTTTCCGCCGCTGTCGCCCGATCCCGGCCGGCATGCCGACAGGAAGCCGCTGGTCGCGCGCCGGGCGCTGGCCGATCTCGCCGCCTGGCGCGCCGCGGCGGCACGCTAGATTCCGGTCAAATTGATTACCCAAAGTTCGTCATCCCCGGGCTTGACCCGGGGATCCACGTGGATGGCCGGGACAAGCCCGGCCATGACGGAAAAGGGGACGATTCAACAGGAGCGGAACCGGCGCTAAGTTCCGAGGGAGAATCGAAGGATGCCGATCCGCACCGGCAAGGAATTTCTCGCGGGCCTCAACGACGGCCGGCAAATCTTCATGGACGGCGCGCGCGTCGCCGACGTGACGCGCGACCCGCGCCTGGCGGGCGCGGCGCGCACGCTCGGCGAATTGTTCGACATGCAGCACGACCCGGCATTGAGCGGGCGGATGATTTTCGCCTCGCCGTCGAGCGGTGCGCCGGTCGGCCTCTCGTTCATCGAGCCGCGCTCGGTCGACGATCTGGTGCGCCGCCGCGACATGGTGAAGATCTGGATGGATGCGACCTGCGGCATGTTTGGCCGCAGCCCTGATTTCCTCAACGTCATGCTGACCGGGCTGGCCGCCGCCGCGCCGGAATTCGGCCATCGCGAGCCGCGCTTCGCCGACCACATCCGCAATTATCACGCAGACGCGCGCGAGCACGATCTGTGCATGACGCACACGCTGCTCAATCCGCAGGTCGATCGCTCGCGCCCGGTCGAGCGCCAGGAGAAGGACCTCGCCGCCAGGATCGTCAGGGAGACCGATGCCGGCATCGTCATCAAGGGCGCCCGCATGGTCTCGACGCTGTGCGCCTATGCCGACGAAATCCTGGTGCTGCCCTCGACGTTTCTCGCGACCAACGAGGAAGCCGCACCTTATGCGTTTGGCTTTGCGATTCCGGTGGCGACCCCGGGGCTGCGCTTCATCTGCCGGCCCTCGGTGATCCACCAGAACGCCGCCTCGCCCCTCGATTACCCGCTGTCGTCGCGGCTCGACGAGGGCGACGGGTTGGCCGTCTTCGACGATGTGCTGGTGCCGTGGGAGCGCGTCTTCATCCACCGCGACCCGGCGATGTGCAACGGCCTCTTCCAGCGCACGAGCGCGATGCCGCAGGTCATGCACCAGACCTCGACCAAAAACCTGGCGAAGGCCGAGTTCATGCTGGCGCTTGGGCTGGCGATCGCGCGCTCGACCAAGATCGACGCGCATCTGCATGTCCAGGGCATGCTCGCCGAACTGATCACGCAGGCCGAGTTCGTCCGCTCGTGCCTGCGCGCCAGCGAGGCCGACGCCGCAATCAGCCCCGCCTCCGGGCTGATGACCCCGGCCGAGATGCCGCTATGGACGGTGCGGATGATGTTTCCGAAGATGTTCGTGCGCGCCTGCGAGATCATCCAGCTGATGGGCGCCGGCGGGCTCGTCGCGGTGCCGTCCTATGCCGAGCTGTCGGGCCCGGCAGCCGCCGATGTCGCGACCTACACGCAGGCCGCCAACGCCGACGCCCCGACCCGCATCAAGCTGTTCCGCCTCGCCTTCGACGCCGCCGTCTCATCGTTCTCCGGCCGCCAGCAGCTCTACGAGCGCTATTACTCGGGCGACCCCGTGCGCCTCGCCGGCGCCCTCTACACCCTCTACGACAAGGACGAGCCGGTGGCGCGGATTCACCGGATGCTCGACGAGCTGGTGGATCGCGAAAAGCCCGAGTAGCGGCTAACTGACCCGACGGTCGACCGCCGGACGCCAGGTGATCAGTACCTCGCGCCCCGCTGCAATCCACCGCGGGACCACGCCGTCGTCATTCGCGGCGAACAGTTCGGCGAACCGCTCTTCCAGGATGCCGCGGAGACGCGCTTCGACGTCGGTCCCCAAGGGCCAGAACGACCATGCCGGACCAAACGCGGCGATTGCGCCCTCGATTGCCGCGGCGCGCGTTGGCGCTGCCACAATGGGCCGTGCCGCGCACAGCGGCAGCACCCGGATGTCGGGCAGGATGCCCAATTCCCATAATACATTCGTCAATTCGACATGGCCGGGTTCGCTCTCCTCCGGCTCGCCGTACAGGAGCTCGAAGAGAACGCGGTTCCAGGACGGCGGTGGCGGGTCGTTCACCGTCATCAGGACGCGGCGGCTGCCCGCCCGCTGCAGCTTTTCGACAAACGGCACGATGTCCCGCGTCAGGTAGGCAACATGGTTTGCCAGCGCGAATGTCCCGGCCGGGGCGTCGACCGCGAGCCAATCGCCTTCGACGAGGCTGGCATTTGTGATCCCCGCCTGCACGGCATTGGCCTTGAAGCCCGCGCCCATCGCGGCGGACGGCTCGACATTGACGACGGCGCGGCTGCGCAGCGCCAGCGGCAGCGAGATGCGGCCGGCGCCGCCGCCGGCGTCGATGATCACGTCGTCCCGCTCGACGTAGGAAGCGATCACTCCGACGTTCGGGTCGAGCGCGCGGCGGGGATTGGCCTTGATCAGCGGATGATCGGCACGCAATCCCGCAAACAGGTCGCCCGGCGGCTGCGGCCCGCGCAGCCGGGCGCGCTGCGCCAGCACCGCATCGACGCGAGCCGCGTACTTGGCGGCAGCGTTGCCATTGTGCCCGTCCGCCATGGCATCTTCCCTTGCGTTTTCGCCGCAATTTTGCCTCGGTCAAGCAAACGCCGGCATGATCTCCTTCGCGAACAGTTCGGTCGAGCGCAGGGCTTCGGCGAGGGTCATCTGGCCGAACGCGAAGTCGCAGACGAAATAGCTGGCGCCGGCGGCGTCGATCTGGGTGGCGATGTAGTCGCGCACCTGGGAGGGGGTGCCGGCGATCGCGTGGCCGTGGCCCTGCAAGGCATCCCATTCCTTGGGCAATGACGCGCCGAGCGGGAACGGTACGTCGTACTTGGCCCACAGCCGCTCCATGTTGCCGCGCCAGCGCGGATAGGCGCGCCGGGCGATGTCGCGCGCCGCGGCCTCGGTGTCGGCGACGACGAGATGGCGGTTGATCCCCATCAGCGGCATGTCGGCCTCGGCGCGGCCGAGCTTTTTCCATTCCGACTTGTAGAGGTCGATGATCGCGCGCGCCGCGGCGTTGTCGCGCAGCGTCACGATATGGGCGCCCTCCTTGGCGGCCCACGGGATGCTGTCGGGCCGCGAGGTGCCGTACCACAATTCAGGCCACGGCTTCTGCGCCGGCTTCATGGCGATCGGCACGTGGTCGAAATCGTAGAACTTGCCGTGATAGGTCAGCTCGTCCTCGGTCAGGCCGATCTTGATCGCGTCATAGGCTTCGTGGAACTGCTCCATGCCGGTGGCAAAATCGACGCCGTAAAAGCCGACCTCGATCGGCGAGATGCCGCGCCCGACGCCGTAGAGGAAACGCCCGCCCGACATCTGATCGAGCATGCACACTTCATCAATGAGGCGCAGCGGGTGGTAGAGCGGCAGGAGATACACCATCGGCCCGAATTTGAGGCGGATGGTGCGCTGCGCGACGGCCGCGAGGAAAATGCCGGGCGAGGGCGCATAGCCCAACGGCGTGTTGTGGTGCTCGGCGAGGTGATAGCCATAGAACCCGGCGCGGTCATACGCCTCGATCAGCTTGAGGCGGTCCTCGAAATGGCGACCGAGCGGCACGCCGCTATCGTCGAGGTGGTCGAAAACTCCGAAACGCATGCCGGCTCTCCCTGCGGTGCGATTGGCAGCCACCTTACTACGCCCGATGGCGCTCGACGAAGGCCCAATCCGGGTCGAGCCCGAAGCCCGGCCGGTCGCCGATATGGAGATGTCCGTCGCGCAGTTCGGGGTGCTCGTGGAAGAGGCCATGGCCGAGCGGATCGCTGTCGGGGCCGCCATGCGACTCGACGCCATAGGCGCAGCGCGGCCGGGCGATCACCAGATGGGCGTGAATTTCCGGCACGCTGTGCGGCGCGACCATGACGCCGTGCTGTTCGGCGAGCGCGGCGACACGCAAGGCCTCGGTGAAGCCGGCGGCGCGCGTCGCGTCGAACTGCACGTAGCTGATGCCGCCCGTGACGATGAAATCGCGCACCGTGAAGCGGGTCAATTCGCGTTCGCCATGCGCCAGCGGGATCGCCGTCGCCGCGGCGAGACGCGCGAAATCGGCGGGCTGCAGATACCAGTGCAGCGGTTCCTCAAGCCAGAAGATGCGGTGGCGCTCGACGCGGCGGGCGAAATCGATGCAGTCGGGCAGGTCGTAGGGCGCATTCATGTCGAGCATCAGATCGGGCTTGTCGCCGAGGGCCGCACGCACGGCACCGACCCGGGCCGCCTCCTGCGCGACACTGCCGGCGCCGCTCTTCAGCTTGACCGCGCGGTAGCCGAGATCGACCAGCCGGGCCATCTCGGCGGCATAAGCCGAATCGGGGGCGTCCGGCCGGTAATAGCCGCCGGTCGCATAGGTGGCGAGCGGCCGGTTGACGCCGCCCAACAGCCGCCACACCGGCAGCCCCGCCGCCTTGCCCTTGAGGTCCCACAGCGCGATGTCGATGCCGGCCATCGCCGCCATAACCTGCGGCCGCTCGCTGCGCGGCACCGGCCGCATCGCCTGGCCTTCACCTTGGCCTTCGATCGCGCCGGGGCGGGGCGAGGTCAGCGCGAACAGCTTGTCCCACACCGCCTCGTGCGCCAGCGCGTCCATGCCGCGGACAATCTCGGCGAAACGCGCCACCCAGTCGCAGATCCGCGCCATCGGCGCGCCGTGAACGAGGCCGTAGCCAACGAGCCCGTCATCGGTCGTGATTTCGGTCAGGATGACCGACCACGCCTTGATCTCCTCATGCGCGGTCCATACCGGCTCCGGCCGCGGCACCGTAACCGGATAGGTCGCGATTGCGGCGATGCGGGTCATTCACTCCCTCCCGTCATTCCGGGGCGCCGCGCCGCGGCGAACCCGGAACCCATATTCCAGAGGCCAGGGTGCATGGATTCCGGGTTCCGGCTGCGCCCGGCCCCGGAAGGACAAATGACAAATGACAAATGACAAATGAGGGCCTATTCCGCTGCCTCGGGCAACAGCACGGCTTCGGCGGCGTTGTCGGTGATGCAGGCGGTCTCGAAATACTTGATCTCGGGGGCCATGCCATAGCGCTCGCGGATGCCCTCGAGCCACGGGCCGCTGTAGAAGGCCTCGGCGTCGGCGCGGCTGCGCCACAGATAGACGCCGCCGGCCCAGCCGTCCTCGGCATAGATGAACTGCTTGCGCACCAGGCCCGGCACCGCGCGGAAACCCGGCGCGATCTTGCGGAAATGCGCGGCGCAGGCGTCGAGACTGATGCTTGGCGGCAGACGGTATTGCACGATGGCGGTGATCATCGGGTGATCTCCTGTTGGATCATTCGGCGGTCTCAGAGGCGCTCGTCGATGGCGTGCCCGGAGGATGTGAAGGCCCGGCTCCACTCGCTCCAGCCGGGCGTCGACGGCGGCGCTCCCACGGCCGTGGCGGCCCCGAGCGCGCGGCGCCAGCAGACATCCGCGCCCGGCGGCGGGGCGATGATGCGGGTGCCGTTGAGCGGCAGCGCAAAATCGCTGGTCGCGGTGCCCGGCCGCGGCGCGCAATCCGGGAAGGGGGTGACCACTGTTTCGACGCGCGCCGAATCGTAGCTGAAATTGCTCAGCGTCAGGCGCCCGTGCGGCGGGCCAAAGAGCCACGCCAGCGGGTTCGGCGCCACGACCAGCGGCGGCGCAGGCCCGGCCGCCGGGCCGGGCGGTGGCGGCCAGGCGCAGGACGCGCCGGCCAGCAGCAATGCCAGAACAAGCAGAATGCGCACGGAATCCCCCTTTCCCTTGCGGTCGTCGCGAGCCCCCGGCGTCATTCGCCGCCGAGAAAATCCTTGGTCCAGCGCCGGTAATCGGCGGCGCGCGTCACCTTTTGCATCAATTCGGGCGCGGCGATGCCGGTCAGTTCGCCGGGCTTCACACCGTCGCGCAGCGCCTTCAGCGTGTTGTAGACCGCCTGCACCGCGGCGCTGAACGGCGCATGACCTTGCAGGGCGACCCGCACCCGGCGCGCCGCCATCCAGTCGAGATCGGCCAGCGACCCCGCGCCGCCGCCGGTGATCAGCGGGATCTTGATCGCCGCCGAGACCGCCTCGATTCCCTCGACCGTGACGCCGCCGGCGAGGAAGATCGCATCGACCCCCGCCGCCTCATAGGCCTTGGCGCGCCGCACCGTGTCGTCGATGCCGGTGATCGCCAGCGCGCTGGTGCGCCCGGCGATGGCGAGCTTCTTGTCCTGGCGGGCCGACAGCGCCGCCTTCATCTTGCCGACGCCCTCTTCGACCGAAATCAGCGTCGGCTTGTCGCTCGGCCCGTAGGGACGCGGCAAGACGGTATCCTCGATCGACATCGCGCAGATGCCGGCGGTCTCCAGTTCCTCGACCGTGCGGCGCACGTTGAGGGCGTTGCCATAGCCGTGATCGGCGTCGACCAGGAGGCACAGATTGCCGGCGCGGCAGACGCGATTGGCCTGGCCGGCGAACTCGGTCAGCGTCATCACTACGAGATCGGGGGCGCCCAACACCGCCATCGAGCCGATCGAGCCGGAGAAGATGCCGACCTCGAAGCCGAGATCCTCGGCGATCCGCGCCGATATGGCGTCATAGACGGAGCCGGTGTGGACGCAGCGATTGCCGGCCAAGAGCGCGCGGAAGCGCGTGCGTCGTTCGGTCCAGTCCATCGGATGCATCCTTCTGCTGCCCGTCGCGACAGGCTTCTGCCGCGCCCTCGATCAAGCTTATCATGCCCGCCATCCGGTCATAGAGGGAGCATCGGTTGATGGACAAGCGCATCGTCGTCGTCGGGGCGGGGGCTATCGGCGGCTATACCGGCGGAAACCTCGCGCATAACGGGTTCGACGTCACGCTGATCGACCCGTGGCCCGAGCATGTCGAGGCGATCCGCCGCGATGGGCTGGCGCTCGACGGCGTCACGCCCGACGAATTCGTGCTCGCCCGGCCGAAAACCCTGCACCTGACCGAGGTGCAGCACCTCGCCAAGGAGCGGCCGATCGACATCGCCTTCATCTCGATGAAATCGTACGACACCGAATGGGCGACGACGATGATCCGGCAATATCTCGCGCCGACCGGCTATGTCGTCAGCTTGCAGAACTGCATCAACGAAGAGCGCATCGCGGGAATCGTCGGCTGGGGCCGGACGGTCGGCGCGATCGCCGCGATCCTGTCGGCCGAGCTCTATGCGCCCGGCCGGATCCGCCGCACCGGCGGCAAGAACCCACCCGGCCACGAGGTCTACCGGGTCGGCGAGGTGCACGGCCGGATGACCGCGCGGATCGAGGAACTGGGCGCCATCATCCGCACCGTCGACAGCTGCAAGGTCACCGACAATCTGTGGGGCGAGCGCTGGAGCAAGCTGTGCGTTAACGGGATGCACAACGGCGTCTCGGCGGCGAGCGGCCTATCGGGCAACGCGATGCGGCAGGACGACCGCATCCGCTGCGTCATCGTCAAGCTCGGCGGCGAGGCGGTCAGGATCGGACAGGCGCAGGGCTACAAGCTCGAGGACATCGCCGGGCAGGACGCCGAAACCTTGGCGCGCGCCTCGGAAGGCGATCGCACCGCGCTCTCTTCGGTCGAAGCCTTGATGCTGGCGCTGCGCAACACGCAGCAGCGCAGCGAGCAGCAACGCCCCTCGATGGGGCAGGACATGCAGAAGGGTCGGCGCACCGAGATCGACTTCATCAACGGGGTTATCGTCGAGAAAGGCCGCGAGATGGGGCTCGCCGCCCCGACCCACGAAAAGCTGATCGCGGCGGTGAAGCGCGTCGAACTCGGCCAGGCGACGCCGTCGCCCGAGCACATCTACGCGATTTCGTAGACTCCTGCGTGGGCTAAATTGCGTGGGATAGCGTCGTGGCGCCGATCAGGGGCTTGACTGCGCCTGTCATAGCGACAGCGCCGGCGGGTCTTCGTCGACAACCTGTGCGGCGAGCCGGTTGTCGACCGCCGTCTCGTAGGGCGTCCCTTTGGCGAAGCCGCCGGAGACGAGCCCCGCCACCAGCCGCTCGTAGCCGTCGCGCGGCAGGATCGGGTCGGGGGCCCAGATGCCGAGCGCCCGGTAACGTGCGATCGAGGCGCGCAACAGCGAATGCGGCACCGTCGGGAAATACGGCCGGATGACATCCGCGAGCGCCTCCGGCGGCGAGCGCTGCATCCATTTCTGGGTGCGGTAGAGGCCGCGCACCAGTTTCAGGCACTCCTCGCGCTTGTCCACCAGGGTCGCCTGACGCGCGTAGAAGGACGTGTAGCAGCACGGCCCGCGATTGGCCGCGGCGTACCACAGATAACCCTCGCCCGAGGCGATCAACTCCTCGGCCAGCGGCTGGTACAGCTGCACCACATCGACATCGCCGAAGCGCAGCGCGGCCATGTTTTCTTCCATCGTGTTGTCGCGCACCCGGCTGATCGTGTCGGCGTTGATGCCGATCCGGCGCAGGTCTTCCTGCAAGCACAGCCACGGGGTCGGCACCTCGCTGACCGTGGCGAGCCGCATCGCGACCAGCACCGCCAGCCGGAAATTGGCCCGCGGCGTGCGGCCGATCAGCATGAACGGGTCGCGGCCGACCGCCTCGCCGAAACAGACGAGGTCGCAATGCGCGCGCTGGTCATAGACCTGATTGACCCGCATCGGCCCGCCCCAGGTCACGTCGACCGTGCCGTGGAACAGGCCGTTGGGCGCCGCGGCGGGGTGCGGTGCGCTGACAAAACGCACCTCCAGCCCTTCCTTCTCGTAAGCGTCGAGCGCCAGAGCGGCGTAATAGGGGGCATAAAACAGCCCGCGTAGCGACTCCTGCAATACGATCGCCATCGCTGTCACCTCGCTTCAAGGATTGCCGCCGCGGCGTCGGCAAAGACCTGCACACCCAGCACGATGTCCTCCACTTTGGTGTCTTCCGTCCAGTGATGGCTGATGCCCTTGAGGCTCGGCACGAACATCATGCCCGAACGCATCCGCCGTGCCAGAATCTGTGCGTCATGGCCGGCGCCGCTCGGCATGCGGCGATGCTGCCGCGGCGCGTGGCGCTCGGCCGCCCTCTCGATCAGCAGCTGAAAGCCGGGATCCATCGCCGCCGGCGCGCTTTTCGATAACGGCGCCAGCGCCACATCGCAGGGGCCGGCGCGCTCGGCCTCGGTCACCAGCACCTGCAACTCGCGCTCAAACAGCGCCAGGATTTCGCTGTCGGTGTCGCGGAACTGCACCTGCATCTCGGCCCGGCCGGGGACGATGCTCGGCGCGTTGGGATCGATCAGGATGCGGCCGATGGTCCAGACCGTGCGCGGCCCGGCGACCTCGGCGAAGCGGTCGTGGATGCGGCTCGCCAACCGCACCAGGGCAGCCGCGGCGTCCTTGCGCCGGCGCATCTCGGTGGTGCCGGCGTGGTTCTGTTCGCCGCTCACGGTGACCCAGAAGTTCCAGATCCCGACGATACCGTCGACGATGCCGATGCGCTCGCCGGACGCCCCAAGGGTGTTGCCCTGCTCGATATGGGCTTCGAGATAGCCGACATAGCGCGCCGGATCGAGCCGCTCGCGCGGCCGGCCGGCATAGCCGGCCTCGACCAGCGCCAGGCGCAGCTTCTTGCCGTCGCGGCTCTCGGCGGCGCCGATTTCCGCCTCGCTGAGCGCGTCCGTGAACGAGCGGCTGCCGAGCATGTTGCCGTAATGCCCTTCCTCGTCGGCCCAGGCGACCGGCTCGATGCCGAGCCCGGCGAGCGCCGGATCGGCGGCAAAGGCGCGCACCAGTTCGAGGGCGTAGATCACCCCGAGGGCGCCGTCGAGCCAGCCGCCATGCGGCTGCGTCTCGCTGTGCGAGCCGACCAGCAGGCGCCGCGTGGCGTGCCGGTTGCGGCCGATCACATTGCCGATGCCGTCGATGACCGGGTCGAGCCCGGCCTCGGCGAACCGCTCGGCGAGCCACTGGCGCGCGGCGACATCCGGCACCGAATAGGTCGGGCGATGCACCCCGGTCTTGTAGCGGCCGAATTCGGCAAGCCGCTTGAGATCGTCCACCACCCGCCCGCCATCGGTTGTCGGCATCGCCACTCTCCGTCGTCGGCAAACCTGTCAGCGATTTAATCCTGCGCCGCCCCCGCGCACGGGGAGCGCCTTCCGGCCGTCTGCATATTGTATTGCAAGGATCGTGGAAGGAGTGCCCTGATGAACAGAAGGATCGTCGCCGGTGCCGCGCTCGTCGCGGGAATTGCCATCGCCTCGCCGATGCTCGCCTGGTCGGCGGCGGATAGCGGGCCACCAACCACACAGGCCACGCCCGCGCAACCCGGCGGTGCGCCGGGCGGCGGCTGGAAGCATGGCGGCTGGGAGCATGGCGGCTGGGAGCACGGCGGCTGGGAGCACGGCGGCCGCGGTCCGATGGGCTTCCATCGCGGCTGGACGCGCGGGGCGATGATGCATCGGATGATGCAGATGCCGCCGCGCCAGCGCTGCGAGGAGCGCCTCGCGCGGCGCGCCGGCATGATCGCCTACACGGTCGCCAAGCTCGGCCTGACGGCGTCGCAGCGGCCGTTATGGGACAAGCTCGACAACCAGTTGCAGGCCGCCAGCGCCAACCAGCGCCGGCTGTGCCAAACGCTGCCGGCCACGGCCGGGCCTGGCAAGGCGACGGTGCTCGACCGGGTCGCCCGCCGCGAACAGTTCCTGACCGCCCGGCTGCAAGGGCTGCAGCAGATCCGGCCGGCGCTCGAACAGTTTTACCAGGCGCTGACCGCCGACCAGAAGGCGATCATCGATCATCCCTTCAAGCGCGGCTGAAACCGCCGCCGGCCTCCTGGATCGAGGTCAGGATCACCTGACCTCGACCAGTTCGATCGCCTCGCGGCTGGGGCCCTCGATCATCACCGCGCGGGTGTCGCCGAGCCGGTAGGGGCCGTCCTGAACAGCGACGCCTTCGCCTTTCAGCTTGGCGACCCACGCGTCGAGATCGCCGACGCCGAGGCCGATATGATCCTGCATCTGGCCACGGCTGCTGGCCAGCGGCCGATCGCTCTGGTTCATGTACCAGGTCAGTACCACGTCGCCGAACTCGACCCCGGCGCGCGGCGTGCGGAACATGCCGTCGCGGTTGAGCGCCGGCCAGGTGCGGTCGGCGCCGCGCGTCACCCGGCAATTGGCCTCATCGAGCTCGGTGTCGGGAAAGCCCTGGCGCACCGGCGCGTTGAGGTGCGTCTTGTACCATAAGAGCGCGCAGAACGGCTGCTCGTGCCACATGTGCACATGGTTAAAGCGCTCGGCCGGGTAGTCGCCGGCGATCTCGAACAGCGCGTCCTCGGGCCCACCCGACATATAGGCAAAGCCGCCCTGGCGGGTCGGCTGGATGTTCTGCGCCCGCGCTTCGGCGATCTGCGCCCGGGTGAGGCCGAGCGTGTTGCCGATGCTCGGCCAGGTGTCGCTGCTGATCAGCACCGAACCGCCTTCGTCAGTGGTATAAAGCGGCCGCATCGTCACATCGCGATGTTGTTTGAAGGCGGCGACGGTGGCCTGCGAGTCGGCGACGTGCCAGCCGAAATGCCAGATCGCGCTCTGCGGCTCGCTGGGCGGCGGCGCCGCGACCTTGTCGAACAGGATCAGCACGTCGTTGGGCGACGCGAGCGCCGGCATGCCGCCCCAGTCCGTCCTCTGAGTGCTCGGGAACCGGCGGGTGTAAAACTCGATCGCGGCGTCGGGATCGACCGAGTTCAGATGCAGGTGGTGGAAGCTGGGGGCCGGCAGCATTGGCGTTGTCCTCCGCGAATTTCGTGCCACTATGCGCCGGGCGCGGTGGAAATCAACGGTTCCGGTCCGCGGCGGCGCCGCGCGATTTGACTTGGCCGGCGTGCTGACTATAGTGCCTTCCCTCCCCAAAGGCGGGCGCTTCGCCCCGGCCGCCGTGCAGTTGCGTCGGCCCTATTGGGACAACAACAGGCGAAAGCGGATTCGGCGGTCATGAGCAAGCGCGAGGAATCGAAGTACAAGATCAACCGCCGTCTCGGCGTCAACCTGTGGGGACGCGCCAAGAGCCCGCTCAACCGGCGCGAATATGGCCCCGGCCAGCACGGCCAGCGGCGCAAGAAACCGTCCGATTACGGCACCCAGCTATCGGCCAAGCAGAAGCTGAAGGGCTATTACGCCAATATCGGCGAGCGCCAGTTCCGCAACCTCTATGCCGAGGCGGTGCGCCGCCGCGGCGACACCGGCGAAAACCTGATCGAGCTGCTGGAGCGCCGGCTCGACGCGACGGTCTATCGGATGAAACTGGCGCCGACCCCGTTTGCCGCGCGCCAGATCGTCAACCACGGCCACGTCATGGTCAACGACCGGCGGGTCAACATCCCGTCCTACCAGCTGCGCGATGGCGACACGATCGAGCTGAAGCCGCGTGCCAAGGGGATGGCGCTGGTGCTCGAGGCGACGCAGTCGAGCGAGCGCGATGTCCCCGACTATGTCGAGATCGACCACGACCGGATGCGCGGCCGCTTTGTCCGCGCCCCCAAGCTCGCCGATGTCCCCTACCCGGCGACGATGGAGCCGAACCTCGTCGTCGAATACTATTCGCGCTGAATTTCTGGCGGGGCGGGCGGCGCTTCACCGGGCGCGCCTCAACCGCTTTTCTTCACCGTCTGCCCCGCCCGCCGCGGGGGTCCAGGGCGAGCGATCGAGGTCGGGGCTCTGGATTCCCGCCGGCGCGGGAATGACCGGAACCTGGCGGGGCTTGCCATGCTGACCCTGCAGCTGTCGTTCGTCCTGTTGCTGATCCTGGTCAACGGCTTCTTCGCGATGGCCGAGATCGCGCTGGTTTCAGCGCGGCCGGCGCGGCTGCAGCCGCTCGCCGCCGACGGCAATGCCGGCGCCACAGCTGCGCTCGAGCTGAAGAGCGACCCGTCGCGGCTGCTCGCGACGGTACAGATCGGGATCACGATCATCGCGGTCCTGTCCGGCACGTTCGGCCAGGCGACGCTCGGCCAGAGCCTGCAGGATTATCTCGCCGCCAACGGCGGCGCCGCCGCCGGCTATGCCCACATCATCAGCATGGCGGTCGTGGTGATCGGCATCTCCTATTTCTCGCTGATCCTCGGCGAACTGGTGCCGAAGCGGATCGCACTGGCTCACCCCGAGCGCATCGCGGCGGCGCTCGCCCGCTTCATGCGCGTCATGGCGCGGCTGGCGACGCCGCTCGAATGGCTGCTCACCGCGACGACCGATCTCGCCTTGCGGCTGCTGCCGGTGCACGGCGAGGCGCCGGTGGTGACCGACGAGGAGATCGGCTTCATGTTGCGCGAGGGGGCCGCGGCCGGCCACATCCCGCTCGGCGAGACGGCGATTGTCGAAATGGCGCTCAGGCTCGGCGAGCGCCGGGTCGGCGCGCTGATCACGCCGCGCACCCAGATCGAGTTTCTCGATCTCGACGATCCGGCCGAGGAAACCCGCCGGCGGATCCGCGAAAGCGCCTATTCCCGCTTTCCGGTGGTGCAGGACGGGACGCACCAGTTCGCCGGCATCGTTCAGGTCAAGGACCTGCTGACCGCGACGCTCGCCGGGCAGCCGTTCGACCTGCGCGCGGCCTTGCGCCCGCCGCTGTTCATGCCGAACACAGTGACCGTGCTGCGCGCCCTGGAAGTCTTCAAGACGAGCGGCGAGCCGATGGCGCTGGTGGTCGACGAATACGGCGACCTCGAAGGTCTGGTCACCCTGACCGACATCCTCGAAGCGCTGGTCGGCGAGTTTCCCGGCAGCGGCGAGACCGACGCCCGCATCGTGCGCCGCGAGGACGGCACGTTTCTGGTCGACGGCATGCTCGGGCTCGACGAACTGAAGCTGCTGCTGGGCGTCGGCGAACTGGCCGGCGAGGACACCGATTTCCATACTCTGGGCGGCTATCTGATGGCGCGGCTCAACCGGGTGCCGATGGTCGCCGACCGCATCATCGCCGGCAACTGGCGCTTCGAGATCGTCGAGATGGACGGCCGCCGGGTCGACCGCGTGCTGATCGTGCCGATCACGGCGACGGCGCCTTAAGCTATTCGAGTTCTCCCTCGCTGCCGGACAAGAGCCGGGTCGGAAAGCCGGCGGCGACAAGGGCATCGACCAGCGTATCGACATGCCGCCGGTTCTGGGTTTCGACGACGACGTCGAGCTCGGCCCGTTTCACCGATGTGTCGTGGAACAGCCGCTGGTGGTGCACCTCGACGATGTTGCCGCCGAGCCCGCCGATCACCCCCGAGACCTGCGACAGGACGCCGGGCAGGTCGGGCAGCTCGGCGCGCAGCCGCACCAGGCGGCCCGTCTGCACCAACCCGCGCATCAACAGCGAGGCGAGGAGGCGGGCGTCGATATTGCCGCCGGTCAGGATGATGCCGACGCGGCGGCCGCGGAAGCGCTCGGGCTCGGCCAAGAGCGCCGCGACGCCGGCCGCACCGGCGCCTTCGACGATCAGCTTCTGGCGCTCGATCATCAGTTCGAGCGCGGCTTCGAGCTGGCGCTCGCCGACCAGCCGCACTCCGTCGACCAGCGCCGCGACGATGGTGCGGGTCAGCAGGCCCGGCTCCTTGACCGCAATGCCTTCGGCGAGCGTCGTCGCCTCGACCGGCAGGCCCGGTTCCTCGCCGCGCAACACGCGGTACATCGACGGATAAAGCGCCGATTGCACGCCGAGGATCGCGATCTGCGGCGACAGCGCCTTGGCCGCGATGGCGACACCGGAAATCAGCCCGCCGCCGCCGATCGGCACCAGAAGCGTATCGAGATCGGGGCAATCGGCGAGCATTTCGAGCGCGATCGTGCCCTGGCCGGCGATCACGGCCGGGTCGTCGTAGGGATGCACCGGGACGAGGCCGCGGTCGCGCGCGAGCGCATCGGCCGCCTGGCGCGCGTCAACGAGGCCCGCGCCCTTCAGCACCACCTTGGCGCCGAGCGCCTCGGTGCGGTCGATCTTGGTGAACGGCGTGCTCCGCGGCATCACGATCGTTGCCGGGATGCCGAGCCGGCGGGCGTGATAGGCGACGCCCTGGGCATGATTGCCGGCCGACATCGCGACGACCCCGCCGCGCCGCTCGCTGTCGCTGAGGCCGAGCAGCTTGTTGAGGGCGCCGCGCTCCTTGAACGAGCCGGTCGGGTGCAGCGTCTCGAGCTTGAGAAAAACCTCGCACCCGGCGAGTTCCGACAGCGCCGCGGCGCGCACCGTCGGCGTCCTCGCCACCGCGCCGGCGATCGCCGCCTGGGCGCGGCGGATATCGGCGATCGTCACCGGCAGGTCGTCGTTCATCGCAACGGCTCCAGGGTCAATGTCGCTACCGCGGCGGCGCGGCCGGGAACCAGCCAGCCGAACTGCCGCCAGCGCTGCACAAGGTCGGCGAAATGTGTTGACAGCGGGTTGCCCGACTGGCCGGGGACCGCGATCATCCGCGATTCGCGGGGCGATGCCAGATCGGTGATGATGCGCAGCCCGGCGCCAAAGCGCTGTACATAGGGATGCGCAGCGTCGCGGATCGTCGTCAAGCCGCGGTTGACCGTATCAAACCCGCCCGAAGTCGGCACGGCGATATCGACCCAGTCGCGCAGCACTGGAATGCGGCCGAACACCGGATTGGCGAACCGGGCGATGTGGGCGCGCCGCCATTGCCAATCGCCCATGTCGGCCCCATCGGCCGCGCGCAAACGGGCCAGCGCGGCGTCGAGCGTCGTGGCGAGCAGCGCGTTACAGCTTGTCGCCCGCTGCTGCGGGGCGCCGCACCATTCGGGATGCGCGGTCAATACCGCTTCCATGACCTGCGGCTTCAAGCCCCAGTAACCGGCGGCGGCTTTGCCCAAATGGCCGAACAGCACGCCGTGGGCGAATTCCCGCAGCCAGGCGGTAAAGAGGAGCGGCGCGACCTCGCTCGCGTCCATCCGCAAGTCCCACCCTCGCAAGCGCGCGATCGCCTGCCGCGCCGCGGCATTGGCGGGCGTGATGCGGGTCATCAGCGGCACCAGCCGGCCGGCCGCCAGCGACAGCGTATCGGCCTCGATCGCCGCGCTTGCGGCGGGGGTTTGCCGCGGCGTCGCGGCGAGCAGGTCGGTGATCCGCTGGGCGCGGTTTGGCAGGTCCCAGTCATGCGACAGGAAATAGGGATAGCGGTCGGGCACGATCTTGTTGTTGGCGCTGACGAAATGCCCCGCTGCCGGGTCGCTTGCCTGCGGCAGATCGGCAAACGGGATATAGCCGGTCCAGTCGTATTGGCCGGTCCAGCCCGGCACCGGCAGCCAGGCATCGCCGCTTTTGCGGATCGGCACGCGGCCGGGCGCGATAAAGCCGATCGTGCCGCCGATGTCGCCGTAGACGATGTTCTGCTGCGGGGCCCCCCAGGATTGCAGCGCGGCCCGAAATTCGCCCCAGTCGGCGGCCCGGTCGATGCCCCACAGCGCCTGCGCGGTGCTGTCGCCGGGGGTCAGAAACGGCGCACTGAGCGCCAGGACATAGCCCCGGTCGACCGCGTCCCTGGGCAGTACGTCGGACAGGACCGGGCCGTGGCTTGTGGCGCGGACCGTCATCGTCAGCGGCGCGGCGCCGCGCACCTTGATCGTCTCCTGCCGGGTCGCAAAGGCGGCGCTGCCGTCGGGCGTCAGATAACGGTGGGGATCGGCCGGGTCGATCTTCTCGATGTAGAGATCCTCGACATCGCTGCCGGTCGTCGTGAAGCCCCAGGCGATCCGGTCGTTGTGACCGATGATGACGAACGGCGCGCCGGCGACGGTGCCGCCGGCGATCTCGCGCTCCGGCGTCCGCAGCCGGGCGAGATACCAGAAACCGGGCGCGCCAAAGCCGAGATGCGGGTCGTTGGCGACCAGCGGCTTGCCGCTCGCGCTGTGCGCGCCGTCGACGACCCAGTTGTTCGAGGCGCGGATCGGGCCGACCCCCGGCGGCAGCGCGGCATAAAGCCGGTCGAGCGGCAGCTGGCGATAGAGCCGCGCCAGCGCCGCCAGCGTGGTCGGCGCGCCTTTCGGGTATCCGGGGTAGAGGAAGGCGAGATCAGCAGGAGACAGCGTGCGGGCCAGCGTCGCGCGCAGCAATTCGCCCCGATAATTGCCGGCGAGCAGCAAATCCATCAGCTTGCCCCAGACCAGCGTGTCGGCCGGCCGCCATGCCTCAGGGGTGAAGCGCAGCAGCAGGAATTCCGGCGGCAGGGCGCCGGAGCGCGTCGCGAGAAACGCGTTGACCCCGGCGGCATAGGCTGCGAGCCCGCGCCGTACCGGCGGCGCTAGCAGCGGCAATTCCGCCTCCGCCAGGCGATAAAGGCCGAGCACCCGCATCAGCCGGTCGCTCGCCACCGCTTTCGTGCCGAAAATCTCCGCCAGCCTGCCGGCTCCGTAGCGCCGCATCAGCTCCATCTGAAACAGCCGGTCCTGCGCCTGCGCGTAGCCAAGGCCGAAGGCGGCGTCGGCATCGTCGCCGGCGCTGATCAGCGGCACGCCGTCGCGATCGCGCGCGATCGTCACGACGCCAGTGATCCCGCGCACCGCGATGCGGCCCGCGACCTCCGGCAGCGACGACCGCAGATAGAGATAAAACCCGCCGGCAACCAGCAGCACCAGCAGTAGCGCGCCGGCGAGGATGCGGCGGACCACCCTTGCCGTCATCCCGGCGCCGGCCGGGACCCACGTTTCAACCATCTCGGGCGTGGGCGGATGGATCTCGGCCTGCGCCGGGATGATGGCTGTGGCTGGTGGCGAAGCAGAATGGCCGCCGGCGCGTCACAACCCCAATTCGCGCAGGATCCGCACCCGGTCGGCGTCGAGATCGGGCGAGGCGTCGCGCGTCGGCGGATCGGCGAAGGCGGAGAATTTCATCGGGTTGCCGGCCAGCGTTAACGTCCCCGTCACCGGATCGTCAACCGTTACCAGCATGTTGCGCGCCGCGGTCTGCGGGTGCGCCAATGCCTGCGCGACGTTGTTGACCGGGCCGCAGGGGATGCCGGCCCGCTCCAAGAGCGCGATCCAGTGCGCCGTCGTGCCGCCCTTCAGCACGCCCTCGATCTCGGCCTTCAGCGCCTCCTGGTGCTGGTTGCGCAGCGGGTTGGTGCGGAACAGCGGGTTGTCGGCGAGGTCGGGCCGCCCGAGCGCCTCGGTCAGCTTGACGTAGAGACCGTCATTGCCGGCGGCGATGATGATATGGCCGTCATTGGTGGCAAACGCCTCGAACGGGGTGATCGAGGGGTGGCGCGCGCCCATCGGCCCGGGGATTTCGCCGGTCGTCGTGTAGCGCATGACGGCGTTTTCGAGGAGCGCCAGCTGGCAGTCGAACAGCGCGACATCGACCTTGGTCGCCTCGCCGGAGCGCTCGCGGTGCAACAGCGCAGCGTTGAGCGCGACCGCGGTGTAGAGGCCGCCGGCGAGGTCGCCGACCGAGGTGCCGACCCGCACCAGGGGCCCGTCCGGCACGCCGGTGATGCTCATGATGCCGCCCAGCCCCTGCACCACCATGTCGTAGGACGGATAATGCGAATAGGGACCGGTGTGGCCGAACCCCGAGGCGGCGGCGTAGATCAGCCGTGGATAGCGCGCGTGCAGGGCGTCCCAGCCATAGCCGAGCTTTTCCATCGTGCCCGGCCGGAAATTCTCAACCAGCGCATCGCCCTTGTCGAGTAGGCGCTCGAAGATGTCGCGGTCGCCGGGCGCCTTCAAATCGAGCACGATCGATTCCTTGCCGCGGTTGACGCTGGCGAAATAGGTCGATTTGCCGTTCTTGAAGGGGCCGTATTGGCGTGCGTCGTCGCCGCCTTGCGGCGCCTCGACCTTGATCACCCGCGCGCCCATTTCGGCCAGCAGCAGGGTGCAATAGGGGCCGGCAAGAATGCGCGACAGATCGATGATCGTGATGCCGGAAAGCGGCCCAGCCTGTGGCATGGCTCGAAAATCCTCCTGATATGCGCCAGCGCTGAATAGCCCAGCGCGCGCGGCCTCGCAATCGCGGTCAGCCGCCCGCGCCGCCGAAATGGCTCCAGCCTTCGGCGCGCAACGCCAGCGGGCGTCCGGCCTCGTCGATGACCGTGACGCGCGGCGCGGCGCCCGCCGCCGGCTTTGCCAGCCGGCCGATCGCGGTGAGCGGCAGGCCGAGCGCGGCTGCCAGCGCGGCGATCTCGCCTGCCCTCGTCGGCGGCGCGGCAAACAGGATCTCGTAATCGTCGCCGCCGGTCAGAATGGTCGCGAGGAGTCCGGGATCGGCTGCCACCATCGCCCGCGCGGCGGCCGACAGCGGCAGGCGCGCCGCCTCGAGCACGGCGTCGAGGCGGCCGACCTCGCCGAGATGATGCAGATCGGCGACGAGGCCGTCCGACACGTCGATCGCGGCGGTCGCGATCCCGATCAGAAGCGGGCCGAACGCGACGCGCGGCCGCGGCAGCCGGTAGCGATCGATCAGAAACGCTGCCATGGCGTCGTCGGGCGCCTGCAATCTTTGCTGCAGCACGGCGAGGCCGAGCGCGGAATCACCGATCGTGCCGGTCAGGAATACCGCATCGCCGTCGCGCGCGCCGCCGCGCCGGACGATCTTTCCGGCCGGCGCCTCGCCGATCGCGGTCACCGCGATGACGATCGGGCCGGCGGTCGAACTCATGTCGCCGCCGATCAGGTGCACGCCGTATTCGGCCTGGTCTCGCGCCAGCCCCGCCGCGAAGGCGGCGATCCAGCTTTCGCGAACGCTGTCGGGCAGGATCAAATCGAGCATGTAGGCGCGTGGACGCGCGCCCTTGGCGGCGAGGTCGGAAAGATTGACGCGCAGCGCCTTGCGCGCGACGAGGCCGGCCGCCTCGTCCGGCGGAAAGTCGACCCCCGCGACGATCGCATCGCTCTTGAGGACCAGTTCGCATCCCTCTGCCGGCGCGATCACCGCGACGTCGTCGCGCAGCCCGGCGGCGCCGGGGAAATCCTGCGCCAGCGGCGCGAAATAGCGCGCGATCAGCGCAAACTCGCCCGGCATCGGCGACATGTCGTCGGGGGGCGGCGACCGCGCGGCGTCGTTCGGCATCACTCTCCTCAGATGGTCGGCCGCGTGCGATAATGCCGCGCTGGCTTTGCTACGCGGCCAGTCAGACGATCGGGCCGGACTTTTGACCTCGATCAATGCACCGCGATCGAGCGGAGGATAACCCGGCGGCATCTTTAGCGAACAGCATCATACATCGAGGAGGGCGAGATGGCAGGCTGGTGGCACGAAGAGCGCGTCCGCGACCGCGCCTACGAGATCTGGGAGCAGGCGGGACGGCCCGAGGGCATGGCGGACGAGCACTGGCTGCAAGCCGAACGCGAGATCGTCGCCGCGGAACAAGGGCTTGAGCAAGAGGCCAAACTCGAGGCCGAAGGCGCCGTCTGAACGCGGGTTGGGGCGACGCGCGCGGGATGGCGTAGCGGGGACGCTGCCAATGGCGGAGACGTTTCGTTTTGCCGACCGGCTGGGGCCGCTGAAGCTTGTCGAAATCTGGCGCCCGAGCGTCGGGCTCAAGGCGGTCGTGGCGGTCGACAACATCGCCTGCGGTCCGGCGATCGGCGGGGTGCGCATGGCGCCCGATGCCAGCGCCGAGGAGGCGTTTCGCCTCGCCCGCGCGATGACCCTGAAGAACGCCGCCGCGGGGCTGCCGCATGGCGGCGGCAAGTCGGTCATCCTTGCCGACCCGAAGATGCCGCTCGCCGCCAAGGAGCGGCTGATCCGCGCCTTCGCCGCCGCGATCACCGATCTCGCCGACTACATCCCGGGGCCCGATATGGGCACCGACGAGCTGGCCATGGGCTGGATCAAGGACGAGACCGGCCGCGCCGTCGGGCTGCCGCGCGAGTTGGGCGGCATCCCGCTCGACGAGATCGGCGCCACCGGGTTCGGCCTCGTCGCGGCGATCGAGGTGGCCGCACAGCGGCTCGATCTGCCGCTCAAGGGCGCGCGGGTCGCGGTCCAGGGGTTCGGCTCGGTCGGCAAGCATGCCGCCCGCCTGCTCGGCGACAAGGGCGCCCTGCTGGTGGCGGCGAGCGACACGCACGGAACGCTTGCCGATGACAGCGGCCTCGATGTCGCCCGGCTGATCGCGCTGAAGCAGGCCGGCCGGCCGCTACGCGAGGCGCCGCGCGGCGAGGCGCTCGACGGCGAGGCTATCATCGACATTCCCTGCGACATCTGGATCCCAGCGGCGCGGCCCGATGTGATCCACGCCGGCAACGTCGCGCGGCTGCACACCAGGCTGGTGGCGCAGGGTGCCAACATCCCGTGCACCCCGGAGGCCGAGGCAGCGCTCGCCGAGCGCGGCGTGCTGGTCTTGCCCGACTTTATCGCCAATGCCGGCGGCGTCATCTGCGCCGCGGTCGAATATCACGGCGGCAGCGAGGCGGCGGCCTTTGCCGCGATCGACGAAAAAATCCGCGCCAACACGCGGGCCGTCCTCGATCGGATCGAGGCGGGAGAGGCGCTGCCGCGCGCCGCCGCGCTGGCGCTCGCCACGACGCGCATCGAGCGGGCGATGGCGGCCCGCCGCTGGGATCATTGATCCGCCGGGCGGATTACCCGCCCCCGCGGGCGAACCGGCCGCGGTCGTGCGGCGCGGTGAAATCGAGCGCCGGCCCGAGCGGCAGAATGCCGTTGTTGAGGTGGCGCATGCCGCCGTAATAGCCTTGCTTGATGCAGGCGAAATCGACGGTCTCGGCAACCCCCGGCATCTGGTAGATGTCGCGCGTGTAGTTCCACAGATTGTGGTAATCGGTCAGCCGCCGCAAATTGCACTTGAACAGCAGGCAATAGACCGTGTCGAACCGCGCCAGGGTCGGGAACAGCCGCAGATCCGCTTCGGTGAAGCGGTCGCCGACCAGCCAGCGCTGCCGGCCGAGGCGGGCTTCCAGCTCGTCGAGCCCGGCGAACAGCTTGGTAAAGCTGGCCTCGTAGGCGGCCTGGCTCTTCGCCAGCCCGCAGCGATAGACGCCGTTGTTGACGGCGTCATAGACAAACGCATTGATCTCGTCGATGTCGCGGCGCAGCGC
>DATLRS010000086.1:0-6042 GCA_035534535.1 Allostellaceae bacterium | reverse complement strand
TGCGCAACGGCAGGCCGCCATCGGCCCCGGGGTTATCCCGCTCAACGCGGCGGGGGTACTGAACGGTGTCGACATGTCGGCCTCGGGCACGACCGGGACGCTCGGCGTCGGGGTCGTCGGTGGCCCGGAAACCGATATTTTTACCAGTAACTCGTCGCTCGCCAGCGCGCCGCCGGCGGTGTCGACCGCGGCTTCCAGCCAGGGCAACATCGTCTTCAACAGCAGCTCGACGGTGTTTGGCAACCTCGGCGTCACCCAGCCGGGCGGACCCTTTCTTTTGAACCTCGCCGGCGGCAACGCCGGCACGACGGTCAATTTCCTCGGCGGCGTCTTCGCCACCACGCTCAACGTCACCGGCACCGGTGCGGTCAACTTCAACAACGGGTCGACCAACATAACGGCGACCAATTTCGCCGCCGACGGCACGATCAATCTGGCTCCCAATACGACGGTCATCGGCGCGCTGACAACCACGGCGGGGGCCAATACCGGTACGCTGTCGCTGGGCAATGCCAGTGTCCTCGATGGCGCGGTCGGCGGCGCGATCGGGCTGAAATCGATCAATGTCGTCGGCGGCAGCAACCTCGCCGGGGCGAGCGCGACAATCACCGGCGCGGTCGACGCCTATGCGTTTTCGCTCGGCACGAACACGCTGAAGGTCGGCGGCGCCCTGACGATCGCCAATGGCGGACCGGGCGGGGTGATCAATACGACGCTGGCCAGCCCGGCCGTTTTCGGCAACATCCGGCCGGTCGGCGCCACCAATCTCGGACCGACGCTGCGGGTCAACGTGACGGTTCCGGCGACCGCGTTCATCCCGCTCGGGACGCAGTTCAACATCGTCCAAACCCAGGCCGGCACGCTGCAAAGCGGCACCAATGGCAGCGTCGTCACGCCGACGGTGCAAGATCCCACCAATCCGCTTTACAAATTTACCGCGGTGCCGCCGGCCGGCACCGTCGCCGGCCTCGTCGCGATCAAAACGACCGGCATTCCGTTGCTGGTGCCGCTGCAGCCGCCTCCCGGAGTGCCGCTGCCGCCGATTGTGCCGGTCGCCGCTCCGGTCGTACCGGTTCTCTTGGGCGTCACGCCGACGCCCGATCTCGTCACCGTCCTGGCGGCGGCCAATGCTCTCTCCGAGCCGGCTGCGGTCGTCAACGCGGTTGCACAGCTGGCGCCCGCCGCGCCGGGGCTGGCGGCGCCGCTGGTGACCTTCGAGGGGACCCGGCTGTTCCAGAACCTGTGGTTGTCGCATGTTGACGAGGTCATGTGCGGCCAGATCAGCCAGCCGATTGACCCGGCGAGGCCGCCCGGTGAGCAGGCGTCGCGCTGTCAAGACAACGACCCGCGCGGCGGTTGGTGGGTGAAAGGCTTCGGGTATTTCGGCAACCAAAGCGCCCAGAACGCCTTTGTCGGGTACGATTCCGCAATTTACGGCACGATGATCGGCTACGACGCGCCGGTTGCTCCGGGCACGCGCGCCGGCCTGGGCATTGGCTATGCGCGAAGCACCATCGATGGCAAGACGTTCAGCGCCAACACCGATTTCAACGCCTACCACGCCACCGCCTACCTCACCCACGAGGAGGGACCTTGGTTTGTCCAGGGCGACTTTTCATTTGGCTGGGATGATTATTCCGGGACACGGAATATATTATTCCCGGGTATCAGCAGGACTGCGAATTCCAACTACAGCGGGCAGGACTACACCGGCTTTGCGACGACCGGCTATCACTTTTTCACTCAAGGATTCACGGTCACGCCGTTTGCTTCACTCCAGTACACGCATTTAAATCTGGATGGCTACGCGGAGACCGGCGCCGGCGACATCAATCTCAAGGTGAATTCGCAGAATTACGATTTCCTAGAATCTGGCCTAGGCGTAAAGGTGGCCCGCCCCTTCGAGTATGGTGGTCAGAGCTACGTTCCCGAGGTGCATTTCCGGTGGCTGCGCGAGCTCAACAACCCGACGTTCCAAAACACCGCGGCGTTCACGGTGCCGGGGTCCCAGAGTTTTACGACGCCAGGGATGCAACCGGCCGACGATACGCTCAACCTCGGGGCTGGCCTTACCCTTCTTTCATGCGGTTGCACGGCGAGGACATGGTCGCTGGAAGCGGTCTACGACCATGACTGGCGCAGCGACGGCTACTCCGCCGATCAGGGGATGATCAAGTACACTGCTCGTTTCTAGAGCGACGCCAGCGTTTCTAGAGCCACGCCATCCCGTCGGAGGTCATTCGCGCGGCACCGGCTCCGGGTAGCGGGTGCCGTCGGCCGGCGAGCCGGCCGCCGGCGACGGGGCGGCGAGCCAGCCGAACAGCCGGTCGAGGGGCGAGGTTTCGGGAGGTGACCCTTCTGGCGGTGGCGCGCCCGGCAGCGGCTCGACCGGCATCCTGCGGGTGGCCGCCAGCATGAAACGATGCCACGCCGCCGCTGGCAGCGAGCCGCCGGTCACCCGCCGCATCGGCGCGTCATTGTCGTTGCCGAACCACACGCCGGCGACGAGCTGAGCGGTGTAGCCGATGAACCACGCGTCGCGATAATCCTGCGTCGTGCCGGTCTTGCCGGCGACCGGGCGCGGCAATGCGGCGGCCCGGCCGGTGCCGTGCGCGACGACGCCCGCCAGCATCTCGTTCATCATGCCGACGAGTTGCGGGGCGACGACCTCGCCCGGTCCCGAACCGCTGCGGCGGTAGACCACCTTGCCGTCGCTGTCGCGGATCTCGCTGATGCCGTAGGCCAATATGCCGGTGCCGCCGTTGGCGAAGGGGGCGTAGGCGGAGACCAGCTCCAGCAGGTTCACCTCGCCGGTGCCGAGCGCGATGCTGGCGTCGCGCGGCAGCTGCGAGGTGATGCCGAGCCGGTTGGCGGTCGCCAGGACCCGGCCGATCCCGGCGCGCTCGGCGACCTGCACGGCGATCGTGTTGATCGATTGCGCCAGCGCCTCGGCGAGGCTCATCGCGCCCTGGTAGCGGTTCAGGTAGTCATGCGGCTGCCAGTTGCCGATGCGGATCGGCGCATCGACAAAGCGGTCCTCGGGCCGCAGCCCGGCTTCCAGGCCCGCCAGGTAGACGAACGGCTTGAACGCCGAGCCGGGCTGGCGCTGCGCCTGGGTCGCGCGGTTGAACTGGCTGCGCGCGTAGTTGCGGCCCCCGACCATCGCCCGCACCGCCCCGTCCGGCGCCAGCGCGACGAGCGCGCCCTGGCTGACCCGGTCGCGCGCGCCGTAACGCGCCAGGGTCTCGTCGATCGCCGCCTCGGCGGCCGCCTGCAGATGCGGGTCGAGGGTGGTGCGCACCGTCAGATCGCGGTCGGCGG
This sequence comes from Allostellaceae bacterium, assembly GCA_035534535.1. Classification (GTDB taxonomy): domain Bacteria; phylum Pseudomonadota; class Alphaproteobacteria; order ATCC43930; family CGMCC-115725; genus DATARH01. The sequence goes on along the minus strand of DATLRS010000086.1, from coordinate 2,721 downwards.
TACCGGCGAAGTCGCGGATCTGGTCGGCGACCCAGTCCGCGAAATAGCGCGAACCCGGCCGGCCGACGACCGCGACGGCGGCCTCCTGTCGCTTGGCGGCGGCCGCCGCGGCGGGATTGATGAACCCGGCGGCGACCATGTTGTCGAGCACCTGCGCCGCGCGTGCCTCGGCGGCGGGCCGGTCGCGCGCCGGGTTGAAGCGGGTCGGCGCCTTGAGGAGGCCGGCGATCACCGCACTCTCGAACAGCGTGAGCCGCTTCGCGGACTTGCCGAAATAGCGATGCGCCGCGGCATCGACGCCATAGGTGCCGTCGCCCAGATAGACCCGGTTGAGGTAGATTTCGAGGATCTGGTTTTTGCTGAAGCGATGCTCCAGCCACAAGGCCAGCAGGGTTTCGCGGATCTTGCGGGCAAAGCTGCGCTGCGGCGTCAGAAACAGGATCTTGGCGAGCTGCTGGGTGATCGTGCTGCCGCCCTCGACGACGTGGCCGGCGCGCAGATCGGCCAGCGCGGCGCGCAGGATGCCGATCGGATCGATGCCGAAATGGCTGTAGAAGCGGCGGTCCTCGGTCGCGATCACCGCCTGCGGCAGCGCCGGCGCCATCTCGGCCAGCGTCAGCGGACGGCCGAACAGGTCGCCAAAACTGGCGATGACGCTGCCGTCATCGGCCAGGATCGTGATGTTCGGGCGGCGTTCGGCGACGGCGAGTTGGCTGGTGTCGGGTAGCGTGAGGGCGAAATAACCGAGCGTGCCGGCACCGACGATAACGCCCCACAAAGCCAGCAGCACGGCGAGCCGCCCCGTCCGGCCGAAGCGCGGCCGCCGCGGACCACGGCCGCCGCCGCCCGAGCGCGGCCGTCCGCGCGCCGCCGCGGGCCGTGGCCGCTCGTCCGGATCGACGCGCAGCCGCGGCTCAGGCATCGCCCGCGCCCGACGGTGCGCCGGCGCCGCTCATCGGGCGCATCGGCATGATCTCGTGACCCCCGCAGCGGGCATCCCCCTCGCCCGACTGATCGATTATGGCGCCGGAGTGTGGCAGCGGTTCGGCAACCCGAACCGCCGGCGCGGCCTAGCCGACGCGGCGAATCAGCGCGGCCCAGCGGTCGAGCGCCGGCAGCGTCTTGGCGGCATCCTCCGGCGGCAGGCTGACGACGACCCGCGCGACGCCCTGGTCTTCGTAGCGGCGCAGCCGGTCGTAATCCTCGCCGACGCCCCATACGGTGATCGGCACCTCGGCCGGGTCGCGCCCCGCCTCGGCGGCCATCTGCCGGAACTGCGGCAGGTAATCGGTGACATCGGCGTATTGCTGGCGGCTGGCGTTGGGGATCCAGCCATTGCCATAGCGCAGCGCGCGGCGCGCCGCATGCGGGAAGGCGCCGCCGACGATGATCGGCGGGTGCGGTTTTTGCACCGGCTTTGGCCACGCCGCCATCGGCCCGAAATCGACCAGCTCGCCGTGGTATTCGGCGGCGTCCCTGGTCCAGATCGCCTGCATCGCCTCGACCCGCTCGCGCATCAGCTTGAAGCGCGTCTTGAACACCGTGCCGTGGTCTTCCATCTCCTCGGCGTTCCAGCCGCCGCCGATGCCGAACAGAAAGCGCCCGCCCGAGACCTGGTCCAATGAGGCGACCAGCTTGGCGGTCTGGATCGTATCGCGCTGGATCAGCAGGCAAACGCCGGTGCCGAGCTTGATCGTCCGGGTCGCCGCCGCCGCCGCGCTCAGCGTCACGAACGGGTCCATCACATCGTAATATTGCTTTGGCAACTCGCCGCCGGCCTGATACGGCGAGCGGCGCGAAGTCGGGATGTGCGAGTGCTCGGGCGCCCACACGGATTCGAAGCCGCGCGCCTCCAGCGCCTGCGCCAGCGCCGCCGGCGCCATCGAGTAATCGGTAAAGAACATCGCGCCGCCGAATTGCATGGCTTGCCTCCCTCAGTTGCCCAGTTGCCGGATCAGCCCGGCCCAGCGGTCGAGCAGCGGCAGGATCTTGTCGGCCGGTTCGGCGGCCAGTTGCACGACGCCGCGCGCCACGCCCTCGTCGCGATGGCGTTTCAATCGGTCGAGATCGGGCGGCACGCCCCACACCGTGACCGGCACGCTGGCGAGATCGCGCCCGGCCTGCGCCGCCATCTGGCGGAACTGCGGCAGGAATTCGGTGACGTCCTCGTATTGCGGCCGGCGCGAATGCGGGATCCAGCCGTCGCCATAGCGCAGCGCACGCCGCGCCGCATGCGGGAACATGCCGCCGACGATGACTGGCGGGTACGGCTTCTGCACCGGCTTCGGCCACGCCGCCATCGCGTCGAAATTGACGAATTCGCCGTGGTATTCGGCGGTCTCCCGGGTCCAGATCGCCTGCATCGCCTCAATGCGCTCGCGCATCAGCTTGAAGCGGGATTTGAACTGGGTGCCGTGGTCCGCCATCTCCTCGGCGTTCCAGCCGCCGCCGACGCCAAACAGAAACCGCCCGCCCGACACCTGGTCGAGCGAGGCGACGAGTTTGGCCGTCTGGATCGGGTCGCGCTGGATGACGAGGCAGACGCCGGTGCCGAGCTTGATCGTCCGGGTGACCGCCGCGGCCGCGCTCAGCGTGACAAACGGGTCCATCACGTCGCCGTACTGCTTTGGCAATTCGCCGCCCGAGGGAAACGGCGATTGGCGTGACAGCGGGACGTGCGAGTGCTCCGGCGCCCAGACCGACTCGAAGCCGCGCGCCTCC
>DATLRS010000085.1:0-11257 GCA_035534535.1 Allostellaceae bacterium | reverse complement strand
TGCGCACCCGCGACCCGAAAAAGCTCATTCCCCCGCTGCACGGCGCGCTCCTCAAGAACGAGCAGGACGTCCATTTGTTCGAGCGCCTCGCCTTCCTCAACCGGCGGGAGCGGGGATGACGCCGCGGACCCATGGGGGCTTGGTCCGTTGACCGGATCGCCACGGCTGCGCGAACAGCGACCCGCGGGAGGTGCCGCAATGCCGCAGCCGTCAACCCGCCCGAGAGTGTCGGTGATCACCATTTTTTTCAATGCCGAACGCTTTATCGCCGAAGCCATCGACAGCGTGCTTGCCCAGGATTTCCGCGACTTCGAGATCATCCTGGTCGATGACGGATCGACCCGCGAGTGCACGATGATCGCGCGCGAATATGCGGCGCGCCACGCTCCCGTCATCCGCTATCGGCAGCACCCGGGGCATCAGAACCGCGGCATGAGCGCCTCGCGCAATCTGGGTCTTGCGGCGGCACGCGGCGAATTTGTCGCCTTTATCGATGCCGATGACGCTTGGGAGCAGACCAAGCTCTCCGAACAGGTGGCAATCATGGAGGAATTTCCGGAACTCGGCATGGTCTGCGGCGCGGCGCGCTACTGGTCATCGTGGGACGGCGGCCGAGACGAGATCGTGCCGACCGGCCACGTGCGCAACGAGATTGTCCGGCCGCCGGAAGCCGCGCTCGCCCTCTATCCGCTGGGGACGGCGCCGTCGCCGTGTCCATCGGATCTGCTGCTGCGCCGCGCGGCGGTCGCCGCCGTGGGAGGGTTCGAAGAGCATTTCACCGGGCCGCGGCAACTCTACGAAGATCAGGGTTTCCTGGCGAAGCTCTACCTGTCATCGCCGGTTTATTTCTCCGACCGCATCTGGCTCAACTACCGGCAGCATGACGATTCGTGCGTGGCGGAGGTCAATCGCCTGGGTCTCTATCGGGAAATACGCCATTATTTTCTGACGTGGCTGGACTCATACCTGACAACGATGGCGCAACCGGACGAGCGGGTGCGCGGCGCGCTGCAGCGCGCCCTGACGGATTACTGACGGATTACTGAGATGTTCATCTCCTTCTTCCTCGAATTGCGGGCGGCCAAGGTGCCGGTCTCGTTGCGCGAGTTTTTGACGCTACTGGAGGCGATGCGCGCCGGGGTGGCGCGCTTCGACATCGACGAATTCTATTTCCTGGCGCGCGCCGCCCTCGTCAAGGACGAGCGCCACCTCGACCGCTTTGACCGCGTCTTCGGGCAGTGCTTCAAGGGTCTCGAGACCCCGACCGACCCGCAGACCGAACTGCCCGAGGAATGGCTGAAGCAGCTCGCCGAGCGCCATCTGACCGAGGAGGAAAAGCGCCAGGTCGAGGCGCTGGGCGGCTGGGACAAGCTGATGGAGACGTTGCGCCAGCGCCTCGCCGAACAGCAGGGCCGCCACCAGGGCGGCAGCAAATGGATCGGCACCGCCGGGACCTCGCCGTTCGGCAATTCCGGCTACAACCCGGAGGGCGTGCGCATCGGCCCCAAATCTGGTCAAGAGCCCAGGGGCAACCGCACCGCCGTCAAGATCTGGGACAAGCGCGAGTTCCGCAATCTCGACGACACGATCGAACTCGGCACCCGCAACATCAAGCTGGCGTTGCGCCGGCTGCGCCGTTTCGCGCGCGAAGGCGCCGACCTCGAACTCGACCTGCCCGGCACGATCCGCTCGACCGCGCACAATGCCGGCTGGCTTGATTTGCAGATGGTGCCGGAGCGGCACAACGCCGTGAAGCTGTTGTTGTTTCTCGATGTCGGCGGGTCGATGGACGACCACATCCGGATCTGCGAGGAACTGTTTTCGGCGGCGCGCGGCGAATTCAAGCACCTCGTCCACTTTTATTTCCACAACTGCCTCTACGACACGGTGTGGAAGGATTCGCGCCGCCGCCATGTCGAGCAGACCCCGGTCATGGAGATCCTGCGCACCTATGGCCCCGGCCACAAGATCGTACTGGTGGGCGATGCCAGCATGAGCCCCTACGAGATCGACCGCGAGGGCGGCAGCGTCGAGCGCTGGAACGACGAGGCGGGCGCAGTTTGGATGGGCCGCCTGCTCGACGCCTACCCGAAGGCGGTCTGGCTCAACCCGACCCCCGAGAAATACTGGGACGGCACCACCAGCATCGGCATGATCCGCCGCCTGATGGAAGGCCGCATGTTCCCCTTGACCCTCGACGGCATCGACCGCGCAATGCGGGAATTGACGCGGTAGCCGCGCGTCACATCCGGCTCAATGCGCCCCCGGGCAGGGTTGCACCTCGATCGTGACGTGGCTGAGGCCGGCGATGTCGGCAAGGCGCGCTTTGTAGATGGCGGGGGCTTCGGGGCGGTCGCAGACGATCGAGACGACGGCGGCGTGATGGCCCGGCCCGACCCGCCACAGATGCAGGTCGGCGATGCGGTCGCCGCCTGTGGCTTCGAGGCGCTCGGCGATGGCGCGGGCGATGCCTTCGGGCCGCATGTCGAGCAGGACCGATCCGGCGGTGCGCATCAGGCTCCACGACCAGTTGAGGATGACCAGCATCCCGACGAGGCCCATCGCCGGGTCCATCCACACCCAGCCGAGCAGGCGCCCGGCGCTCAGCCCGATCACCGCCAGCACCGAGACCGCCGCGTCGGCGATGACGTGGACATAGGCGGCGCGCAGATTGTGGTCGGCGTGGTCGTGATGGTGGTGATGGTGATCGCCGTGGTCGTGATGATGATGCGCCTCGGCAGGGGGATGGGCGTCGCCTTGGTGATGGCCATCCTGCAGCAGCCAGGCGCTGGCGAGGTTGACGGCGAGGCCGAGCGCGGCCAACGGGATCGCCTCGTTGAACGCAATCGCCACCGGGTGGAACAGGCGTCCCATGCTCTCGTAGCCGATCAACAGCGCGATCAACGCCAATACGATCGCGCTGGCGAAGGCGGCGAGGTCGCCGAGCTTGCCGGTACCGAACGCGAAACGCTCGTCGCGCGCATGGCGCCGCGCATAGGCATAGGCGAAGGCGGCAATGACGAGGGCGCCGGCATGGGTGGACATGTGCAGCCCGTCGGCAATCAGCGCCATCGAGCCCCACAGCCAGCCGCCGACGATCTCGGCCACCATCATCGTGCCGCACAGAAGGACGACGGCCCAGCTGCGCCGTTCGTTGCGCTGGTGATCCTCACCGAGAAAGACATGCTCGTGGCGCCAGGACTCAAGCGATTCTGCGTGCATCGGCACCTCCCGCGCGTTCCTCCTAAAATATAGGCGTGTCGCGGCCGGCGTGTTAAAAATCTCGCGGCCGAATGCAGCGGAATTGCCGACGCGCATGGATTTCTCGAACGCCACGATCCTGTGTCTTGGCGATGTCATGCTCGACCGTTTCGCCTATTGCGAAACCGAGCGCATCTCGCCGGAGGCGCCGGTGCCGGTGCTGCTGTTGCAGCGCATCCAGAGCATGCTGGGCGGCGCCGGCAATGTCGCGCGCAACATCGCCGCCTTGGGCGGCAAGGCCATTCTGCTGGGCCTCATCGGGGATGACGCAGCGGGCGAGGCGGTGCGGGGGTTGATCGCCGACACCGCGGGCCTCGTCGATCGGCATGTCGCGAGCGTCCGGCGCCCGACCGTGTGCAAGACCCGCTACCTCGCGGCGCATCAGCAGATATTGCGGGTCGACGAGGAAAGCACGGCCGATCTCGATGCCGCAGAGAAAGCGGCGCTGATCGCGGCGATCGAGCGCGCGATTGCCGAGGCCGACGCGATGATCCTGTCCGATTACGGCAAGGCGGTGCTCGGCGCCGAGGTGCTGGCGGCGGCGTTCGCCGGGGCGCAGGGCCGCGGCATCCCGATCTACGTCGATCCGAAGGGCGAGGATTTCAGCCGCTATCGCGGCGCCGCCTGCATCACCCCCAACCAGAAGGAGCTGGCGCTGGCGGCGCGCCTGCCGGTCGGCAGCGACGCCGAGATCATCGCTGCCGCAAGCAAGGTCATGCACGAGGCCGGTGCCGGGGCGATCCTCGCGACCCGCTCCGACAAGGGGATGGTGCTGGTCGAGGCCTCGGGCGCGGTGCATCTCGAGGCGGCCCGCGCCCGCGAGGTCTATGACGTGTCGGGCGCCGGCGACACGGTGATCGCGGTCGTCGCGCTCGCCTGCGCCAGCGGCTATGCGCTGCCGCAGGCGATGCGGCTGGCCAATACCGCGGCCGGCATCGTCGTTTCGAAGCTCGGCACCGCGACCGTTGATCCCGACGAATTGCGGCTCGAATTGTCGCGCGACGTGCGCAACAAGGCGTGGCATCAGGCGAAATATTACAGCGCGGCCGAGGCCGAAACCCTGGTGCGGCGCTGGAAAAGCCGCGGCCTCAAGGTCGGCTTTACCAATGGCTGCTTCGACATCGTTCATGCCGGGCATGTCACTCTGTTGGCTGCGGCACGCGCCCAATGCGACCGGCTGATCGTCGCGCTCAACAGCGACCCCGGGGTGCGGCGTCTGAAGGGACCGAAACGGCCGGTCAACGCGCTGGCCGACCGCTCGGCGGTGATCGCCGCGGTCGAAGCCGTCGATGCCGTGATCAGCTTTGACGAGGAGACCCCGATCGAGCTGATCCGCCGCCTCAAGCCCGACGTGCTGGTCAAGGGCGGCGACTATACGATCGATGGCGTGGTCGGCGCCGCCGAGGTTGAGGAAACGGGCGGCCGGGTCGTGCTGGTCGATCTCGTCGAGGGGCGCTCGACGACGCGGCTGATCGAGGCCATTGGCGCCGCGCATTCGCCGGCCGAGGCCGAAGCGGCGCGCGCCGCCGGCGGCCGCGCGAACGAGGACGCCGGCTGATGCTGGTCGTCACCGGCGGCGGCGGGTTTATCGGCTCGGTACTGTGCGCCGCCCTCAACGAGGCCGGCCGCGCCGATCTGGTGATCGCCGACCGGTTTGGCAGCGACGGCAAATGGCGCAACATCGCCAAGCGCGATTTCCATGAGATCGTGCCGTTCGAGGGGCTGTTCGGCTGGCTCGACCGGCACGGCGGCGAGGTCGAGGCGGTGTTTCATCTCGGCGCGATCTCCGCGACGACGGCCAACGACGCCGACGAGATCATCGCCAACAACCTCAACTATTCGATCGCGCTGTGGCGCTGGTGCACCGCCCACGCGCGACCGTTGATCTACGCCTCGTCGGCGGCGACCTATGGCGATGGCGCCGCCGGGTTCGACGATGCGGGCGGCATCGACGCCTTCAAACGCCTGCGCCCGCTCAACCTTTACGGCTGGTCAAAGCACGCCTTCGATTTGTGGGCGATGCGCGCGGCGGCGGCGGGGCATGCCCCGCCCTCGTGGGTCGGGCTCAAATTCTTCAACGTCTTCGGGCCCAACGAACACCACAAAGGCGAGATGATGAGCCTCGTCGTCAAGAACTACCCGGACATCGCCGCCGGCCGGACCATCCGCCTCTTCAAGTCGCACCGGCCCGACTATGCCGACGGCGAGCAGCGCCGCGATTTCGTCTATGTCAAGGATTGCGCCGCGGCGATGCTATGGCTGTGGCATCAAGCTCGCACCAGCGGCGTCTACAATTTCGGGACGGGCGCGGCGCGCAGCTTTCTCGACCTGATGAATGCCGTCGGTGCCGCCTGCGGCGTCCGGCCGACAATCGAATTCGTCGATATCCCGGCAGCGATCCGCCCGAGCTACCAGTATTTCACCGAAGCCAAGATGAACCGCCTGCGCGACGCCGGCTACACCGCGCCCTTCACCCCGCTCGAAACGGCGGTGCACGACTGCGTCACGCAATACCTGGCGCAGCCCGACCCGTATTTGTAGCGCGCCGGCTCTACCTCTATTGCGCGGCGATCGCCGCTGGGTCGGCGGCGATCAGGCGCTCGACCATGCGGCGCATATGCATGCGGTTGGCGTCCGAGGCGATGTCGACGAGCCCCGCTTCGCCGAATTCGTCGAGCCGCGCCTGCTGCGCCTCGACCATCGTCTTGTCCTCGAGAAAGGTCGGCGCAATCTCGCGGAACAGCTGCTCGGTGGCCTCCGGGTCGTTCTGGCGGTAGCCGTTGGCCGCCGACCAAAAATAAAAGCAGCTCGTTTCGGTCTCCGGCGTCAGCCCGTGGAACAGGCGGAACTGGAAGGGGAAGTCGCGCTGCGGGTTGTCGGTCGCGGTGCCGGCATTGGTGGCGCCGGTCCATTGCAGGACGCTGCTCGGCGCGACGAACTCGAATTCCTGGCAGCGGTCGACGCGGCCCGGGAACCCCGCCGCCCGGACATAGCTCGGCGGCGGCACCGAATCCCGCATCCAGCGGGTGAATTTGAGCCCGCTCGGCAGCCGCGTCGTCTTCATCTCGGCCGCGACATGCGCGTTCGGGTTGCCGCCGACCGTCTTGGCATGCAGGTAGCCGAGATGCGTCAGGTCCATCAGATTGTCGACCATCAGCATGTAATTGCCCTTGATCGGGTACATGTCGTGCTTGTTGGGCCAGCGGGCCGTGTCGTTGTGGTAGGGGAAATCGACGATTCCCGCCGGGTCGGCGAGCGCCGGATCGCCCATCCACAGCCATACCATCTGGTCCTTCTCGACGACCGGGTAGGTGCGCACCCGCGCGTCGTCGGGGATCAGCCGCTGCCCGGGGATCGCGACGCAGCGCCCGGAAGCATCGAACACCAGCCCGTGATAGCCGCATTGGATGCCGGCCCCGACGACGGCGCCCTGGTGCAGCGGCGCGGCGCGATGGCAGCAGCGGTCGGCCAGCGCGCCGACTGTGCCGGTGCCGTCGCGGAACAGCACGACCGGCTCGTTGCAGATGCGGCGGGCGAGGGGTGCGGCGCCGAGCTCGTCGGCCCAGGCGGCGATATACCAAGCGTTACGCGCGAACATTTGCAGTCTCCTTATTTGCCGCAGACGTTCAGGCTTTCGAATCGCGTTGTCAATTCATTCGCTCGCTTCGCCGTGCAGCAATTCGAGCGCCAGGACAAGTGCTCCGTCGCGGATCGCGGTGCGATCACCGGGAAAGAGGCGGCGCTCGACGCGGGCCGCGCCGTCCTTGCGCGCGACGCCGAGATAGACGAGGCCGACCGGCTTTTGCGGGGTGCCGCCGCCGGGCCCGGCGACGCCGGTGATCGACACCGCGAGATCGACCCCGGCCCGTGCGACGGCGCCGCGCGCCATCGCCGCCGCGGTCTGGGCGCTGACCGCGCCATGCGCCGCGATCGTGTCGGACGGCACGCCGAGCAGTTCCATTTTCGCTTCGTTGGAATAGGTCACAAAGCCGCGCTCGACGACGTCGGACGAGCCGGCGATCGCGGTCAGCGCCGCGGCGACCAGCCCGCCGGTGCAGGATTCGGCCGTCGCGAGATGCCAGTTTCGCGCGCGGCAGGCGGCCAGAACCGCCTCGGCGAGCGCCAGCGTGTCAGAATCGAACACCGAAGGCTCCTTCCCCGATCAGCAGCAGAACGAGAGCGTAAAGCGCCGCCGCGATATCGTCGAGCATGATGCCGAGGCCACCCTTGACCCGCCGCTCGACCTCGCGAATGGGCCAGGGTTTGGTGATGTCGAACAGGCGGAACAACAGGAAGGAAGCGGCATAGGCGCGCCAGTCGAGCGGCGCCGCGACCAGTACCAGCCATTGCGCCGCCACCTCGTCGATGACGATGAACCCGGGGTCGGGCCGGCCGCTCGCCCGCGCCACGCGCGCCGCCGCCCAGCAACCCAGCGCAAACACCAACGCGGCGGCCGCGGCGAGCGCCGCGGCGCCGGCGCTCCAGCGGATCGCCCAGGCGCAGGGGAGCGCGGCCAGCGACCCCCAGGTTCCCGGCATCCCCGGTAAGAGCCCGGCGCCAAACCCCGTCGCCAGCAGCGCCGCCGGATGGCGCAGCCTCAGGCCGAGGCGGCGCGCGCCGGTCAGAGCGGCAACCGCACGGTGGCGACCGCCTGCCCGGCGATGCCTTCGCCGCGGCCGGTGAACCCGAGCCGGTCGGTGGTCGTTGCCTTGACGCTGACCCGCGCCGGCGCGATGCCGAGGATGGCGGCGACGCGCTCGACCATCACGGCGCGATATGGCGCGAGCTTCGGGCGCTCGCAGATGATCGTGACATCGACGGCGGCGATCATGCCGTCCTGCTCGCGCACCAGCGCGGCAGCGTGGCGCAGAAACGCCTCGGAGGCGGCACCGCGCCAGCGCGGATCGCTCGGCGGGAAGTGCAGGCCGATATCGCCGGCGCCGATCGCCCCAAGCACGGCGTCGGTCAGCGCGTGCAGCCCGACATCGGCGTCGGAATGGCCGACAAGGCTCGCGCCATGCGGGATCTCGACGCCGCAGATCACGACATGGTCGCCGGGACCGAAGGCGTGCACGTCAAACCCCTGGCCGACCCGCACATCGCCGAGGCGCGATGCCAGCCGCCGCTCGGCGGCGGCGAGGTCATGTTCGGTCGTCACTTTCAGATTGTCCTCATTGCCGGCGACCACGATGGGCATCATGCCGCTAGCCTCGGCGACCGCCGCGTCGTCGGTCAGGACATGCCCGGCGGCAGCGCGGTGGGCTGCAAGGATGGCCGGAAAATCAAACCCCTGCGGCGTCTGCGCGCGCCACAATTGGGCGCGGTCGACGGTCTCCCGGATGACGCCGTCGGCAACCCGCTTGATCGTGTCGCCGAGCGGCAATGCCGGGATCGCAGCCGGTGCGCGATCGAGCGCCGCAATCACCCGGTCGATCAATGCCGCGCCCGGAAAGGGCCGCGCGCCGTCGTGGATCAGCACCCGCGCGGGAGCGTGCGCAGCGAGCGCTTCGAGGCCGAGCCGCACCGAATCCTGGCGCTCGGCGCCGCCCGCTGCCGGCGGCAGGATCGTCAGGTCCGCCATCGCCCTATCATAGACGGCGCGATCTTCGTCGCGGATAACCACCTGGACGCCGGCGACGCCCGGATGACGGGCAAACGCCGTCACGGCATGGCGCAAGACGCTCTGGCCGCCGAGCGGCAGGTACTGCTTGGGCAGGGTCCCGCCGAACCGGCGGCCGCGACCGGCTGCGACAATCAGAGCGTAAGTTGCAGTCATTGCCTTAAACTAGTCTCGCGGCCCGGCGCTTGCCAGCCGCAAGGCGGGTCGGTCACCGCCGCCGCATTGCGAAGGGTAGAGAATGCCAGCCAGGCACCAGCTTGATCCGAAGGCGCGGGCGCGATGAACGGTGCCCGTGCCGGGATCGTGCCCAATCGCGCCGCGATCACGTTTTCGATCATGCTCGCGACGATCATGCGCGGCCTCGACAACACGATCGCCAATGTTGCGCTGGCGCATATGCAAGGCAGCCTGTCGGCCAGCCGGGAAGAGATCGCCTGGGTGCTGACCTCGTACATCGTCTCGGTGGCGATCACGATGCCGCTGTCCGGCTGGCTCGCCGGCCGCTTTGGCATCAAGTACGTCTTCCTGTTCTCGGTGATCGGGTTTACGGCGGCCTCGGCGTTGTGCGGCGCGGCGACCAGCCTCAGCCAGCTTGTCGTCTTCCGCGTGTTGCAGGGGATCGGCGGCGCGGCCCTGGTGCCGCTGGCGCAGGCGACATTGCTGTCGATCAACCCGCCCGAGCGACACGGCCATGCAATGGCGGTGTTCGGCACCGGCACGGTGCTCGGGCCGATCGCCGGTCCGGCGTTGGGCGGCTGGCTGACCGACGCATTCGGTTGGCGCTCGATCTTCTATATCAACGTGCCGTTCGGGATCATCTCGGCGCTCGGCATCGCCTATTTCATTCGCGACAATCGCCGGGCCCATAGCGAGGGCTTCGATTTTTTCGGCTTTGCGACGCTTAGCCTGGCGATCGGCGCATTCCAGCTGATGCTCGACCGCGGCGCGGTCAAGGACTGGTTCGCCTCGACCGAGATCTGCCTCGAGGCGACGATCGCCGTGCTGTCCTTATACCTGCTGGTGGTGCATACCGCGACCGCGACGGACCGCTCGTTCCTCAACCGCGACCTCCTGAAAAACCTGCCGTTCGTCGCCGGCACGGTGCTGATCTTCTTCATCGGCATCACGATGAACGGGACGCTGGCGCTGCTGCCGCTGATGCTGCAGGAGCTGCTGGGGTATCCGGTCTTGACAACCGGGCTGGTCACCGCGCCGCGCGGCATCGGCACGATGATCGGGATGTTCCTGGTCGGCCGCCTGATCAACCACGTCGACGTCAAGCTGATCCTGACGTTCGGACTGACCCTGGTGGCCGTGGGGTTGTGGCAGATGACGCATTTCTCGCTGCAGATGGGGGAGGAGCCGGTGATCCTGTCCGGGCTGGTTCAGGGGTTCGGCTTCGGCTGCACCGCCGTGCCGCTCAACCTGATCGCCCTGTCAAATCTGCCGCGCCAAATCCTCACCCAGGGAACCGCGATCCGCGGGCTGATGCGCAACCTCGGGGGCAGCGTCGGCATCCCGGTCCTGGTCACCCAGCTGGCCGACAATACGCAGATTGTCCATGCAAGGCTGGTCGAATATCTGCGGCCCGACAATCCGCTCGCCCGGACGCCGCTGCTCGGCGCACCCTATAGCCTGACAGAGCCGCACGGGCTCGCGGCGCTGAACGCCGAGGTCACCCGACAGGCCTCGATGGTCGCCTATATCGACGATTTCAAGCTGCTGATGCTGGTCTCGCTCGCCGCGATCCCGCTGGTGCTGCTGCTGCGCCGGCGGCGCGCCCCGGCGGCGCAGCCGGTTGCCGCAGATTAGCTGCTGGCCGATGGCTGATGTTGCGGTGCAGCATGTTTTGCGGTAAGATATCTGCCTAAATTTCCGGCATTATAGCAAACTGAGTAATTCGTGGGCATTCGGCTCGGTTCCGTCACGCTCGAAGATCCCGTCATCCTGGCGCCGATGTCCGGGGTGACGGATCTGCCGTTCCGCCGCATCGTCAAAGAGCAGGGCGCCGCGCTTGTCGTCTCCGAGATGATCGCCAGCCAGGCGGCGATCCGCGAAACACGGCAGTCCTTGACCATGGCGCAAAGCTGCCCCGAGGAGCAGCCGATGGCGGTACAGCTGGCCGGCTGCGAGCCGGGTGTCATGGCCGAGGCGGCACGGCTCAACGCCGATCGCGGGGCCTGCCTGATCGACATCAATTTCGGCTGTCCGGTCAAGAAGGTGGTTGCCGGTCATGCCGGCTCGGCGCTGATGCGCGACGAACGCCACGCGGCGGCCATCCTCGAAGCGACGGTCAAGGCGGTCGATCTTCCGGTCACCCTCAAGATGCGCACCGGCTGGGACGACAACCACCGCAACGCGCCGCGCCTCGCGCGC
>DATLRS010000084.1:0-32157 GCA_035534535.1 Allostellaceae bacterium | reverse complement strand
GCGCTGCGCCGCGCCGAGGTCGAGGCGAAAGAGGTGTCGGAAGTCATCCTCGGCCAGATCCTCAGCGCCGGCGAGGGCATGAACCCGGCGCGGCAGGCCGCGGTGGCGGCCGGCATTCCGCATGAGGCGACGGCCTATTCGGTCAACCAGGTGTGCGGCTCGGGACTGCGCACCGTGGCGCTCGGCTATCAGGCGATCCGCAACGGCGACAGCGACATCGTGGTCGCCGGCGGGCAGGAGAGCATGAGTCTCGCGCCGCACTGCATCTATCTGCGCAACGGGGTGCGCATGGGCGACGCGCAGATGGTCGACACGATGATCAAGGACGGGCTGTGGGACATCTTCAACGGCTACCACATGGGCACCACCGCCGAGAACGTCGCGACGCGCTGGCAGATCACCCGCGAGCAGCAGGACGAATTTGCCGTCTGGTCGCAGACCAAGGCCGAGGCGGCGCAGAAGGCCGGCCGCTTCAAGGACGAGATCGTCCCGGTCGTCGTCAAGACGCGGCGCGGCGACACGGTCGTCGACAGTGACGAGCACCCCAAGCACGGCACCACCGTCGAGGTGCTGGCGAAACTGCGCCCGGCCTTCGACAAAAACGGTACGGTCACCGCCGGCAACGCCTCCGGGATCAATGACGGCGCCGCCGCCGTCGTCTTGATGACGGCCGAGGCGGCAGCAAAGCGCGGCCTCACGCCGCTCGGCCGCATCGTCTCGTGGGCGACCGCCGGGGTGGATCCGGCGATCATGGGGACGGGGCCGATCCCGGCCAGCCGCCTCGCCCTCAAAAAGGCCGGCTGGTCGGCCGCCGACCTCGACCTGATCGAGGCCAACGAAGCCTTTGCCGCGCAGGCTTGCGCGGTCAACCACGACCTTGGCTGGGACACCGCCAAGGTTAACGTCAACGGCGGAGCGATCGCGCTCGGCCATCCGATCGGCGCCTCGGGCACCCGGATCCTGATCACCCTCCTCTACGAGATGCAGCGGCGCGGCGCAAAGAAGGGCCTGGCGACGCTGTGCATCGGCGGCGGCATGGGAATTGCGATGTGCGTCGCACGCGACTAGCGCAGGAAACATAGTCTTCGTCATGGCCGGGCCTGACCCGGCCATCTCGCTGAACCGGCACAAGATCCCCGGGGCAAGCCCGGGGATGACGACGGACGGAATGGGAGGGACGCATGGCCAGGGTGGCAATTGTCACCGGCGGGACGCGCGGCATCGGCCGGGCGATTTCGGCGGCGCTGAAGGGCGCCGGCTACAAGGTCGCGGCCAATTACGGCCATGACGACGCGACGGCCGAGCAATTCTCGGCCGCGACCGGCATCCCGGTCTTCAAGTTCGACGTCTCCGATTTTGCCGCCTGCACCGCCGGGGTGAAGGCCATCGAGGCGACGCTCGGCCCGGTCGAGGTATTGGTCAACAACGCCGGCATCACCCGCGACGCGACGATGCACCGGATGAGTTTCGAGCAGTGGAACGCGGTCATCCAGACCAACCTGTCGTCATGCTTCAACATGTCGAGAGCGGTCATCGAGGGCATGCGCGAGCGCGGCTTCGGCCGCATCGTCAATATCGGCTCGATCAACGGCCAGGCGGGCCAGTACGGCCAGGTCAACTACGCCGCGGCAAAATCAGGCATCCACGGCTTTACCAAGGCCTTGGCGCAGGAAGGCGCCGGCCGCGGCATCACCGTCAATGCGGTGGCGCCCGGCTATGTCGATACCGAGATGGTGCGCGCCGTGCCGAAGGACGTGCTCGAAAAGATCATTGCGCGCATCCCGGTCGGCCGCCTCGGCACCGCCGAAGACATCGCCCGCACGGTCCTCTTTCTGGTTGCCGACGCGGCTGATTTCATCACCGGCTCGACCCTCTCGGTCAATGGCGGCCAGCACATGTATTGAGGCGCGGGTATTGAGGCGCGGGTATTGAGGCGCGAGTATTGAGGCGCGGGCCGCCGCAAGCGCGGTTGACCACGCACCGGCCAAACACCACAGGGAGCCGATCCATGAACGCGGGGCAACAGCACAAGCCGGTCGTTCATTTCGTCGGCAGCATTCCGCTGCCCGATGCCGAGACGGTGTTTCGTGCCTTGTCGGCGGCGACCGGGCCTTACCTGAAGCGCCTCCCGGACGGCGAGACCGGCATCCGCAAGACCTGGATCCGGTTTTTGCAGAGCGTTCTGGCCGACAACCCGGCGATCGAGGTGGCGGCCGATCTGGCGCCGTTCAAATTCGTCCAATGGGACGGCAAGCTGCTGCGCGAAATCCCGCGGCTGCGCCTGAAACCCGGCGCCATCCCCGATCCGGCGACGTTCAAGACCGGTTACGCCGAGATGGCGATCCAGTCGTGGCAGCTGTTCGACCGCCTGCAACAGGCGGGAACCATCCCGGCCGGCGTCAAGTTCCAGGTGTCGCTGCCGACGCCGATCGCCCCCACCTACAACAACATGGTGCCGGCCGACCGGCCCGGCCTGTTGCCGGCATTGACGCGGCATTTCATCGGCGAGATCGCGGCGATCGCCCGGGAATTGCCCAACGACCGCATCGCCATCCAGTGGGACGTGTGCCAGGAGGTGCTGGCCTGGGAGGGCTATTACGAACCCGGGCCGGTGGATTTCCGCGAGGAGACGATTGCCGTCCTGACCGAGATCGGCGACGCGGTGCCGTCCGAGGTTGAGCTCGGCTATCACCTCTGCTACGGCAGCCCGGCGGACGAACATTGCGTGCAGCCCAAGGATGCCCGGATCATGGTCGAGATGGTCAACGCCGTCGTGGCCGGGGTGCGCCGCCCGATCCAGTTCTTTCACCTGCCGGTGCCAAAGTCGCGGCGCGACGACGCCTATTTCGCGCCGCTCGACGCGCTCAAGCTGGCGCCCGGGACCGAGCTTTATCTCGGTCTCGTGCACCACGACGACGAGGCGGGCAATGGCGCGCGCCTCGCCGCCGCGCGGCGCCATGTCCGGGTCGACGGCATCGCCACCGAATGCGGCATGGCGCGCGGCGACGCGGCCCGCCTGCCGGCGCTGCTGGCGGCGCATGCGACGACGGCGGAGCTCCCCGCCGGCTAAGCAACATGCGCTTGGTTGGGTCACGGTTGAGCGGCACCTCTACCCCTCACCCCGGCCCTCTCCCCGCAAGCGGGGCGAGGGAGACGAGTGCACCGTCAGAACCCTCGCCCCGCTTGCGGGGAGAGGGCAGGGTGAGGGCTGATTGCCGCCGCCACCGCAATTCGTGTCCTCCAGCTATGTGCTCGCCGCCTGCTTCGCGATAACCGCGGACAAGCGGCTGTAGATGCGGCGCGCATTGCCCTCGAAGATCTTGGCCTTGTCCGCCGCCGACAGCGGCAGCTGGTCGATGTAGCGCTTCGTGTCGTCGTAATGGTGGCCCGTCTCCGGGTCGATGCCGCGCACCGCGCCGATCATTTCCGAGGCGAACAGGATGTTGTCGACCGGGATGACCTTCGCCAGCAATTCCTGGCCGGGCAGGTGATAGACGCAGGTGTCGAAGCAGACGTTCTTCAGCATGATTTCCGACAGGAGGCCGAGCTTGGCGTCCTGCGCCAGGCCGCGGAACCGCCCCCAATGGTAGGGCACCGCGCCGCCGCCGTGCGGTATGATGAACTTGATCGTCGGGAAATCCTTGAACACCGACGATGTCATCAGCTGGTTAAAGCCGACGGTATCGCCGCTCAGGTAATGCGAACCCGTCGTGTGAAAGGCCGGATTGCACGCCATGCTGACGTGGATCATCGCGGGAATGTCGTACTCCACCATCTTCTCGTACACCGGATACCAGTAGCGATCGGACAGCGGCGGGTCCTGCCAATGGCCGCCGGACGGATCGGGGTTCAGATTGATGCCGACGAAGCCGTATTGGTTGACGCAGCGATCGATCTCGGCGATGCAGTTCCGCGGCGAGACGCGCGCGCTCTGCGGCAGCATTGCCACCCCGACGAAGTTCCTCGGGAACAGCGCGCAGACGCGGTGGATGAGTTCATTGCACGCGCTCGCCCAGGCTTCGCTGGTGGTCGCATCGCCGAGATGATGCCCCATGCCGGCCGCGCGCGGGGAGAAGATCGTCAGATCGGTGCCGCGCTCGCGCTGTACCTTGAGCTGGCCGCCGACGATCGTCTCGCGGATCTCGTCATCGGTCATTGCCGGGCGCGGCGGCGGCGGCTTGCCGGCAGCATGTGCCTCGATCTGCTCCCTACGCCATCCCTCGTGCTGGCGCGGGGCGGTGGTGTAGTGGCCGTGGCAGTCGATGATCATGGCAAGCTGCCTCCTCTATTCTGCGTGCGCCGAGAGCGCCGGACGCCATCGGAATCCTCGCCGCGAGGTAACCACCTCCGGCGGCAACCGGTCAACGGCGCACAAGCTCGCCGCTAGGCGCGGGCGGCGGCTTTGCTGATCGCCGGGTCGGGCGCCGTGGGGCGGTGCGGCGGCCTGCCGCCGCGGCGCGCCATCGCGTAGGCGTCGAGATAGGCGTCGGTCATCTGCTGCATGCCATGCAGTTGGCGCAATCGCGCGCGGGTATCGGGCACGCCGGCGGCAAACCGACCGTAATCCTGCCACACCGTGCGCAGCGCCTCGGCGATGTTTGCCCGGTGCTGCGGCAGTGGAATGGCGGCCGCTTCGAGGAACTGCTGCTGCGTCACCGCGTCGAGTTCGCCAAGCGGCGACGGCAGCAGCAGCACCGAGCCGCCGGCAATCTGCAGGTCGCGCGCGCCGCCGACATCGGAGGCGATGCAGACGCAGCCGGCCGCCACCGCTTCCAGCAGCGACATGCTGCAGCCTTCCACCAGCGAGGGCAGCAGAAACGCCTGCACGGCGGCCAACGCCGCCACCGTCTCCTGCCGGCTCAGCCCGGCGGCGAGGTCGATCCGGTCGGCCTCGGGCAAGGCGGCAATCTGGGCCTGCAATTCCGCCCCGTAACCCGGATCCATCGTCGCCCCGATCAGGCGCAGCCGCAGTTCCGGAATGTCCCGCGCCGCGTCGGCGAAGGCGGCGATCGCAATGTGCTGCAGCTTGAGCCGGGTAAACGAGGCCACGATCGCGACGGTAAACGGCGCGCCGGCGACGGCGAATGCCGGCCCGGCCGCCGGGCCAACGAACTGCTCGCGCAGCCCGTTCGGAATGACCACCATGTTCCCGGTCGGATAACGGAACTGCGCGGCGGCGAATTGCGCGACCTGGCGTGACACGGCGATCAGCCGATCCATCGTGGCAAGCCCGGCGGCGACTGCCTGGCGGGCGGGCTCGTCCATCCAAAGATAGCAGTTGTGCATCGTGTAGACGCTCGCCACCCCCCGCCGCCTGGCCTGTTCGGCGGCGAAGCGGCTGTGGTGGTAATTCACCACTTCGATCGCCGCGCTTTCGAGCAGGCTCGCGAACGCCCCCTCATCGCCGCGAAACGCCAGCGTGCGGATCTGCGGGTCGGCGAACGCCGCGGCGGGCGGCGGCGCCCCGTCGGCACTGGCGACGATCACGAAGCGGCCGCCGGCCGCCAGGCTTTCGGCGAGATCGACGACGACATTCTCGAGCCCGCCCGATGCCCAGCGCTCGACCACCAGCAAAATTCGACGCGGCCGAAACGGGTCGTCGATCCGGGCGGGCACGCGGGGCGCGGATTTTATCGCCGGCGTCGTCACCTGCTCGGCGAAGGCCTGCATGAACGCGTGCTGCACCGCCGGCGTCGACTCGCCGGTCCAGTTGAGAACGCGCTTGTCGTGCGTCCCCTCGGCCCGCCGCAACAGCGAGGCGGCAAGCTCCGAGCGGCACAACAGAAGGCTCGCGTGGCGCAGTACTGCCGGATCGACGGTTCGGACCGGCACATCGATGTCGACGACGAGCGGCCCGTCGCCCGTCGCGGCGGCGTCGCGCCCGGCGAGGCTGCTGTAGAGGACGGGGCGGCAGCGCTTGCGGATCACGGCGTGAAACTGTTCGACCGGGCGCAGCAAGCTGGCGCTGCATTGCACCGCTTCCTCGGTCAGCAGCGTCGCGATGCGCCAGCGATCGGCTTCGACGACTTCGCGGATATTGGCGTATAGCCCGAGTTCTTCGGCCCGCGAGGTCAGGGTGTCGGCGTGCACGCGGTACTTGTAGAGCGGCTCCGCCACATGGCGGAACTGCGTTACCAGATGCATGCGCAGCCAGAAATCATAATCCTCGCCGCCAAAGGCGTCGTCCGCATAGCAGCCCACGATCTCGGCGACTTCGCGCCGGTAGAGAAAGCTGGCGCCGATGAAATTGTCGCCGCTGCGGTGGAAGTTCTCGATCGTCGTCACCGCCGGCAGGCGAATCAGGTCGGCAATTTCGGGGTCGCGGTTGTGAGGCCGCCAGCGCGGCTCGGCGAGCGGCGCTCCGTTATCGTCGATCGCCCAGTAGTCGGAATAGACAAGGCCGGCCTCGGGATGCGCCGCCAGCTCCGCGACCAGCCGTTCGAGCTGCATCGGCAGCATGATGTTGTCGGCCGACGTCCAGGTCAGCAGATCGCCGCGCGCGTAGGCAAACCCGTGATTGAGGGCGGCCGGCAGGCGCTGGTTCGGCTGCCGCACGAACAGGACGCGGCGCTCGCCGAGATAGTGCCGAACGCGGCCTTCCAAATCGTCATCAGAGCCGTCGTCGACGACGATCAGCTCCCAGTTTTCGTAGGTCTGCGAAACGACGCCGGCGATCGCCTGCGGCACCAGATGGGCCTGGTTGTAGACCGGCAGAACGATGCTGACGAGCGGTGTCGACCGGCTGCGCGCTGCCGCCCCTGTCGTCGGCCCCCTCGTCGCTAAGGCGCGCATCCGGTCGCGCTCGCCGATTGCCGCTTCGAAAGCCCGGCGCAATGCCGCATGCTGCGTGCGCCAAGCGGCCGCCTGCTGTGCGAAGGCCAGCCCCAGATTGTTGGCGCGATCGACGGCGGCGAGAAGCCCGGCGAGCGGCGCCTGATGCCCTGCGCCAGCGTCGGCATGACGCTGCGGCCCATCGGGATCGATCTGGTCGAGCAGCCGACGGTGCGCCAGCTCCAGGCCGCGGGCCAGATCGGCATAGTCGCCGATGGCCCCGTTCAGCGCCTCCCGCTGGGCGCCGAGCTGCCGCTGCACCAGCTCGGCCGTGCGGCGCACCCATTCCTGCAACGCGGCGCGATCGGCGGCCCAGCCTCCCGCCTGCTCGCCAAAGGCCAGCCCGACGCGGTTGGCGCGCTCGACCGCCGCGATCAACCGGGCGAGCGTCACCCGGTGCAATGCGGCCGCGTCGGCGAGATCCTCCGGCCAGCCTTCGGGGACCGCCGATACCGGCCGCTGGCCCAGCAGATCCGGATCGAGGCGCTCAAGCAGCCAGCGCTGCGCCGCCTCCAGGCCGCGGGTCAGATCGGCATAGTCGCCGATGGCCCCGTTCAGCGCCTCCCGCTGGGCGGCGAGCTGCCGCTGCGCCAGATCGACCGTGCGGTACACCCGTTCCTGCAACGCGGCGCGATCGGCGGCCCAGCCTCCCGCCTGCTCACCAAAGGCCAGCCCGACGCGGTTGGCGCGCTCGATCGCCGCGATCAACCGGGCGAGCGTCACCCGGTGCAATGCGGCCATGTCGGCGAGATCCTCCGGCCAGCCTTCGGGGACCGCCGATACCGGCCGCTGGCCCAGCAGATCCGGATCCAGGCGCTCAAGCAGCCAGCGCTGCGCCGCCTCCAGGCCGCGGGTCAGATCAGCATATTCGCGCAGGACTCCGCGAAGCATGGCGTCGCTGGCGGTGAGCGCCGCCGTCTCGGCTTGCCGATGTTCCTGGGTGGTCGCCAATTCTCGCGCGAACCGCCGCTTTTCCTGAGAGACCGCCGCCAGACTGGCGAGCAGCGGGGGCATCGCCGCCGGCCTGATGCCGCGCAGGTCGAGGACCGTCGCCGCCGCGCGGCGGGGACCGCTCTCCGCGGCTTGCGAGCGGGTGCCTCGGCGCCGCTTTTTGCCGTAGATGGCAATCAGCTGCAGCCCGTTCCACTGCGTCTGCGGTTCGCGGCCGGCATCGACCA
The DNA here is from genome assembly GCA_035534535.1 of Allostellaceae bacterium. Lineage (GTDB taxonomy): Bacteria > Pseudomonadota > Alphaproteobacteria > ATCC43930 > CGMCC-115725 > DATARH01. Next base: position 24,148 of record DATLRS010000084.1, on the reverse strand, counting down.
CTCCCAGGTGCAACAGCCGCATGCCGCGCTGCAGCCGGGGCGGCAGCGTGTCGAATTCGAACGTGCAGACGTGCTCGTCGATCCGGTCGTCTTCTTCGAAGGGCAGGACGACGACGACAAATTCCCTCGCATGCGCACCAAGCCAGAGCAGAACCTCGCGCCAGTTTGTGAAATGCTCGAGCGTGTTTGAGCAATAGACGACGTCGGCGACTTTGACCGCCTCGTCGATGGCGTTGACGTCGGTGAACTCGAAATCGGGGTAGAGCGCGCGCGCCAGCCCCAGCCCGACCTGCGCGATATCGCCGCCGCGAATGGTCGATTGCGGAAAGGCGCGCTGCAGGATCGGCAGGGCATCGCCCAACGCGCAGCCATAATCGAAAATCGCAAGCTGCCGCGCCCGCACCTCTTCGACAAGCCAGCCCGGCAGTTCGCGGCAGCACAATTCGGCAAAGAACGCCGTCTGCTCGCGCCCGCCCTTGGCGGTCCAATCCTCGAAGAACCGCTTGTTCCAATAGCCGACCGAATTGGTGTCGCCGCCGGCGAAATCCTCACTCATCGATGCAGCCCTCTACCGCCGGGCGCGACACGACGGGCACCATCCCTCCGGCAGGGTCACGCTGCGGCAGCCTCGCCATCCGCGTCGGCGGCGATGCCGCAGGCTGGCTCCGGCATCGCCGTCACCTGGCACAGCTCGATCCCGCCGATCTCCAGCGGCGTTCCGGCGCGCGCCCAGATCCGGATCTCGAAATCCGGATGATCCTCGCCATCCCACACCGTGAAGACCAGCTCGGCGCGCCGCCACCGAGCGATCGAGTGCAGCCGAACGCGGCGCTGCTCGATCACATGCTGCGCGCCGTCACACACGATTTCGACCTTGAAACTCGCCACGACCGGCAAGCGCTGATAAAGCCGGGCGGCAACCGTGACGGCGTAGGTCCCGGCCGCCAGCTTGATGTAGGGGCCAAAGACCATCGTGCCGGACGGTGCGCTCTTGACGCGTTGTACGGCGGCGCCGACGACCGCGCTCGCCTCGCCGAGCAGAAAACCGCGCTGCACGAGGGAACCCTCGCCGGCGAGGATCGGCCGGCTTGCGCTCGCCAGCGGCCTGGCACGCCGCCGGCCGCCGAGCCACCCAAACCCCGGCAGCCGACGGCGGGAGCGCAGGTTCTGCACCTCGCGCGCCAGCCAGCGGCCGCGCCGGATGGCGGCGTCGAGCGCCCGGCGGGTTTGCCGCAATTCCTGGTCGCGGGCCGCAATCGTCTCCTGATCGCGCCAGCCGCGCACCTGTAATGACAGCCCCTCGCGCCGCAGCGCTTTGTTGGCGCCGGCGAGCAGCCGTAGGTCCCGCTCAAGGCACCGCACCCGGTCGCGTTCCGCATCGCGCGCCGTGATCAGGGCGGCAACGATATCGGCCGACGCCGGCTCGCCGGTCGGGGCCGGATTCCCCTCGGCGGCGATTTGCGGCGCCGCGCCGCCGCTTGGCGCGTCGCGCAACTTTGCCGGGGCTTCCCACGCCCAGCCCGACGCCACCGGGAGCGGAAACGATCTGCCCTCGTCCATCGAGGCCTCGCTGACCAGCGCGATACCGCCGGGGCACGCTGACGCGCTCGATCGCATCCCCCAGCCGCCCGACGACGCCGTCACCTTCCCACAATCCGCCAGACCGGGAAAGGGGCTGCCTGCCGGCGGCGGGTGCGTCGAGGGTCACGCTCAGCGTTCGCCTTGCCTGGAACGCGCGAAGCCGCAAGATTAGGTTCGGTATGTCGGAAAATGGGGCAAGCGGACCCCCGGTGGCCGTGGCTCGCGGAGTTCAACCCACACTATGGCAGCAGGCGACACGATATCGCCCGACATCGCAAACGTGCACGCCGGACGCCGGCCTTGGTCTGCCGTCGGATGGTGGCGCACCCCGCTCATGCGTCACGGGCTGGCTATCGTCTTTGTCGGTGGGGCGGCCCTGGCGGCCTTTCTGATCGACATCATGACGGGGCATTTCCAGGCCTTCCCGTTCTACGCAGCGGTGGTCGCCAGCGCGTGGTTCGGCATCGGACCCGGTCTGATGTCGCTGGTTCTTGCGGCGGTGATCGTCGAGGATATCTGGACGCCGCCGCTCTTCGACCTGCGAATCCAGCTGGCCGAATTGCCGTCGTTCGCCGCCTTTATGATCTGTGCCCTGATGAGCCTTGGCTGGAGTTTTCAGCGACGGCGCGCGCAGACCGTCCTCGAGACGACCGTCGAGCAACGCACCGCCGATCTGCTGCGGGCCAACGCGGCGTTGCAGGCGCAGATCGCCGAGCGGGAGGCCGCCGAGCAGGAACGGCATCGGGCGGAGCAGGCCTTGCGCGATGCCGAGGCGGAGCTGGCCCGCATCCTGCGGCTGGCCACCGTTGCCGAGTTGGCCGCCGCGATCGCCCACGAAATCAACCAGCCGCTTGCCGCAATCGTCGCGAACGGCGCAGCGTGCTCGCGCTCGTTGGCGCAGCAGCCGCCGCTCTTGGACAACGCCCGCGAGGCAGCGAACTGCATCATCGCCGACGGCCACCGTGCGGGCGACGTAATTGCACGAATCCGCTCGCTGTTTAACAAGGAACCGCCAGACCAGCGGTTGCTGAACGTCAATGACATCGTGCGGCAGGCCCTCGACCTGTCGCGCGGTGCCATCGAGCGGCAGCGGGTCGTGCTGCGGGTCGATCTTGCCGCTGCGCTCCCCCTGGTGATGGGCGATCCGGTGCAGCTGCAGCAGGTCATCGTGAACCTCATCACCAACGCGCTGGAGGCGATGGCCGAGCCCGCGGACGAGGAGGCGATATTGACGATCCGCTCGGCGGTCAATGGCGACGGCGGGGTCACCGTCACCGTCGAGGATTCAGGAAGCGGCCTCGACCCCGACCAAGCGTCGCGGATCTTCGACAGTTTCTACACGACGAAGCCGGAGGGAATCGGCGTCGGGCTGGCCATCAGCCGCTCGATCATCGAAGCCCATGGCGGATCGCTGTTGGCCTCGTCCGCTACCGGCCGCGGCGCACGGTTCGGCTGTATCTTGCCACAGGCGCCGGCCGATGCCGCGCGCCCAGGGCGATGACCCCCTCTACGCCAGGGGTGGTGTCGCAGTGCTCCTTGTCGGTAGCCTAGTGTCTCCACGGCCGATCGATCGCATGCCGATCGGGGAGTATCTTTGGCCCGGTACAAAGGCGGGCATGCTTCCCGATGGAACCGTTGATCGCGATCGTGGATGACGACAAGCCGGTCCGCGACGCATTACAACGCATGTTAAAATCGCACGGTCTTGCGGCGGACGTGTTCGCCTCGGCCGAAGATTTTGTCGATGCCTCGGGGCCGGACCGCCGGTCGTGTCTGATCCTCGATGTGCGGCTGCCGGGCATGAGCGGCCTGGCGCTGATCGACCACATGGCTGCCAAGGGTTGTCGGATCCCGACAATCCTGATAACAGCGTGTCCGACAAGCGCCGAGCGCACGCGAGCGCTCGCGTGCGGGGCGGTCTCCTATCTGGCGAAGCCGTTCGGCGAGCAGGCGCTGCTCGCCACCGTTCGCGAGGCGCTGGCGGGTGCCGGGCACGCGGTGCCCGGGAGCTTGCCGAGATAGGGCAGACTGGGGATTCTGGCTTGAACGATGGTAGGTCTGCACCGGTGGCCGAGAGTTCGCCGCGCGGCGAAGTGTTGCCGCGTCATTTGCAGCGGCTCGAGGCCGAGGCGATCGCGATCCTGCGCGAGGTCGTCGCCGAGTTCCGCAATCCGGTGCTGCTCTATTCGATCGGCAAGGATTCGAGCGTCCTGTTGCACTTGGCGCGCAAGGCATTCCATCCGGCGACGCCGCCGCTGCCGTTGCTGCATGTCGACACGACGTGGAAATTCCGCGACATGATCGAATTCCGCGACGCGACCGCCCGGCGGCTCGGGCTCGACCTGATCGTCCACATCAACCAGGAGGGTCTGGCGCGCGGGATCAACCCGATCGCCTCGGGCTCGGCGCTGCACACCGAGATCATGAAGACCGAAGCCTTGAAGCAGGCGCTCGACCGCCACGGCTTCGACGCCGCGATCGGCGGGGCCCGGCGCGACGAGGAGAAGAGCCGCGCCAAGGAGCGGGTCTTCTCGCTGCGCGGCGCGGCACACACCTGGGACCCGCGACGGCAGCGACCCGAGCTCTGGCACCTGTACAATACCCGGCTGGCGGTCGGCGAGACGATGCGCGTCTTTCCGCTGTCCAACTGGACCGAGCTCGATGTCTGGGAATACATCGAGGCCGCCGGGATCCCGATAGTGCCGCTCTATCTCGCCAAGCCGCGCCCGGTGGTGTGGCGCGACGGCGTGTGGATCATGGTCGATGACGACCGCCTGCCGCTGCAGCCGGGCGAGACCCCGCAGATGCGCAGCGTGCGGTTTCGCACGCTCGGCTGCTACCCGCTGAGCGGGGCGATCGAATCGGAGGCGGCGACGATCGCCGAAATCGCCGCCGAACTGCGCCAGGCGCGCCACTCCGAGCGGCAGGGCCGGCTAATCGACAGCGACGATACGGCCTCGATGGAACGCAAGAAGCGTCAAGGGTATTTCTGATGCCGCATGGCCCCCTCCCGGTGCCCGCGCCGGGCGACAAAAGCCTGCTGCGCTTTCTGACCTGCGGCTCGGTTGATGACGGCAAATCGACGCTGATCGGCCGCCTGCTCTACAATGCCGACGTCATCATGGGCGACCAGCTCGAGGCGCTGCGGCGCGAGTCGCGGCGGTTTGGCACGACCGGCGACGAGATCGACTTTTCGCTGCTGCTCGACGGGCTGGAAGACGAGCGCCAGCAGCGCATCACGATCGATGTCGCCTACCGCTATTTTTCGACGCCGCGCCGCTCGTTCATCGTCGCCGACAGTCCCGGGCACGAGCAATACACGCGCAACATGGCAACCGGCGCCTCGACCGCCGACCTCGCGGTGCTGCTGGTCGACGCGCGCAAGGGGGTGCTGGCGCAGACCCGGCGGCACTCGCTGATCTGCTCGCTGTTCGGCATTCGCCACATCGTGGTCGCGGTCAACAAGCTCGACCTGGTCGGGTTCGAGCGCGCGGTATTCGACCAGATCGCGGCTGATTACCGGCATTTCGCCGCGGATCTGGGCTTCGCCTCGCTGGTCATGATCCCGCTTTCGGCGCGGTTCGGCGACAACCTGACCGAGCGCTCGGCGCACACGCCCTGGTATGAGGGGCCGAACCTGCTCGAATACCTCGAGAGCGTCGAGCTCGACCGTGCGCCGACCGATCGGCCGCTGCGCTTCCCGGTTCAGTGGGTCAACCGTCCGAATGGCGAGTTCCGCGGGTTTGCCGGGACGGTGGCAGCGGGTTCGGTGATGCCGGGCGACCCGATCCTGGTGATGGGCTCGGCCCGCACCTCGCGGGTCAAGGAGATCGTGACCTTCGACGGCCCCTTGCCCCGCGCCTCGGCCGGCGATGCCGTGACCCTGACGTTGCAGGACGAGATCGACGTCTCGCGCGGCGACCTCTTGGTCCATCCCGACGCGCCGGCCGAGTTCGCCGACCAGTTCGCCGCGCATCTTGTCTGGATGAAGGAGGAGGCGCTGGTCCCCGGGCGCTCTTATTGGCTCAAGATCGGCACGCGCACCGCGTCGGCGACGGTGACCGCGCTGAAGCACCGGATCGATGTCGACAGTGGGGCGCACATCGCGGCGCGCACCCTCGCGATCAACGAAATCGGGTTCTGCAATGTCTCGACCAGCGTGCCGGTGGCGTTCGACGCTTATGCCGACGGCCGCGACACCGGCGGCTTCATCCTGATCGATCGCCTGACCCAGGAGACCGCCGCGGCCGGGGTGGTCGCCTTCGCCCTGCGGCGCGCCACCAATATTCACTGGCACGAATCGGCAATCAACCCGCTGCAGCGCGCCGCCCTTAAGGGGCATCAGCCGGCGGTGCTGTGGTTCACCGGCTTGTCCGGCGCCGGCAAGTCCACGATCGCCAACCGGCTCGAGCAAAAGCTGCTGGCCATCGGCTGCCATACGATGCTGCTCGATGGCGACAATGTGCGCCATGGGTTGAACCGCGATCTCGGCTTCACCGACACCGACCGGGTCGAGAACATCCGGCGGGTCGGCGAGGTGGCGCGGCTGATCGGCGATGCCGGCCTCATTGTGATCTGCGCCTTCATCTCGCCGTTCCGCGCCGACCGCCAGATGGCGCGCGAGATCGCCGCACCGCACGCGTTTTTCGAGGTGTTCGTCGATACGCCGATCGCCGAATGCATCCGGCGCGATCCCAAGGGGCTCTACGCCAAGGCGCAGGCCGGCGCGATCCCCAATTTCACCGGCATCGATTCCGCCTACGAAGCGCCGGAAAACCCCGAGATCCGGCTGGCGACGGTCGAGCGCGATGCCGACGCCCTGGCCGAGGAACTGGTCGAGGAGCTGCGGCGCCGCGACATCCTCGCCTGAGCCTATTTCGAGCGCGGTACGATGCGCAGTTGCATGCCTTCCAGCGGGTCGTTGGCGATTGCCGAGCGGCAGGGCGCACCGTTGCGCGCCGGGCCCACGGTCGCGCCCGAGGCGAAATAGCCGGCATATTCGCAATCGAACAGCACGCCGCCCGCAGCGGCCTTCTCAGCGGCCTTCTCAGCGGCCCTCTGGCGCACCGCAAACCCGATCAGCGGCAGGCCGCGCCCGCTGGTGCCGCAGGGCATGCCGGCGGCCAGCCACGCGGTCTCGCCGCCGGTCGCGATCAACCCCTTGCATTCGATCGCTACAGCCGCCGTCGGGTCGTGCGGCCGCAAGGTGAACGCCTCGATCCACAATCCCGGGCCGACGCGGCCGATCCACGGCGCGTCGACAAAGCGCAGATCGCCGCGGCCGCGGATATGGGCGATGACGTCCAGACCGGCGCCTCGCGCCGGCGCGGCCGCGCCGCCCAGGCTGAGGGTACGGCAGGGAGCCGGCCGATCGACGCGGCGGATCTCGAGACCGAGCGGCACGTCCGCCTGGTCGGGCGGCAAATACGCCGTGACGAGCGCCGCGACACCGCCGCTCGGCGCCCGGACGAACAGCCTGTCGCGATGACTGCCGAGCCAGCCGTCGGTGCGGCCAAAAGCGTCGACGATTTCGACTTCGCCCGCGCCATGCGGCGGCGTGCAGACATGCACCGCCGGCAGCTCCAGCCCGTTCTTCGGCGCGCGCCGGCTGATCTCGCCGGTGAGGTTGGCGGTGAGGCTGGCGGTGAGGCTGGCGGTTAGGCTGAAGGCATAAAATCCGGGCTCCAGTGGCACCAGCTGCGCGGCGGCGACCGGCGGCGGCGCCGCGAACCCGATCATCGGGCGGCTTCCAGCGCCGGCCGCGCCGCGCCGCGCCGGCGTCTGCGGGGCCGCGGCACCGGATCGATGCCGGTGAGGCGCTGGATCAGCGCCAGATGTGCCGGCAGGCTGAGGCTTTTCAGGTCGTACTGCTCGACGACGCTACGCCGTGCGTTGCGGCGCATCGTCGTCGTCGATGCCGGGTTCTGCAGCACCGCAGAAATCTGCCCGGCCAGCGCGTCGATGTCGAAAAAATCGACGAGGTAACCGTTCTCGGTGCCGTCGATGACCTCTTCGACCGGCGGCGTCCGCGACCCGATCACCAGGCACTCCGCGGCCATCGCTTCGAGCAGCCCCCAGGACAGCACGAACGGATAGGTCAGGTAGACGTGCGCCGAAGAAATCTGCAGCACCGCCAGATACTGCACATAGGGCAGCCAGCCGAGAAAATGCACCCGGCTCAGATCGAGCCGATCGCCCAGTTCGGCCAGCAGGTGCGCGCGCCAGTTCGTCCCATCGGCGGGCGGCCGGCCATAGCTGACGCCGTCGCCGCCGATGATGACGACATGCGCCTTCGGGCATTCCGCCAGCACCTTCGGCAATGCCCGCATGAACACGTGAAAGCCCCGGTACGGCTCCAGCCGGCGGGCGCTGTAGGTGAGCACCTGATCCTGGCGCGACAGCGACAGCCCGCCGCGCAGCCACAAGCGCGCCGTCGGGTCGGCGCGGACGCGCTCGGTATCGATGCCCTCGTGGATCACGCTGATGCGCGGGTGATATTCGACCGGGTATTGGTCGCGCTGCCATTTCGTCGGGGTGTGGCCCCAATCCGCGGCGTCGAGACTGAGCAGGTTGGTCGCGTTGCGCACCCGCACCCGCATCACGTCCTCGATCGTCGCGGGGAACTCCGGGTCGAAATCGAGATCGGAGCCCGATGCGCGATAGAAAAACTCGAAATAACCGAGCAAGGGTACCGTCGGCCAGACGTCCTTGACGAACAGCAGCTCGCCCCATCCGGTGTGTCCGACGACGATGTCGGGCTGAAACCCTTCGCGTTTGAGCCCTTCGCACAGCCGGGCGACGGCGAGGCCGTTCATCGCGCCGCTTTCCAGATCGCCGACGTAGGATTGCGCGGCGATCGACGCCGGGGCGGGCAGATATTCGAGCATGCGGATGCCCGCGATCTCCCTGTCGCGGCGCTGGGTGATGAACGTCAAGGTGTGGCCGGCGTCCCGCAGATACTGAACCAGATGCAGGTATTGTCCGGGAAAGGTCTGATGAACGAACAGCAGCTTCATTGTGCCCCACAGCAAATAAACAAGCCGCCCCACCGGGCAGGGTGCGAGCGGTCGCTGCCGGATGGCGCGGCATCCGGCGTCGGGCGACGGGTTTGGGCGGGCGCTAGCCGGCTGTCGCAGCCGCCTCGGATTGGGGGACTCGTTCGATCAGCCTGACGTTGACGGCCTCCAGCGGATCGTCGCTGCCCGCCGCGCGGCATGGTTCGCCGTTGCGGCAAATTTCGGAAATCCCGCCGGCGAAAAACGACCCCTGATAGGCCACCTCGAACCGGTCGGCGCGCTGCGGCGCAACCCGCACCGCGAAACCGATCAGAGGCAGGCCTCGGCCGCGCGTGCCGCATAAGACGCCCCCCGGGATCCACGGCGTTTCTCCACCGCTCGGCAGAAACCCCTTCATCTCGATGTCCGCCGGAGCCAGCCGCTCCAGCGGCCGGATGCTGAAGGCCTCGATGCGCATGCGCCGGCCGAGCGCGCCGACCCAGCCGCGGCCGGGAAACAGGCGATCGCCGGCGCGCTCGATGTGCAGGAGGATTTCGCTCGCGACATCGCGGGTTCCGGCCAGCTGCGCGGCCGTCGCGCCGGCCGGTGCCGCGGCTTCGGCCGGCGCCCCCCCGGTGGGCCCCGCGAGGCGCTGCAGCTCGACCGGCAGCTCGGCGGCGGCCTCTCCTGGCGCGCCATAAGCCGTCACGATCACGCAGCCGCCTCCGGGCGGCGACCGCAGGATCATCGTACCGCCTTCCCTGCCGAGCCACGGCCCGCGTCCGGGGAATGCAGCGACGATCTCGACGCCGCTGCCCTCGCCGGCCGGCGGCGCGGCGACCTGCACCGCCGGAACCGCCATCCCGTCAACCACGCCGGCGGCGCCGGCCAGTTCGCCGATGCGCAACGCATGCAGCCCTTCGCCAACCGGCAGCATTCTGACTGTGGTAACCGCGACCGGCGAGGGCGCGGGATCGGCCGGTTGCGCCGCCTCCGACAGCGGCGGCGCTGTGGGGGCCGCTCGCCCGCGCCGGCTCGCGGCCGGGTCAGCGGGCGGCACGGCTGGGGAAATTTGCGTGTCAGCTGTGGTCCTCATTCCGGAAAGGTCCCGATCCCACCAAGTGTTGGCCCGTGCGGACAGGCAAAAATCAGGCCGGGCAACGATCCTCGCCCGGCTCGGCGACAGCATATGCCCCGCCAGGGCGGACCATAGACCGAGCCCCTAACGCCATCCAAGCGGCAAGACGGCGAAAAGTGTTGCAACATGGTTCGGCACTGTCAACCGGCGGCCCGCCGCGCCCGCCTATGAGGTTGACGCGGCTGCGCTGTGCGGTCAGGCTGGCGGCATATCAGGTTTCTGAACGCCGTTCGGAAGGACGAAGCCATGAAGCTGATGTGGTTCCATCTGATGCCCTACACCGAGCTGCCCGACGATTTCCGGGAGAAGCATCCCTCGGTGTGGGTCGATATCCATTCCTCGCTGTTCGATCCGCGGCGCGCCCATCACATGTACAACGACTTCATGGATGAGCTGGAATTCGCCGCCGAAAGCGGGTTCGACGCGATCTGCGTCAACGAGCATCACTCGAACGGCTATGGGTTGATGCCGTCGCCCAATCTGATCGCCTCGTCCTTGGCGCGGCGGACCACCGACACGGCGCTGTGCGTCCTCGGCAACTCCTTGGCGCTCTACAACCCGCCGACCCGGGTCGCCGAAGAATTCGCGATGATCGATGTCATCTCGGGCGGGCGCCTGATCGCCGGTTTCCCGGTCGGCTCGCCGATGGACACCTGCTTCGCCTATGGCCAGAACCCCTCGCTGCTGCGCGAGCGCTACCTCGAGGCGCACGACCTCGTCGTCAAGGCGTGGACCGAACCCGACACCTTCGCCTTCAACGGCCGCTTCAACCAGCAGCGCTACGTCAACATCTGGCCGCGCCCGATCCAGCAGCCGCGGCCGCCGATCTGGATACCCGGCGGCGGCTCGGTCGAGACGTGGCGCTGGTGCGCCCAGATGGACCACGTCTACTGCTACCTGTCCTATTACGGCTACAAGGCCGGACAGGCGACGATGGACGGGTTCTGGGCCGAGATGGACCGCCTCGGCAAGGACCGCAACCCGTACCACGCCGGCTTTCTGCAATTCGTCGGGGTCGCCGACAGCCGTGAGCAGGCGATGGAGCTCTACCGCGAACCGGCCGAATATTTTTATGGCCGCTGCCTGCATGTCGACCCGCGCTTTGCCGGCCCGCCCGGCTACACCACCGAGGAAACGCAGCGCCGCGGCATCGAGAGCCAGGTGGCGCAGGCGGCAGCCGCCTCGCGCTACGAATCGAAATTCCAGACCCTGGCGCGCGAAATGGATGCGATCGTCGACAAGGGTTATGTGATCATCGGCTCTCCCGACGAGGTCGCAGCGCAGCTCAAGGAAGTGGCGACCAATCTCAATGTCGGCCACCTGATGCTGCTCTTGCAGTTCGGCAACATGAAGAAGGACCTCGCCAAGTACAATACCGGGCTGTTCGCGCAAAAAGTGCTGCCGCAGCTGCGCGGCGTCTTTTCCGAATGGGAGGATCGCTGGTGGCCGCGGCCGATGGCCAAAGCCGAGCGGGCCGCGCTGCCGGCGTTCCGGCCGGCGGCGGCGATGGCGGCGGAGTGATCGATGGCCGAACCTGAGACCACCACCGTCGAGCTTAACGGTTTTTCCTGCCGGATCTGGACCAAGGGCAGCGGCCCGAAATTGGGCTTTCTCGCCGGCCTCGGCGGGCTGCCGCGCTGGACCCCGTTTCTCGACGCGCTGGCGCAGGAGCGTACCGTCATCGTGCCGTCATTGCCGGGCTTCCCCGGCGGCGAGCGCGGCCACACGGTGCTCGACAGCCATCTCGACTGGGTCATCGCCGCGCATCTGCTGGTGCAAAAGGCGGGGCTCGACGGGGCTGATCTGGCCGGCAGCTCGGTCGGCGGCTCGCTTGCCGCCGAAATGGCGGCGATCTGGCCGCAATCGGTGCGACGCCTGGCGCTGATCGCGCCGTTCGGCCTGTTCGACGAAGCCGACCCGGCAACCGACCCCTGGGCGCAGCGCGCCCCCGACGTGGCCGGTCTGATGTGCGCCGATCCGGCGCGCTGGGAATGGCTGAAAGCGCCGCCCGAGGGGCAGAACTCGCCGGAATGGCCGATCGAGCAGGTGCGCGCCAGCGAGGCCGCGACCCGCATCTTCTGGCCGCTCGGCAACACCAAGCTGGAAAAACGCCTGCCGTTGATCGCCGCGCCGACCCTCCTCCTGTGGGGCGCCGAGGACCGCATCATGCCGCGCGGCTACGCCGACAAATTCGCCAAGGGCATCGCCGGACGCACCGAGATCCGCCTCATCCCCGGCGCCGGTCACCTGGCCGAACTCGACCAGCCGGACGAGGTCGCTGCCGCGATCCTGGGGTGGACGAAATAATTGACGTTCAGCCGTAGCTGGCGCTCGTCGAAAAGCCGGAAGCGAGCTGAGCTAATCCGAGGCGGCGCGCAGCGCCCCGATCGCGGCGCGCGCGAGGGCGTCGGCGCGCTCGTTTTCCGGGTGGCCCGAATGGCCGCGCACCCAGTGCCATGCCACCTCGTGCGGCTGGACGGCCAGTTCCAGGCGCTGCCACAAATCGAGGTTCTTGACCGGTTTTTTGTCGGCGGTGCGCCAGCCGCGCGCCTTCCACGACGGCAGCCAGCGGGTGATGCCGTCGCGCAGATACTGGCTGTCGGTATAGAGGGCGACGCGGCAGCCCCGCTTCAGCGCCTCGAGCGCCGCGATCGCCGCCATCAATTCCATGCGGTTGTTGGTGGTCGGCGCCTCGCCGCCGCTGAGCTCCCTCTCGACGGTGCCATAGCGCAGGATCGCGCCCCAGCCGCCGGGGCCGGGGTTACCGCTGCATGCGCCATCGGTGAAGATCTCGACCTCAGCCATCGATGCCATACCCGGCCGGCCCCGCGATGCCGCGGTGAAAACGCAGTTTCTTGAGGTACTCGATCGGGTCTTTGGGGCGCACCAGGGCGCCGGCGGTCTGGTTCAGCCAGTCATAGAGCCGGGTCAACAGAAAGCGCAGCGCGCTGCCACGGGCCAGCAGCGGCAAGGCCGCCAGTTCGCGCTCGGCGAGCGGCCGGACGGCGCGGTAGTTGCGCACCAAGAGGCGCGCCTTGGTCACGTTGAAGCTGAGATCCGGCTCGAAACACCAAGCGTTGAGGCAGATCGCGAGATCGTAGGCGAGAAAATCGGTGCAGGCGAAATAGAAATCGATGAGGCCCGACAGCTCGTGGTCGCGAAAGAACACGTTGTCGGGAAACAGATCGGCGTGGATGACCCCGGCCGGCAGGTCGCGCGGCCAGGCCGCTTCGAGAAAGCCGAGTTCCTCGCCGAGTTCGCCTGCCAGCCCGGCATCGAGTTCGCCGGCACGGCTGCGGCTGCCCTCATAGAGCCGGCGCCAGCCGGCAACGCTGAGATCGTTGGGGCGCACCATATCAAACGAGGCGCCGGCCAGATGCAGCCGCGCCAGCGCGCCGCCCAGCCCGGCGCAGTGAAACGGATCGATGCGGCGCGGCCACATGCCGTTGAGAAACGTGACGATCGCCGCCGGGCGGCCGCACAATTCGCGCAGCGCCTCGCCGTCCTTGCCGCGCACCGGGGTCGGGCAGGCCAGCCCGTGATGCGCCAGATGGTCCATCAGCGCGATGAAGAACGGCAGATCGCCGCGCGCCACCCGCTTTTCGTAAAGCGTCAGGATGAAATTGCCGCGCGCCGTGGTCAGCAGGAAGTTCGAGTTCTCGACGCCCTCGGCGATGCCCTTGCACGACAGCACCTCGCCGATGTCGTAGAGCGCGGCAAAGGCGCGCAGCTCATCGTCGCCGATCTCGGTGTAGACCGCCATGCGTCCGCTCAGTCCTTCCGCGCTCCCGAGGGCGGCGCCCAGGTGGCGCACCACGCCGGCTTGTGCGACCGGCAAGCCTCGCCTAAAGTCGCCCTACCGGCCCGACGTGCGCGGGACAGTAGCAAGGTCGAGGAAGGGGAGAAACATGGAAGCACCGATCCCGGCGCAAAAGGCGCCCTACAAGGTCTCGGTCGAGCAGGGCCAGCGCTATGTCTGGTGCGCCTGCGGGCGCAGCAGCAAGCAGCCGTTCTGCGACGGCGCGCACAAGGCCGTCGGCCTCGCCCCGCAGGCATTTGTCGCCGAGAAGACCGGCGACGTCTACCTGTGCGGCTGCAAGGCGAGCGCCAACAAGCCATTCTGCGACGGCACGCATAAAAACCTCTGATCGCCGGTTTTCCGGTGTTGTGGGCGGGATCGCGCGGCCGGCACCGGCCGCCGGGGGTGGTGTGTGCCGGGCTGGCGCTGGCGCTGTGCGGCTTGGCCTCGCTCGCCGGGTGCGGCACGGTCGAATCGCTCAATCCGTTCTCGGGCGGATCGAACGGGTCAGGCGGTTCGGCGGCAACCTGCCCGACCGTCGCGATTCTGCATCCGCTGGCGCAGACGGCCGTGTTTGTGCCGGGCGCGACGCCCGAGCCGATCAGTGTCGCGTTCTACGGTATTCTTGACGACGTCAGCAGCCACTGCGAGCGCGACGGTGATGCGATTCGCGCCACTCTCGATGTCGTCGTCATCGGCGAGCGCGGACCGGCGGCGCGCGGCGGAACCGGCGTCGATCTGCAATATTTCGTCGCGGTGACCGGGCCCAACCAGGCGATCCTCAGCAAGCGCTCGCTGCCCGTCCATGTCGCGATCCCGGCCGACGCCAAACGGGCCGGCGTCACCGACCATATCGAGGAGACGATCCCCCTCACCGACGGCAAGGTAGGCAACCTCAACATCGTGCTCGGCTTTCAGCAGAGCCCGCAGGTCGTCGATTTCTATCATCACTTCCGGGGCCGCTAGCGGCACGCTCCGCGTTACGGCTGGCCAGGGCCGGCGGGCGGTGCTAGAGAGGGGGCTGCCGTATGCACGCCCGCAGGAGAGGTCGCGCCCTGGGCTGAGGTCAGGCGCGGCGCCGAAGGAGCAACCGCCCCGGAAACTCTCAGGCAAAAGGACTGTGGGCGGAAGGGTGCTCTGGAAAGCGGCGGATCGGCGCTTGCAACCGCTCCGCACACCGAAGGAGTAAGCCGCGGGGCCGGCCATCCGAATTGGCCGGTCCGGGTGAATCTCTCAGGGTACAGGACAGAGGGGGCATCTCCCGGGCGCACTGTGCGTCCGCCGAGCGGAGGTGCGCCCCGATGAGTCCGGCTGGGTCTATCGCTGTCGAAACGCCGCCATTGCGGCACACCCCGCTCTATGACCTGCACATTGCGCATGGCGCCCGCATGGTCGCCTTCGCCGGCTATGAGATGCCGGTGCAATACCCCGCCGGCATCATCGCCGAGCACCTCCACACCCGCGCCCGGGCGGGTCTCTTCGACGTGTCGCATATGGGCCAGATCCGGTTGCACGGCACCGCCGCGGCGGGCGCGCTGGAGGCGCTGGTTCCGGGCGACATCCAGGGGCTGATGCCGGGGCGGATGCGCTACACGCTGTTGCTTAACGAGGCGGGCGGGATTCTCGACGATTTGATCGCGACCCGGATCCCGGATGGCGCCGGCGACGGGCTGATGCTGGTGGTCAACGCCGCCTGCAAAGAAGCCGACCTGGCACATCTGCAGGCCCGTCTCGGCCCACGGGCCGCCGTCGAGCCACGCTTTGAGCGCGCCCTGATGGCGCTGCAGGGGCCGGCCGCCGCTGCGGTGCTGGCCCGCTTTGCCGCCGGCGTCGACGGCATGCCGTTCATGAGCGCGGCGGCGGCACAGATCGCCGGCGTGGCGTGCTTCCTCACCCGTTCCGGCTACACCGGCGAGGACGGGTTTGAATTGTCGATGGCAGCCGCGGATGCCGTGGCGGTGGCCGAGGCGCTGCTAAACCAGCCGGAGGTCATGCCGATCGGCCTCGGCGCGCGCGACACGCTGCGCCTCGAAGCCGGGCTCTGCCTCTACGGCCACGACATCGATGCGACGACAACCCCGATTGAGGCCGGCCTCGCCTGGACGATCGCCAAACGGCGGCGCGCCGAAGGCAATTTTCCAGGCGCCGCGACCATCCTGCGCCAGCTTGCCGAGGGGCCGAGCCGCCAGCGCGTCGGTATCCGCCCCGACGGCCGCGCCCCGGCCCGCGACGGCACTGCGATCCTCGGCTCGGCGGGCCAGCCGATCGGCCGGATCACCAGCGGCGGCTTTGGCCCCTCGCTCGGCGCGCCGGTGGCGATGGGCTATGTCGACAGCGCGCATGCCGCCACCGGCAGCGCCTTGGCGCTGGTCGTCCGCGATATTCCCCGGCCGGCGCATGTCGCGCCGCTGCCGTTTGTTGCGACCCGCTATTACCGCGGCTGACAGGAGTGATGCGATGAGCGTGCTGCGCTTCACCAAGGACCACGAATGGATCCGCCAGGACGGCGAGATGGCGGTGATCGGCATCACCGATTACGCACAGTCGCAACTGGGCGACGTCGTCTATGTCGAACTGCCCGAGATCGGCCGCACCCTGGCGCCGGGCAAGGAGGCCGCGGTCGTCGAATCGGCCAAGGCGGCGAGCGAGATTTATGCCCCGGTTTCGGGCGAGGTGGTCGCGGTCAACGAGGCGCTGCTCGCCGACCCGGCCAAGGTCAATGGCGACGCGATGGGCGAAGGCTGGTTCATCAAGCTGCGCCTCGCCGACCCCAGGGAGCTCGACACGCTGATGGACGAGGCGGCCTACGACGCCTTTATCGCGCAGGAGCAGCCCTGATGCGCTACCTGCCGCTGACCGACGCCGACCGGCGGGACATGCTGGCGGCGATCGGCGCACCCTCGATCGAGGCGCTGTTTGCCGATGTGCCGCTGGCGGCGCGCCAGCCGGGGCTCCTGGACCTGCCGCTGGCGATGGGCGAGATGGAGGTCGAGCGCCGCCTCGCCGCGATGGCCGCAAAGAATTTGCACGCCGGCATGGCGCCGTTTTTTCTCGGCGGCGGCGCCTACCGCCATCACATTCCGGCGGCGGTCGACCATCTGATCCAGCGCGGCGAGTTCCTGACCTCCTACACGCCCTATCAGCCCGAATTGGCGCAGGGCACGTTGCAATCGCTGTTCGAGTTCCAGACCCAGGTGGCATTGCTGACCGGCATGGAGGTCGCCAACGCCTCGATGTATGACGGCGCCACCGCCGGCGCCGAGGCGGTGGCGATGGCGCACCGCCTGACCCGCCGCAACCGGGCGGTGCTGTCGGGCGGTCTGCACCCGCACTATCGCGCGGTCTGTGAGACCTACGCGCAGTTCGCCGGGGTCGAGCTGGAGAGAAGCGATGCGACGCCGGGCGCCGGCGAAGATCTGGCATCGCTGCTTGACAGCAAGACCGCCTGCATCGTCGTCCAGAATCCCGATTTCTTCGGCGAGATCCGCGATTATTCGGCGTTGGCACAGCACTGCCACGCGGCCGGCGCCCTCTTGGTCGTCGTCGTCACCGAGATGCTGTCCTTGGGGGCGATCTGCCCGCCCGGCGCGATGGGCGCCGACGTCGTCGCCGCGGAAGGCCAGTCGTTTGGCAATGCGCTCAATTTCGGCGGACCTCATCTCGGCCTCTTCGCCAGCCGCGAGAGTTTCGTGCGGCAGATGCCGGGACGGCTGGTCGGCGAGACCGTCGATGCGGCGGGGCAGCGCGGCTGGGTGCTGACCCTGGCGACCCGCGAGCAGCACATTCGGCGCGAGCGGGCGACGAGCAACATCTGCACCAATTCGGGATTGTGCGCACTGGCCTTCACGATCCACGTGGCCTTGCTCGGTGAGGCCGGCCTCGTGCGCCTGGCGCGCCTCAACCACGCGACCGCGGTCGCCACCGCCGAGCGGCTCGCCGCCCTCCCGGGCGTTCGGCTGGTGAATGACGCCTTCTTCAACGAGTTCACGCTGCGGCTGCCCTGCCCTGCCGCGCCGGTCGTCGAGGCGCTCGCGGCGCAGGGCGTGCTCGGCGGCATTCCCGTCAGCCGGCTCTATCCGGAGCGGCCGGACCTCGCCGATCTCTTGCTGGTGGCGGCGACCGAGACCGTCACGATCGAGGATATCGACCGCTTCGAGGCGGCGCTGCGGGAGGTGCTGCGATGAGCGCGTTGGGCGCCACGACCAGCGGCAATCGCGGCTTGCAGCTCGAGGAAAAGCTCGTGTTCGAGCAGGATTCGCCGGGGCATTGCGGCGTCGATCTGCCGGAGCCGCCGCCGTTTCGCGCGCGCCTCAACGGGCTCGAACGCCAGGGCCCGATCGGCCTGCCGGGGCTCAGCGAGCCGCAGATCGTGCGCCATTTCACCCGCCTGTCGCAAAAGAACTATGCGATCGACAGCGGCCTCTACCCGCTCGGTTCGTGCACCATGAAACACAACCCGCGGCTCAACGAGAAACTGGCGCGGCTGCCGGGGTTTGCCGATCTGCACCCGTTGCAGCCGATGGCGAGCGTGCAGGGCGCCCTCGAACTGATCGACACGACGGCGCATTGGCTCAAGGTGCTGACCGGCCTGCCGGCGATCGCGCTGTCGCCGGCGGCCGGGGCGCATGGCGAATTGTGCGGCATCATGACGATCCGCGCCGCGCTGACGGCGGCGGGCGATCCGCGTCGGCGCATCCTGGTGCCGGAATCGGCGCACGGCACCAACCCGGCGACCGCCGCAACCTGCGGCTACACGATCGAGAGCATTCCCGCCAATGCGCGCGGCCGGGTCGACCTCGCGGCACTGCAGGCCAAGCTCGGCACCGATGTTGCGGCGCTGATGCTGACCAACCCTAACACCTGCGGTCTCTTCGAGGACGAGATCCTCGAGATCGCCGACGCGGTGCATCGGGCGGGGGCGTTCTTCTATTGCGACGGCGCCAATTTCAACGCGATCGTCGGACGGGTGCGGCCGGGCGAGCTCGGCATCGACGCGCTTCACCTCAACCTGCACAAGACGTTCTCGACCCCGCATGGCGGCGGCGGCCCGGGCAGCGGCCCGGTGGCGCTGGCGGCGACGTTGGCGCCGCACGCGCCGGTGCCGTGGCTGGTGCACGACGCCGCGGGCTGCGCGCTGATCGAGCACGCGGCGGGGCCGGCCAAGGGTTCGATCGGCCGGCTCAAGGGCTTTCACGGCCAGATCGGCATGCTGGTGCGGGCGCTCGCCTACATGATGAGCCACGGCGCCGATGGGCTGCGCCAGGTCGCCGAGGACGCCGTCCTCAATGCCAACTACCTGCGGGTCAGGCTCGCCGACGCGCTAAGCCTCGCCTTCCCCGGCCTGTGCATGCACGAGGTCCTGTTCGACGACCATTTCTTGAAGGATACCGGGGTGACCACCCTCGATTTCGCCAAGGCGATGATCGACGAGGGCTTTCACCCGATGACGATGTATTTCCCGCTGGTCGTGCACGGCGCCTTGCTGATCGAGCCGACCGAGACCGAGAGCAAGGCCTCGCTCGACCAGTTTGTCGCGGTCATGCAGGCTCTCGCCGCGCGCGCCCGGGCCGGCGACGCGGCCGCTTTCCGTGACGCGCCGCAGCTGACGCCGCGCCGGCGGCTTGACGAGACCGAGGCGGCGCGCCATCCGGTGCTGCGCTGGCGCCCCGCGGCGGAATAGGCGGTTCGTGACTTATCGCAGCGGCCGGCCCCGCCGGCCCGGCGGCGGCACACCGGGCGGCGCGGCGGGCGGGAAGGCCTCGGGCGACGACGCTCCCGGAGCGGACATCGTCCCCGGCAAGGGTTGCGGCGAGGGAGCGCCCGGGACGGTACACGGATCGTTCGGACCACCGGTGGCCATTGACATATCACTCATCCCGCCCGGCATCGCGCCTTGGGTGCCGCTGGTCGTGCTCCGCCCGCCGCGGCTGGCGGACAGATCCGCCGGCGGCGGCGCCCCGAGCCCGACGAGCGGCCCGCCGACCGGTCGCGGCGCTGCGAGCGTCGCTGCCCCGGCCGGCCTGACCAGCGCCTCCAGCCGGGCGTTGGTCAGCTTGATGCGGTAGAACTTGTCGTAAAAGCTGCACGTCGTCGCGCGCAGATCGTCCTGCGTCGCGTCGGGATAGAGGAGGCTCGACAGCCAGTACAACCCGATCAGCCGGTTGACGCCGGTCGGGTCGGCGATCCAGCCGAACGGGCTCGTCGGCTCGAGATAGACCTGCCGGTTGCGCACCGCTGCCAGCTGCCGCCAGGCGGGGTTGCGCCGCGCCGCGGCAAAAAATTGGCGGCGCTGGGCGATGATGATGGCAGGGTTCCAGTCGCGCAGCTGCCCCGGGGTGACCGCGACGTCGCCGCCGCGGCCGAGCGGTGCGGCGACGTTGATCGCGCCGGCTTCGTCGATCGTCTCGCCGGCCGGCGAGCCGGGTAGCGCGGTCGTCAGCCCGTCATCGCCGAGCGCGAAGTAGACGAGCGGCCGCGCACTGGCGGGCCGGATCAACAGCCGGCCGCGCAACCCGGCGATCGCCTCCTCGGCATAAAGCCCCAGATCGTTGCCGCGGTCGCCAACCCCGAGGATCGCCCCCAGCGAGCGCAATACCGCCGGCATCCGGGCAAAACTGTCGTCAACGAGAATGTAGGGAATGCCGGTCAGGCGCTGCACCTGATCGGCGAAGGCGGCGCGCGCGGGCGTGACGGTGCCGGCGTCGATGATCAGGTCGGCCTGCACCTGCCGGGCGGTCGCCGCCATGCTTGCCGGCGTCGAGCGGGGGCCCCAATCGAGCACCGCCTCGCCGGCGCGGCGCCGCAGCAGCGGCCGGCGGCTGATCGCGGCGAGCCTATCCGGCGCCAGCACGTAAACCAGCACCTCGGCGTCGCGTTCGGCGGGCAGGATGCGGCTGATCCGGTCGGGTAACAGGACGTGCCGCCCGGCGGCGTCGATGAACGCGGCCGCCCGCGCCGGCCCCGTCACCGGCAGCAAGGCGGCGGCGGCGAGCAGCAGCACGGCGGCAGCCAAAGATCTGATCGCGGCGGGAGAGCGAAACGGCATCATCTGCCCTCAATCTGACGAGGAATTCCGGCGGCGGACTATAACCCGCGCGATCCTGCCGGCAACCCTTCGGCCGCACAAGCGGGCGCCGCCGGCCGGCAACCGAAACCGCAGGCCGCGCCTGCCGGCGGTTCGATCGCCGGCGACGCCCATCGACGCCCCTCTGTGGCGAGGCGGCAATCGGGCGCCCCGTCATGACACCGCCATGCCAATGTGCGAATCGCCGACGACAAGCCGACCAGGCCCCACCGCCCGCAACCGCCTCGATGGATGATTGCCGCGATCCGCTAGGCGGCCTCGGGCTTGCCCTCCTTCGGCCGGATGTAGGCCTGCCCGGCGTGTTTGGCGCAATAGGGCTTGCCGTCGACCGGCGGCGTACCGCAGAAGTGGAAATCTTCGTCGCCCGGGTGTCCGATCGGCCACATGCAGATGAGACCGTTAAAGTCGAACACATTGCGCCGCTGCGGCGGCCGCTCGATGACCACTCGCGGCACCAAGCCGATGCGATGGACCTTGCCGATCACCGCATTCTTGGTCACCCCGATGCGCCGGCCGATCTCGGCCGTCGTCACGCCGCCTTCCCAAAGCTCGATTAGCTGCTCGACGCGCTCTTGCGTCCAGGTACCCCCCTCCATACCATCCCCCCGTATCCTGTAGCGCATGCTGTTCCCCCAACAACATACAGTACCAGTCTAGTGGCTCCACGCCAAGAGGTATCTATATCTAGTCGGCACCTCCCTCCTCTGCGGTGCGCCGATAGGCCAGCACCTTGGAAAAATAGGCTGTTCGGGAGCTCTCTCGCAACAAGCCCGGGCTGAACATCGCATCCAGATTCGCGCGAATATAGCTCGCATAGTAGGGTTCGTGAAAGGCGATCGGGAAGTAGTCGAGCAGCACGTCGTAATCGGGCTCGTCGCCGGTCTGCAATGAATCGACGAAAATAAGCGTACCGCCCGGCTTCAGCACCCGGCCGATCTCGGCCGCGACGGCGCGCCGCACGGCCGGCGGCAATTCGTGAAACAGATAGAGGCAGCAGACGATGTCAAACTGCGCCGCGGCAAACGGCAGCGCCTCGCCCGCCGCTTCGTGCAGCTCGACCCGCGACCATGACGAAAGATGCCGGCGCGCCACCGCCAGATAGGGCGCCGACAGGTCGACCCCGGCAACCGATAAGCGCGGATGATTGCGTTTGACCTCGCGCAGGAAAGCGCCGGTGCCGCAGCCGATATCGAGCAGCCGCGCCGCGCTCTGCCCGCCCGCTGCGCCGGATGTCGTGCCCCCCGGCGTGCGGCGCAGCGCCTCCTGCAGCGGCACCAAGGCCTGGCGCCGCATCGCCGCGGCACCGCCGCCGAACAGCACCTCGACCTGATGGTCGTAGCGCTCGGCCGAAGCCGCGCTCAGATAGCCGTCGCTCTGGAAATGAAACTTGCGACGGTAATAGGCCGGATAGCGCTGCGCTGCCGCCTCCGGCAGCCGCGCGGCGGCCGGCCCGGCGTGGCGGCGCGCCTCGACCGCAGCGAGATCGGCAAAGAAATCGATGGCCCGCCGCACCCCGGCAATCGGGCCGCCACGCCCGGCCTCGGGCGCGGCATAAAGGCCGGCGGCGATGTTGTCCCAATCCTGTTCGATCAGCCGCCACAGATCGGCGACGAGGCGCTGCCGGTCGGGCATCGCGCGATCGCGCCAGGCGGGCGGCGCGGGCACCGGGCGGCCCAGCCGCGCAGCCAACACCTTCTGGCCGAAAAACCAGCCGATCCGCGCCGCCTGCGCGGTCTCGAAGGCGAGCCTGCCAAGACTGCCATTGATCGCCGATCGTGCCATCCCGCGCCGCCGCATTTGCCAAAGCGAGCCTGGCCGGCGATAAACGGGCGATACCGTCAACCGAGCGGAGGGGCCATGCCGCGGTTTCGCACTCTCGACGATCTCGCCGTCGCCGGCAAACGCGTGCTGCTGCGCGCCGACCTCAACGTGCCCGTCAAGGACGGCCGGGTCACCGACGCGACCCGCATCGAGCGCCTGGCGCCGACCATCGCAGCGCTGGTCGCCAAAGGCGCCAAAGTCATCGTGATGTCGCATTTCGGCCGCCCGAAAGGACCCGACCCGTCGCAATCGTTGCGTCCGCTGGTCGAGCCGCTATCGCAGGCGATCGGCGGGCGCACGGTGCATTTTGCCCCAGATTGTGTCGGCCCTGAGGCAGAGCGCGTGGTGCGTTCGCTGCAGCCCGGCGAGATTGCGCTTTTGGAGAATTTGCGCTTCCACCCCGGCGAGGAGGCGAACGATCCCCAATTTGCCAAACAATTGGCGGCGCTCGGCGATTTTTATGTCGACGACGCCTTCTCGGCGGCGCATCGGGCGCACGCTTCGATCGCGGCGCTGGCGCATTTGCTGCCGGCCGCTGCCGGCAAATTGATGCAGGCCGAACTCGAGGCGCTCGGCGCGGCGCTCGAACATCCGCAGCGCCCGGTGATCGCGCTGGTCGGCGGCGCCAAGGTGTCGAGCAAGCTCGACCTGCTCAAATTCATCGCGGGCAAGGTCGACCGCCTGGCGATCGGCGGCGCGATGGCCAACACCTTTCTGTTCGCCCAGGGGCAGCCGGTCGGCCGCTCGCTGTGCGAGCGCGACCTGGCCGACAGCGCGCGCGCGATCCTGGCGCAGGCGGCCGCGCGCGGTTGCGAAATCATCCTGCCGGAAGACGCGGTGACCGCCGCAAGACTGGAAGCCGGGGTGGTGACCCGCACGGTCGGCGTCAACGCGGTGCCGGCGACCGCGATGATCCTCGATATCGGCCCCGCCAGCGTCGCGCGCCTCACGGCGGCGCTGGAAGCCTCGCGCACCCTGGTGTGGAACGGCCCCCTCGGCGCCTTCGAGACGCCGCCCTTCGACCGCGGCACCAGCGCCGTCGCCAACAAGGTCGCCGAATTGACCCGCGCCGGCCGGCTGACGAGCGTCGCCGGCGGCGGCGACACGATCGCCGCGCTCAACGCCGCCGGCGTCGCCGACGACCTCAGCTACGTCTCGACCGCCGGCGGCGCCTTTCTCGAATGGCTCGAAGGCAGGGAACTCCCCGGAGTAGCAGCGCTGGCAAGCTAACCGAACAGCAAGACGCGCCGGAGTGGGGGCCGGCCTCTCGGCACGGCCTGCCGCTATCGCGTCGCCCGCACATCGCGCATTGCCCGGCGAAGATCCCCGCGCCGCAGGCTGAGGCCGAGCCGGGCGGCGTCTGCGGCATTGCGGTATCCGATGATCCCGGGGCCGATCATCCCGTCGCCGGGGGCGGCGGCGTATTCTATCTGGCCTGCACGGTTGCTATGCCACCACACGCCACTACCAAGGCGACAAGCAGGTGCCTTTCAGCTATCCTCTTAACCACACGCACACCTGGAGCGTGTAGAGATGCCATTCGGCGGATCGTATCTCAAACCGGCTAAAGCAAACTTTCCTTGATTGGAGCACAAATCGTCAGCCTTCGTCGTTCACTCCCTCTCCGCCCCCGTGGGCCATGGCGGGGGGGCGGAGAGGGTTGGGGTGAGGCGGGGGATGCCAGAGCGCTTGCCGACACCCACCTCACCCTCCCACGCCTGCGGCGTGGG
>DATLRS010000083.1:0-6825 GCA_035534535.1 Allostellaceae bacterium | reverse complement strand
GCGCGCGAGGCGATTTGCGCGATCGGCGCCTCGATCTTCAACCGCGGCCTGACCGCGGGCTCGTCGGGCAATATCAGCGTACGGGTCGAAGGCGGCTGGCTGATGACCCCGACCAATGCCTCGCTTGGCCGGCTCGACCCGGCGCGCCTGGCAAAGCTCGACGACAGCGGGCGGCTCATCGCCGGCGACCCGCCGACCAAGGAGAGCTTCCTGCATCGCGTCATGTACGAGGAGCGCAGCGACACCGGCGCCGTGGTGCACCTTCATTCGACCCATTCGGTCGCGGTCTCGTGCCTCGCCGAGGTCGATCCGACCGACGTGCTGCCGCCGATCACGGCCTATTATGTGATGCGCGTCGGCCGGCTGCCGCTGGTGCCTTATTACCGCCCCGGCGACATCGCGTTGGCCGAGGCGGTGCGCGGCTTTGCCGGCCGGCACCACGCGGTGCTCCTGGCCAATCACGGCCCGGTGGTTGCCGGGGCGAACCTCGATGCCGCCGTCAATGCGATCGAGGAACTCGAGGAGACGGCGCGGCTCTATCTGATGCTGCGCGGCGCCAAGACCCGCTTTCTGACCCCAGCCCAGGTAAAGGAGTTGCTGTGATGAAGCACCTGAAAGACGCGCTCGGCGCGGCCGTGATGGCGGCGTTGCTGCTGTTCGGAGGGTCGGCGGCGCGCGCTGTCGAGCCGATCAAGATCGGCTTCAGCATGGAATTGACCGGGCCGTTCGCCGTCGTCGGCAAGACCGGGCTGCTCGCGTTCCAGATCTGGGCCGAGAACATCAACAAGAAGGGCGGCCTGTTGGGCCGGCCGGTCAAGCTCGTCTACTACGACGACCAGAGCAACCCGGCGAACGTGCCGGGCATCTATACCAAGCTGATCGACGTCGACAAGGTCGACCTGCTGGTGTCGAGCTATGGCACCAACCTCGTGGTGCCGGCGATGCCGGTCGCGATCTCGCACAAGCGGCTGTTCTTCGGGCTGTTCGCACTGGCGGCGAACGACCAGTTCCATTATCCGAAGTATTTCTCGATGCTGCCGTTCGGCCCCGAGCCGGTGAAGACATTTGCCGAGGGCTGGTTCGAACTGGCGGCGGCGCAGACACCGAAGCCGAAGACCGTGGCGATCGTCAACGCCGACGCCGATTTCCAGCACAAGGCCGCCGAGAGCGCGCGCGAAAACGCCGCGAAGGTCGGCATCAAGGTCGTCTACAACCGGGCCTATCCGCCAAACACGGTCGACTTCACGCCGATCATTCGCGCTGTCGCTGCGGCAAACCCCGATCTCGTCTATTTCGCCGCCTATCCATCGGATACCGTCGGCATCTTGCGGACCGTCGGGGAAGTCGGCTTGCACGCCAAGATGATCGGCGGCGGCTTTGCCGGGCTGGCGGCGGCGGCGCTCAAGATGCAGCTCGGTCCGCTGGCCAACGGCGTCGTCAATGTCGATTTGTGGGAGCCGGTCCCGACGATGCAATTCCCCGGCGTCCTGGATTTCCTCAAGGAATACCAGGCGAGAGCGCCGGCCGCCGGGGTCGATCTGCTCGGCTATTTCCTGCCGCCGTTCGCCTACAGCGAATTGCAGGTGCTGGGCGAGGCGGTGACCGCGACCAAGTCGCTCGACGACGACAAGCTCGTGCAATACATCCACACTCACCCGTTCCACACGATCGTCGGCACGATCTCGTTCGGCCCGAACGGCGAATGGACCAAGGCGCGGCCGATCTGGGCGCAATACCACGGCATCAAGGGGCACGACGTCGCGCAGTTCAAGGGGCCGCAGACCGTGACGATCCTGTCGCCGGCCGAATACAAGACCGGCAACCTGGTCTATCCCTACGCCAAGGCGCGCCAGTAGGACTCAGCGTGCCCGGGCGAAATATTCCTCGTAGGGCACGTCGTTGCTGATCAGGACGCCGCCATCGACATCGAGGGCAACGCGGTGCACATGCGCGCCAAATCGCTGGCGAGGAACAAGACCGCATCGGCGATGTCCTTGGGTTCGACCATGCGGCCGAGCGGGATCTTGCGGGCGCGCTCGGCCCGTTGCGCGGCCGAGGGCACCTGGCCGCCGCCGAACGCGGTCGCGGTCGGGCCGGGGCAGACCGCGTTGACCCGGATCCGGTCGGGCGCCAGCTCGTAGGCGGCGTGGCGGGTGAGGCCGAGCAGCCCCGCCTTCGACGCCGAATAATTGGCGCCGCCGCCAAACGAGATGCGCCGCCCGGCGACCGAGGCGACATTGACGATCGCGCCGCCGCCGCGCTGTCGCATGTGCGGAATGACCGCCTGGGTGCCGTTGAAGGGGCCGCGCAGATTGACCGCGATGACCCGGTCCCAATCGGCCACCGGCATGGCGGCGATGGTCTGTCGGGTGATCGTGCCGGCTGAGTTGACCAGCACGTCGATGCCGCCTGCCTTGGCCGCAATCTCGCCGGCGAGCCGCGCGAAGGCGTCGCCGTCGGCGACGTCGAGGGCGTGGCCGCTTGCCTGATTGCCGATCTCGGCGGCAACGCGCAGGGCCGCGTCGCCATCGCGATCGATGACCGCAACCCGCGCCCCCGCCGCGGCAAATTCGCGAGAACTTGCCGCGCCGATGCCGTTGCCGCCGCCCGTGACGAGAACGATCTTGCCGGTGAAATCAAATGTCATCGCTCAACCTCCTTGCGATGCGCCTGACCCAGCCCGCCGCGTCGCCTGATACCACTCGAGGATCTCGCGGCCATTCCAGTGAATGATTCCGGCATAGCGCGCGATATGGTCGTAGACGGCTTCAAGGTATTTGATGCGGTGCGGCTGGCCGCTGATATAGGGGTGGATCGCGATCGCCATGATCTTGGCACGCTCCTCGCCCTCGCGGTAAAGCCGCTCGAAGCTGTCGATGCAGCGGGTCGTGAAGTAGGCCGATTCGTGGTGCTGTACCAGCATCATCGGGATGTCGTTGAGCTCGACCGAGTAGGGCAGGGTGACGAGCGGCCCGCTGGCGGTCTCGATCTCGGTCGGCTCGTCGTCATAGACCCAGTCGCCGATATATTTGATGCCGGCGGCGGCGAGCAGTTCGGGGGTGTCCTCGGTCTGGGTCAGCCCGGGCCCGAGCCAGCCGACCGGTTTCGTGCCGGTGAAGCGCTCGATGACGCCGAGCGAGCGCTCGATCATCGCCTTCTGGTCGGCGACGAGGTGGATCGGCATCTGCTCGTAGGCATGGCCCATGAACTCCCAGCCGGCCTCCAGGGCGGCACGCGCCACCCGCTCGTAAGCCTCGCAGACCCGGGCGTTGATCGACAATGTCGGAGATATGCCAAGGCGGCGGAACAGCTCGAAAAACCGCCAGACGCCGACCCGCATGCCGTATTCGTGCCACGCCCAGTTGGGGACGTCCGGCAACAGCACCTGGCCGGTCGGCGCCGGCAAGACCTGCCGCGCCATCGGCCGCGCGATGTCCCAGAATTCGAGATTGACGATGGTCCAGACGACCAGCCGCGCGCCGCCCGGCAGGTGCAAGGGCGGGCGATCGACAATCGCCGAAAACGGGGTGCGCTCGCGCGGGATCATCTCGGCCTCCGGGTGTTTGCTGCGCAGGATGCTGCCTCGCGGGCAGGCCCGTTGGCAATGGACCCTGGCGATCGACTTTGGCAAATCGCCGCGTCTTTTGGCCAGCCGGCCGCGGGCGTTGCAATGCTGCAATGCGGTCCCATATCGGCAGCGCCGGTTGACGCGCCGACGAGCCGCGTCGCATACGTGCAGGAAATCAGAGGGGTGCCGCGAGGCGGATCGCATGTGGGTGCGCAACAACAAAGGCAATGTTTTCGTCGGGAATCTGCCGCCCGATTTCCCGGATGAACGGCTGGCCGAGACCTTCGACCCTTACGGCATCGTGTTGAGCGCGGCCGTCGCCCGCGATCCCTCGACCGGGGCGCGGCTGCGCTACGGCTTTGTCGATATCGCTACCGAACGCGCCATGACTTTGGCGATCAGCGCGCTCGACGGCAGCGACGTCGATGGCTGCAAGCTCAACGTGAAGCCGCGCGAGCGCCCCGCCAAGAAGCCGGGCGGCGCCCCGCCGCGCCGGGCGGCGCCGCACGGCGCGATGGCCAGGCGCCTGACGCCCGACGAATCCGGTTCGCCGCCGTTGCATCGCATGTCGCAACCCGGCGAGGACGCGGCGCCGCGCCCGTCGCAGAGCCAGCGCGCGCAGGAGGCCGCGGCCGCCATCGAGCCGCCGCCGCGCCGCGATTTCGAGATCGTCCGCCGGCCGTTGCGCCGCACGACGCCGAACTTCCAGGTTGAGCGCCGTCCGCTGCCGCGCCGCGTGTAACGGCGCATGCCAAGCGCGGCAATCAGCCCCTCACCCCAACCCTCTCCCCGCAGGCGGGGCGAGGGAGAAGCGGGGTGCAGGTGGTGAACCCTCGCCCCGCTTGCGGGGAGAGGGCAGGGTGAGGGGGGACCGGCCGGTCAACAGTCGCCCAACCAAAAGAATCCTGCCTAGCGGCGCGTCGGGTCGTCGGCCAGCTGCACCAGCAGCTTGCCGAAATTGCGGCCCTGCAACAGCCCGATAAAGGCATCGGGGGCGCGCTCCAGCCCGGCGACGATGTCCTCGCGGTATTTGAGCTGGCCGGCCCGCAGCAGCGGCGCGGCGAGCGCGCGGTATTCGCCCCAGCGCTGCCACTGATCGCTGACGATGAAGCCCTGGATCTTGAGGCGCTTTCTGACGACGCTGATCAGGCTGGGGCCGGGCTGCGGGGTGATGTCGTTGTATTCCGAAACCATGCCGCACATCACCATGCGGCCGAAATCATTGAGGCGCGCAAACACCGCCTGCTGCACCGCGCCGCCGACATTCTCGAAATAGACGTCGATACCGCGGGGACAGGCGCGCTCGAGCGCCGCGCCGAGATCGCCGGCACGATGGTCGACCGCCGCATCGAACCCGAGTTCCGCCTCGATGTAGCGGCATTTCTCGGCGCCGCCGGCGATGCCGACGACCCGGGCGCCTTGCTGCTTGGCGAGCTGCCCCGCCACCGCGCCGACCGCGCCCGAGGCGGCCGAGACGACGACGGTCTCGCCAGCCTGCGGCCGGCCGATGTCGCTGAGACCGACATAGGCGGTCAGCCCCGGCATGCCGAGAATGCCGAGCGCGGTCGAGATCGGCGCCTCGGCCGGATCGAGCTTGCGCATTTCGGCGCCGGGGACGGCGCTGTAGAGCTGCCAGCCATAACCGCCATAGGCCAGCTCTCCGGCGCGGAAATCGGGATGGAGCGATCGCACGACCTCGCCGACGACGCGGCCTTCGATCACCTCGCCGATCCCGGTCGGCCGGGCATAGGAGGGCGCCCCGCTGATGCGGCCGCGCATATACGGGTCGAGCGAGAGGTAGATGCCGCGCAGCAGCACCTGCCCGTCGGCAGGCTCGGGCAGCGGCGTCTCGACGATCGCGAAATCATCGGGGACCGGCAGCCCGTTCGGCCGGCGCTGCAACACAACCTGTCGATTGGGCTCGGGCATCGCTCGTCTCCTCGCCGTCAGCGCGTCAGACGATGCCGTCGCGGCGCAACCCGGCGACCGCTTCGGCGTCGAGGCCGAGCCAGTCGCCCAGCACCTCGGCGGTGTGCTCGCCGAGCAGCGGTGCCGATTTGACTTGCGCGGGGACGCCGTCAAAGCGCACCGGCCACGTCGGCATCGTCATCTTGCGTTCGCCGTGCGTCATCGTCTGTAGGATGCCGCGCTCGCGGAAGCTGGGCTCCTCGACCAGATCCATCGAATCGAGGACGGCACCGGCCGGGACGCCGACCCCGCTCAGCTGCGCCATCGCCTCGTGCTTGGTGCGCTGCATCGTCCAGCCGGTGATGATCTCGTCGACCTCGGCCTCGCATTTGAGGCGGGCGTCGGGGGTGTCGAAGCGCGGGTCGCCGATCAGATCCTCGCGCCCGACGAGCTTCAACAGGCGCGGCCAATGCTCGGGGTTGGCCCGGCTCGTCATCAGGAAGACGTAATCGTTGGGGCCGCCGGGCTTGCACGGGTAGGTTCCGCTCGGCGGGTTGTTGCTGGCCGGCCGCCGCGGCGCCGCCTTGCCGGTGCGGGCGTGGGTGATAAACATCCCGCGGCTGTAATGCATGACCGAATCCTGCATCGCCACCTGCAGCCGGCGTCCCTTGCCGGTGCGCGCCCGGTCGAAGAGGGCGCTGACGATGCTGAACGCCATCAGCATGCCGGTGCCGGTGTCGCCGATCGTCGGTCCGGGCTTGATCGGCTTGCCGTCCTTTTCGCCGGTAACGCTCATCGCGCCGCCCGCGGCCTGCGCGATCGGGTCGAACGACAGGCCGTTTTCATAGGGGCTGCCGGCGCCGAAGCCCTTGACCTGCGCATAGATGATCGAGGGGTTGATCGCGCTGACGACATCGTAACCGAGCCCCAGGCGCTCGACGGCGCCGGGCGCGAAGTTCTCGGTGAAGACATCGGCCTTCTTGACCATCTCCTTGACCAGGGCGAGGCCGCGCTCCGATTTCAAATTGACCGTGAGCGAGCGCTTGTTGGCGTTGTACATCATGAAGTAGTAGGCGTCGCCAAAACCGGTGCGGCCGGCCTCGCCGCGCGGCGGCTCGACCTTGGCGATGTCGGCGCCCATCCAGGCGAGCGCCTCGGTGCAGGTCGTGCCGGCCTCGAACTGCGTCAGGTCGAGCACGCGAATGCCATTGAGGCAGCCGGGAGAAGCGGGAGTTACGTCCATGATGGGACTCCTTGTCGGTCAGTAGCTCGGCTTTGATCCGTAGGGGGTCAGCTGCAACTCGTGCGTCCAGCACGACCGGTCCTGCGTGTGCAGGTAATAATAGGCT
>DATLRS010000082.1:0-5147 GCA_035534535.1 Allostellaceae bacterium | reverse complement strand
TCCTTGCCGATGGGACCCGAAACCCCGGCCGCCCCCCGGCCGGGGTTTCGCATTGAAGGCGGCCGATTTCCAGCGGATCGATCAGAACCGCAGCGCCGTCGCCTGGATCACATTGGGCAGGCGGCGGACGGTCTCGATCAGCCCCGCCGTCAGCGGCTGGTCGACCTCGATCAAGGCGATGGCATTCTGTCCCGGCGCGGTGCGGCCGAGATGGAAGGTCGCGATGTTGACCTCGGCCGCCGCCAGCGCCTGGCCGAGCGCACCGATAAATCCGGGCTTGTCGTAATTGCGCACGAACAGCACGTGGCGGCCGAGCTCGGCCTCCAGCGCCATGCCCTCGATGTCGACGAGGCGCGGTTTGTTGCCGGCAAAGACGGTGCCGGCGACGGTGCGCTGGCGCTGCCCGCCGGCTGGTCCGTTTGGCGTCACGGTGACGCGCATCAGCGTCTGATATTCGCCGGCATCGCCGCGCAGCGTCTCGCTGACCCGGATGTCGCGCTGGCGGCAGATCACCGGCGCGTTGACCATGTTGACCGTGGCGAGCTGCGGCGCCAACAGCCCCGTGAGGGCGGTCGCGGTCAGGGGCTTGGTGTTGAGCTCGGCGATGGCGCCTTGATATTCGATGTCGACCGCGCTGATCCCGCTCTCGGTCAGCTGTCCGGCAAAGCTGCCGAGCTGCGCCGCCAGCACCATATAGGGTTTGAGCCGAGCCGCTTCCTCGGCCGACAGCGACGGCATGTTGACCGCATTGGCGACGGCGCCGGTCAGCAGAAAATCCGCCATCTGTTCGGCGATCTGCAGCGCGACATTCTCTTGCGCCTCGCTGGTCGCGGCGCCGAGATGCGGCGTGGCGACGAAATTGTCATGCCCGAACAGCGGGCTCGCGATCGCCGGCTCGTCGACGAAGACGTCGATCGCGGCGCCGGCGATCCGGCCCTCGTCGAGCGCGGCAGCCAGGTCCGCCTCAACGACGAGCCCGCCGCGGGCGCAATTGATCAGGCGCGCGCCGGGTTTCATCTTGGCGATCGCATCCCGGTCGATGATGTTGCGCGTCGCCTCGGTCATTGGCGTGTGCAAGGTGATGAAATCGGCGCGCGGCAGGAGTTCGTCGAGCGTGACCCGCTCGACGCCGAGTTCGACCGCCCGCTCGGGCGACAGGAACGGGTCGTAGGCGATCACCTTCATCTTGAGGCCGTGGGCGCGGTCGGCGACGATGGCGCCGATATTGCCGCAGCCGATGATGCCGAGCGTCTTGCCGCTAAGCTCGACCCCCATGAAGCGCGACTTTTCCCACTTGCCGGCTTGGGTCGAGCGGTCGGCCGCAGGGATCTGGCGGGCCAGCGCGAACATCATCGCGATCGTGTGCTCGGCCGCGGTGATCGCGTTGCCGTAAGGCGTGTTCATCACGACGATGCCGCGCTCGGTGGCCGCCGCGACATCGATGTTGTCGACCCCGATGCCGGCCCGGCCGACGATTTTCAGCGCGTCTGCGGCAGCGATCAGCTCGGCGGTCACCTTGGTCGCCGAGCGCACCGCCAGCCCGTCATAGAGGGCGATGCGGCCGCGCAAGTCGGCCGCGCCGAGGCCGGTCGCGACATCGGCCGCAATGCCGCGGGCGCGGAAGATCTCGACGGCTCGCGGGCTCAACGCATCGGCAATCAACACTCGCGGCATCTAGCGCTCCGACCGGACATTTGTTCAACGCAGGATACGCAAAGGCCGCGCCAAGCGGCTGGCGCGTCCGGGCATCGCCGCGCGGGATGTTTTCAAGCGGCTCGCGCGGCGTGGCGCTGCTCGTCCCACGCCCAGTCGAGCCACGGCAAAAGCGCCTCGACGTCGCTCCGCTCGACCGTCGCGCCAGCCCAGATGCGGATGCCCGGCGGCGAGGCGCGGTGGCTGGCGAGGTCATAGCCGGCGCCCTCGGCCTCGATCCGTGCCGTCATCGCGCGCACCGCGCGAAAGCGTGCCTCCTCCGGCAGCGCGGTGAACCACGGCTCGGTGATCGCCAGCTGGATCGAGGTGCAGGAGCGGGTGGCGGGATCTTCGGCGAGAAAGCGCAGCCAGGAAGAACCCTCGGCCCAGGCGGCAACGGCGGCCAGATTGCCCTCGGCGCGGGCGATGCAGCCCTCCAGTCCGCCGACTGACTCGGCCCAGCGCAGCGAGTCGAGCGCGTCCTCGACGCACAGCATCGACGGGGTGTTGATCGTCTCGCCGCGGAAGATGCCCTCGATCAGCTTGCCGCCCGAAGTCAACCGGAACAGCTTCGGCAGCGGCCAGGGCGGGGTATAGGTTTGCAGCCGTTCGACGGCGCGCGGGCTCAAGGCGAGCATGCCGTGCGCCGCCTCGCCGCCCAGCGCCTTCTGCCACGACCAGGTGACGACATCGAGCTTGTCCCACGGCAGCCGCATCGCAAAGGCGGCCGAGGTCGCATCGCAGATCGTCAGGCCGCGCCGATCGCCGGCGATCCAGTCGCCATCGGGCAGGCGCACCCCCGCGGTCGTGCCATTCCATACGAAGACCGTGTCGCGGTCGGGATCGACCGAAGCGAGATCGGGCAGCCTGCCATAGGGCGCCTGCAACAGTCGGACATCGCCGAGCTTCAGCTGTTTGGTGATGTCGGTGACCCAGCCCTCGCCGAAACTTTCCCATGACAGGACATCGACGCCGCGCGCGCCCAACAGCGACCACATCGCCATCTCAACCGCGCCGGTGTCGGAAGCGGGGACGATGCCGAGGCGATAATCCGCCGGGATCTGCAACAGCGCGCGCGAGCGCTCGATGATCTCGCCGAGCCGTGCCATGCCCGGACCGGAGCGATGCGAGCGGCCGAGCAGCGCCCCGTCCAGCACGGCGGGCGACCAGCCCGGCCGCTTGGCGCACGGCCCTGATGAAAAGCACGGATTAGCCGGACGCCGCGTCGGCTTCATGGCCCTAGTCCCTCGCAGAGGCTGTGCGAGCCCCATCGCCGGCCGCAAGCCGCGTGCTTCCTAGCGGGCGCTCGGGACCACGTCAATGCGCCGGACGCCGCGGTGCCGCGCGGCGCGCCGATCCGGGGAGGCAAAACAGGATCGGCGCGCGCCGATCCGGGCCGGGCTCAGAAAACCGCAAGACCCTCGTAACTCGGCCGCCACGCCTTGCGGACCTGATCCTCGACGGCCTGCCCCGCGGCGGTAAACGCCGAATGGGTGGTCCGGCTGGCGTCGGTCGCGGCGCCGAGCGGGCTGACGACGCGCGTGCCGGCCGCCTTTTGCCGTCGGTGCCACATGCGGATCAGGCGCTGGGGGGAGCGCAGATCTTTCATAAATTTCCTCCCGGCCGTCGGCGCGACAATGCGCCGCGGCTTTGTCTTGTCGTCGGACACGAATAAACCATCGGCCGTTGCCCGGCAACCCCCTGATTCCGCGAGCGAACGAGCAGCCGCACAACCCCGCTCGGTCAGCGGCGGCGCGGTGCCACGGCAAAATCCCACGGCAACCCGGGAAAATGAACGTTAATCACATCAGATTCGGAGGGAACAGAGCCCCCCATAGCCACCCCGGTTGCGACTACGTCTTCAGCAAGGCTGCCATCACCCGCTCGCGGGTCAGCGGCAGGTCGCGGATGCGGGCGCCGAGCGCGTGCGCGACGGCATTGCCGACCGCCGCGACGGTCGGCCCGCCGGATGCCTCGCCGACGCCGAGCGGCGGCAGATCGCTGACCGGCGCGACCAGCTCGACCGCGATCTCGGGCACCTCGCTGAATTTGAGGACCGGGTAGCTCTCCCAATCGCGCGAACTGATGCCGGCATTGTCGAGCCGCACCCCTTCCTTCAGCGCCCAGCTCAGCGCCTGCACGATGCCGCCCTCGAGCTGGTTGATCGCGCCGTCGGGGCTGACGACCAGCCCGGCATCGGCGGCGCACCACACGCGCGTCGCACGCACGCTGTCTTCGACTTCGACCTCGGCGACGACTGCGGCATAGGCGGCCATGTTCTTATATTGCGCAAAGCCGATGCCGCGGCCGCGGCCATTGCCGCCCGGCGCCGCGGGCTCCCAGCCGGCCATCGCCGCGACCCGTTCGACGACCGCCCGCGCCCGCGGGTCCGACAGCAGCGAAAGCCGGTAGGCGACCGGGTCCACCCCGGCCGCGTCGGCCAATTCGTCGGTGAACGACTCGATCGCGAAGACGTTGAGCGTCGCGCCGAGGCCGCGCAGCGAGGAGGTCCGCACCGGGGTTTCGGCAATCAGGTGGTGGACGACGCGCTTGGCCGCGAAATCGTAGAGCGGCATGCCGTTGCGGGTGCCGGCGCCGGGCGGCCCCGGGGATTCGTTGGCGGGCGGCGCCGGCGGCGGGTTGGGCAGCGCCTCGGCAGCCAGCAGATTGCCGCCGCCACCCGGGCGGCTGCCGTGCCGGCCGCTCCAGATCTCGGTGGTCCAGTCGGCCGGGCGGCCGGCGGCGTCGAGCGCGGCGCTGGCCGTCACCACCATCGCCGGGCTGACCGGCTCGAAGCCGAATTCCTCCTCGCGCCGCCAGCGCACCCTGACCGGCGTGCCCGGCCGGTGGAAGGCGATGACCGCGGCGTCGGCGGCCGCATCGTCGGCGCCGTTATGGCCATAGCAGCCCGGCCCCTGCAGATGCCTCACCGAGATCGCGGCCGGGTCGATATGCAAGGTGCGGCCGAGCGCCGCACGCAATGGATAGACGCCCTGCGAATGCGTCCAGACCTGCAGATGACCGTCGCGGTATTCGGCCAGCCCGCAAGACGGCGCGATCGAGGCGTGCGCGATGTGCATGCGGGTGTAGCTCGCCGCGCGCCGGCTGGCGCCGGCCGCCGGATCGGCCGGCGGCGCGCCGATCTGCTGGTCGATCGAGGGCTGCTGCAACAGCCAGCGGGCCTCTTCCTGGAACGGGTTGATCGGCTCGACGCCGTCCCAGACGACGTGGCTCGGCGCCACCGCGGCGACCGCCTCGACGATTGTTTCGTCGGGGCCGATGATGGCCAGGAAATTGCCCTCGCGCATGATCTCGATCGGGCCCTTCGCGGCGCGGTGCAGGGCGGCCTCGTCGACGCTCGCGATCGTCGCGCCGCGGCGCGGCTGGCGCACCACCCGGGCATGCCGCATGCCGGGCAGCGCCAGATCGTGGATGAAGGCGGCGCCGCCGAACAC
>DATLRS010000081.1:0-9525 GCA_035534535.1 Allostellaceae bacterium | reverse complement strand
AGGTTCCCACGCGCTACTCACCCGTGCGCCACTCCCCATGGCCGAAACCATGAAGCGTCCGACTTGCATGTGTTAAGCATGCCGCCAGCGTTCGTTCTGAGCCAGGATCAAACTCTCATGTTCAATCCAGGTCCGACCCGGTAAACCCACCGAACCGAACCCCTCAAAGGAATTCTCGACGCTCGCTTCTTCAGATGCAGCCCAGCCTAGACGCCAAAGCTACACCCCTCCGCGCGAACGACGATCATTCCCTCGCCGCCGCCCGCGCATCCCTTCCTCTCCAACAATGTCAATCAACAATCCGCTGCTTCCCGGTCCCCCCGAGGGGGGCCCGGTCATCGCGGGAGGCGGCTTATAAGCCCATCGCCCGGGCAGCGTCAACGCCTTTTCCGAGCCGCCCCGTTCACGCAGCGTCAGCGCCATAATAGAGCATCACCGTGTGCCTGGCCTCGGCGAAGAACAGCCAGCGCTCGATGACCAGGCCGAGCCCGGCGCTCGCCACCGCCAAGGCCGCCGCGAGCGCACCCGTGCCGCCGGCAACCACCAGCGCGACGAGCGTCAGCAGCGCCGGCAGGGCGAACCCGGCGAGCCGCGCGATGAGGCGCAGCCGCACCCGGTGCTTGCGGGCGATCTGGTAGCCCATCTCCTGCAGCAGGTAGTTTTCCTCGGTGTGCGGCGGTTCGAGGAGGCGCACCCGCCCCCCCCGGCCGAGCGCGGTGGCGCTGGCGACGCTGCTCGGCGCGGCGGTCGTGTCGATGAAGCGCCAATAGGCTTCCTTGAGCCACCACGCGCCGGCAATCGCGATGAGGGCCAGCACCGGGGTGCCGAACGGCTCGGACACCCAGAAGCGGATGATCAGGTCGAGCAGCACAAACCCGCTCATCAGCCCGAGCGCCAAATAGTTCGGCACGACCCAGCGGTTGTGCCATTGGTGGATCGGCTTCAAGGAGGCGTAGATCATGCCGGTGCAATAGATCGTGCCGGCCGCGAGCGCCGCGGCGAGGAGGCCGCACAGGCCGACAAATCCGGCGGTGGCGCCGAACAACAGCCAGCCGACGGCGAACACCAGGGCCGGGACCGCCGTCTTGACCGCCAGCACACCCTCGCGCGACAGCCAGGACGTGCGCCATTGCGAAAAGGCGCGCCACGCCCGCTCCGGATGGCCGAGATGGAAGGCCGACGACAGCAGCCCGCCGGCGCACAGCACAAAGGCGGTGGCAAGAGCGGCAAAGCCGAACCCGGCCGCGTCGGGCAACAGCCCGAGCGGCACGCCGAGGCCGATCAGGAACAGGAGGGCAAATCCCGCGCCGGACGCGGTGGTGAAGAAGACGATCGAGCGTGCCGGATGCATGGCGCCCTCACCGCGACAGGAGCCGGTCGACCCAGCGCAACAGGCCGCTCGGCTCGGCGCCGGCAGGCAGCGCGCTGCGGCCGGCGGCGCCGCTTGCCGTCGCAGCCGGCGGCGGCGTCTTTCTGTCGCGGCGCGGCGGCAGGTATTTGTTGACCGGGCGGTAGCCGAGTTCGGGCATCAGATCGACGCCGCCGCGCGCAGCGACGAGTTCGGACGCCGCCGAATTGGGGTCGCCGAGATCGCCGAACAGGCGCGCCTTGGTCGGACACACCATGACGCAAACCGGCTGGCGCTCCTCGACCGCGATGTTCTCGTTGTAGATGCGGTCGATGCACAGCGTGCATTTTTTCATGACGCCGTCATCGACGTCGAATTCGCGCGCCCCATAGGGGCAGGCCCACGAGCACAGCTTGCAGCCGATGCAGAGGTCCTCGTTGACCAGCACGATGCCGTCCTCGGCGCGCTTGTAGGAGGCGCCGGTCGGGCACACCGTGACGCAGGCGGGCTCCTCGCAATGCAGGCAGGATCGGGGGAAATGCACGGTCCGGGCGCCGGCGCCCTCGCCCTCCTCGAAGGAATGGATGCGGTTGAACCACACCCCCCAGGCGCCCTCGGCATAGGCGTTGAAATCGGGCAACGGCGCCATGTGGCCGCCGGTGTTCCACTCCTTGCACGCGGTGGCGCAGGCGTGGCAGCCGACGCAGATGTCGAGGTCGATGACGAGGCCGAGCTTTTTCTGGCCGGGCGGCAGGGTCGGCAGATCGGTCATAGCACCGGCTCCCGCTTCCCGGCATTGCCCGGATGGTTGCCCGGATGATCGCCGGGCGGCGCGCCGTAGCGCAGGATGTCGGGGGCCGCTGCCATCGACGGCGGATGGCGCAGCGTCGCAAAGCGCGGCGCGCTGTGACCGGCCTCGGCCGCCGCCACCTTCTCGACCCGCACGCGCAGATCGTACCAGGCGGCCTGGCCGGTGATCGGGTCGGCATTGGCGCCGCTATCGCCGGCAGCAGCGCCGGCGGGTTGCGGCAGCATCTCGGTGATCAGATGGTTGAGGAGGAAGCCGCGGGTGAATTCCGGCGAGTCGGGCGCCAGGTTCCAGGCGCCGCTACGCTTGCCGATCGCGTTCCAGGTCCACACCGTATCGGGGTTGACGCCGTCCATCAGCTTGATCTGCGCCTCGATGCGCCCGGTATGGCTCGACACCCAGACCCAGTCGTCGTCGACCAGCCCCAGCCCGTGCGCTGTGACCCGGCTGATGAACAGCCGGTTCTGCCCGAGGATCTGGCGCAGCCAGGCGTTCTGCGAGTGCCAGGAATGGTACATCTGCATCGGCCGCTGGGTAATCGCGTGCAGCGGAAAGGCCTGCGCATCGATCCGGGTCCCCTCGAACGGCGGATACCAGAACGGCAGCGGGTCGAAATGGGTCGCGATGCGCGCCCGGTCCTGCTCCGGCGGCACCACGGCGCCATGCCCCGCCGCCGCGAGGCGAAAGCGCTGCAAAGGCTCGACGTAAAGCTGAAAGATGATCGGATCGGCGGCGCCGATCAGCCCCATCGCGACGGCATTTTCGAGATAGGCCTTGTTGGCGTGCTTATAATAGAGCTGCTCGGGCGGCAGCTGGTATTTCCAGAAGCAGCCATTGGCAACATAGCGGTCGAGCTGCGCCGGGTTGGGCGCGCCCTTGCCGGCCGCCTCGCCGTTCTCACCGCGCCAGCCGGCCAAGGGGCCGATGCCGGGGGTGCGCTCGTGCAAGGCGATATAGTCCTTGTAGCCGCCGGGAAAGCGCGGTGCGCCGCCGGCATCGACAAAGGCCGGCAGGCCGAGCCGGGCGCCCAGTTCGATCAGCACGTCCTGGAACGGCCGCACGTCGCGGTCGGGCGCGATGATCGGCTGGCGGATCGCATCGGCTGGCCCGTCAACGCCGCCGATCGGCCGGTCCAATATCGAGATGCAGTCCCAGCGCTCGAGATAGGTCGTGTCCGGCAAGACGAGGTCGGCATAGGCCACCGTCTCGGAATAATAGGCGTCGGAATAGATGATGCGCGGGATCTTGTAGTCGCCGCTCTGGGGGTCCTTGTCGGTCAGCATGCGCAAGGTCTCGGGCACGTTCATCGCCGAGTTCCATGCCATGTTGGCCATGTACATAAAGATTGTGTCGATCTTGTAGGGGTCGCCCTTCCAGGCGTTGCGGATCAGCATGTGCATCAGGCCATGCGCAGCGATCGGCGCCTCCCAGGAAAACGCCTTGTCGATGCGCGACGGCCGGCCGTCCGCGTCGAGCAGCAGATCCTCGGGCGCCATCGGATAGCCGAGCGGGGCGCCGGCGAGCGGCTTGCCCGGCGCGACCTGCGAGGGCCGGCCGGCCGGCTTGGGACCGGGCGGCGCCGGCTTCGGATAGGGCGATTTGTAGCGCCAGCCGCCCGGCACATCGATCGTGCCGATCAGGATCTGCAACAGATGCAACGCGCGGCACGTCTGGAACCCGTTGGAATGGGCCGAGATGCCGCGCATCGCGTGGATCGAGACCGGCCGCCCGCGCATCGTCTCGTGGCGCCGCCCGGCCCAGTCGGTCCACGGCACCGCGACCTCGATCTCTTCTGCAAAAGCGGTCTGGGCGATCTCGGCGGCGAGGCTGCGGATGCGCTCGGCCGGGATGCCGCAGGTCGCCGCGACGGCCTCGGGCGCATAGCGCGGATCGAGATAGCGCTCGGCGAGCAACTGAAAGACCGGCACCGCGCGACGCCCGTCGGGCAAGGTCGCCTCGCCGACAACGCGCCCCTCGACGTCGGTCCGCAGCGCGCTTTGCAGCCCGCCCCCGGCGTCGAGCACCAGCGGCTCGCCGGCCTCGTTGCGGGCGAACAGGCCGTCATCGGCGGCGCCTGGGGCCCGGATCACCAGCCATGCGGCGTTGGTGTAACGGCCGAGATAGGCGAAATCGATCTTGTCGGCGCGCAGCAACTCATGCACCAGCGACAGGACAAAGAGCCCGTCGGTGCCGGGGCGGATGCCGATCCACTCGTCGGCGATCGCCGAATAGCCGGTGCGCACCGGGTTGACCGAGATGAACTTGGCGCCGCGCCGGCGCAGCCCGGAAAGCGCCGTCTTGATCGGGTTGGAATCGTGGTCTTCAGCGACCCCGAACATCAGGAACAGGTGGGTGCGCTCCCAATCCGGCTCGCCGAATTCCCAGAAGCTGCCGCCGATCGTGTACATGCCGGCGGCGGCCATGTTGACCGAGCAGAACCCGCCATGCGCGGCGAAATTGGGGGTGCCGAATTGCGTCGCCCAGAACCCGGTCAAGGACTGGCTCTGGTCGCGCCCGGTGAAGAAGGCGAGCTTTTTCGGGTCCTCGGCGCGGATCTTCGCCAGCCACGAGAGCGCCGTCGCGATCGCCTCGTCCCATTCGATCTCGCGGAATTCGCCCGAGCCGCGCTCGCCGACCCGCATCAAGGGCTTGGTCAGCTTGGCGGGCGAATATTGCTGCATGATGCCCGAGGCGCCCTTGCCGCAGATCACCCCGCGGTTGACCGGGTGGTCCGGGTTGCCCTCGATAAAGCGGATGCCGCCATCCTTCAGATGCACCTTGATGCCGCAGCGGCAGGCGCACATGTAGCAGGTCGTGAATTTGACCTCGTCGGAGACGGGCGGCGAGGTGTCGATGATCTCGCGCGGCGAAAAATAGTCGCGCAGCCGGTCGGCGATGTTCATCGGCCCCTCAAAATAACGTTCCTGCCCGTCAATTAGGCGACCCGGTCCCCGCTGTCAAAAGCTCATTCGGCGGCCTCCGTCGCGGCGACAAGGGCGAGCAGCGCGGCGCCGTAGCGGTCGAGCTTGCTGCGGCCGATGCCGGGAATCTCGGTCAGCCGGTCGAGCGAGCGCGGCCGGCGGCGGGCGATTTCGATCAGCGTCGCATCGTGGAAGATCACATAGGGCGGGACTTGCTGGCGGCGCGCCTCATCGAGACGCCAGGCACGCAAGGCCTCCCAGAAACTGCGTGAGACGCGGTCGAGCGCTGCCTCCGTCGTGGCGGACGGCCGTGTGGCGCTCTTGCCGGGGCGGCTGTCGCGGCGCAGCCGCACCTCGCGCCCGCCGCGCAGGATCTCGGCTGCCGGCGGCGCCAGGGCCAGTCCGCCATGCGCCGCATCGGGCACGAGGATGCCTTGCGCCACCAGCTGGCGATAGACCGACAGCCAGCGGCGGCGGTCGAGTTCGCCGCCGACGCCGAACGTCTTCAGCCGGTCGTGGCCGAGCCGGCTCACCCGTTCGGTGGCATTGCCGAGCAGGATGTCGACGAGGTGATGCGCGCCAAAGCGCTGGCCGGTGCGATACACCGCCGAGAGCGCCTTCTGCGCCGCGATCGTGCCGTCCCAGCTTTCCGGCGGCGTCCGACAATTGTCGCAATTGCCGCAGGGCGGGTGATCGCTCTCGCCGAAATAGCCCAGCAGGATCTGGCGGCGGCAGGCGACCGTCTCGCAATAGCCGATCAGCGCATCGACCTTGCGACGCTCAACGCGTTGCCGCTCGTCGTCGTCGATCGCGTCAATGAGGCGCAGCAGATTCATCACGTCGGCGCTGCCATAGGTCATCCAGGCGTCGGCCGGCAGCCCGTCGCGGCCGGCCCGGCCGGTTTCCTGGTAATAGGCCTCAAGCGTCTTCGGCAGGTCGAGATGCGCGACAAAGCGCACGTTGGGCTTGTCGATCCCCATCCCGAAGGCGATCGTGGCGACGACGACGACCCCCTCTTCGCGCAGAAAGCGCTGCTGATGGCGCTCGCGGGTCTGGGCGTCGAGACCGGCGTGGTAGGGCAGCGCCTCGCGGCCGGAAGCGGTCAGAAAAAGCGCGGTTTCCTCGACCGCCCGCCGCGTGAAGCAATAGACGATGCCGGCGTCCTCGGGGTGCTCCTCGGCGAGAAACCGGCGCAATTGCTCGAGCCGGTTCTGCTTGTCGACGACGCGGTAATAGAGGTTCGGCCGGTCATAGCCGGCGGCGAAGATCGGCGCCCCGCCGAGCCGCAATTGCGCGACGATGTCGGCCTGCGTCGGCGCGTCGGCGGTCGCGGTCAGCGCGAGCAGCGGCACCCCGGCAAAGCGCTCGCGCAACAGGCTGAGCTTCTGGTATTCGGGCCGGAAATCGTGGCCCCATTGCGAGATGCAATGCGCCTCGTCAACCGCGAAGAGCGCGATCCGGCAGCCGCCCAGCAGATCGAGGCAGCGCGCCGTCAACAGCCGTTCCGGCGACACGTAGAGGAGGTCGAGGGCGCCCGCGCGCACCGCCCGCTCGGTCGCCATCGCCTCGTCCGGCATCTGCGACGAGTTGAGCGCCGCGGCGCGCACCCCGGCTTGTTGCAGCGCGTCCACCTGGTCGCGCATCAGCGCGATCAGCGGCGACACGACGATGCCGATCCCCGGCCGCAGCAATGCCGGGATCTGGTAGCACAGCGACTTGCCGCCGCCGGTCGGCATCAGCACGACCGCGTCACCGCCCGCCAGCACCTGCTCGATGATCGCCTGCTGCTGGCCGCGGAACTGCTCGAAGCCGAACACCCGGCGCAACACGCCGAGCGGCGTGCGCTCGCCGACGGTGTCGGCCTCGGGGCCGGTTTGCGGCGACAGCGACATCGCCGCACGATAGAAGCGCACCCCGCCCGGGTGAAGCGCGATCGCGCCGCCGCTCGCCGCGTGCGACCCGGCTGTCGCGCCCGGCCGATGTTGGTTAGGCTCGGGCTCCCGAATCGCTGGGAGGCGTTGGATGCCCGCACCGACCGAACCGATCGATTTGCGCTCGGACACCGTGACGCGGCCGTCGCCCGGCATGCGGCAGGCGATGGCCGACGCACCGGTCGGCGACGACCAGTACG
The DNA here is from genome assembly GCA_035534535.1 of Allostellaceae bacterium. Classification (GTDB taxonomy): domain Bacteria; phylum Pseudomonadota; class Alphaproteobacteria; order ATCC43930; family CGMCC-115725; genus DATARH01. The sequence goes on along the minus strand of DATLRS010000081.1, from coordinate 2,317 downwards.
GCGAGGACCCGTCGGTCAACCGCCTGCAGGAACGCATCGCCCAGCTGCTCGGCAAGGAGAGGGCGCTGTTCGTGCCGAGCGGCACGATGGCCAACCAGATCGCACTCAAATTGCTGACCCGGCCGGGCGAGGAGGTGCTGGTCGGCGAAGAGGCGCACATGCTGTGGCATGAGGCGGGCGCCGGCGCCGCCAATTCCGGGGTCCAGTTCACCGCGATCGGCCGGGGCGGCTGCTTCACCGCGGCGGATTTCCGGGCCGCCTGTAAGCCGCGCGGCCATATCGTCTTCCCGCCGACCGGCCTCGTCGCGATCGAGAACACCCACAATCTCGGCGGCGGCGTCGTGTGGCGGCAGGCCGACGCCGCGGCGATCTGCGCGGCAGCGCGCGATGCCGGCGTCGCCTGCTATCTCGACGGCGCCCGGTTGTTCAACGCCTCGGTCGCGTCGGGGATCAGGCTCGCCGAACTGGCGCTTCCGTTCGATCTCGTCTCGGTGGCACTGTCGAAGGGGCTCGGCTGCCCGGTCGGCAGCCTCATCGCCGGCAGCGGCGACGACATCGCCCGCGCGGTGCGCGCCCGCCGCATGTTCGGCGGCGCGATGCGGCAATCGGGCATCCTCGCCGCGGCCGGGCTTTATGCTCTCGACCACCATGTCGAGGGGCTCGTCGAGGACCACGCCAACGCCCGGCTGATCGCCGAGCGGCTCGCCGCCTTGCCGGGCGTGGCGCTCGATCTGGCGACGGTAGAGACCAACATCGTCGTCTTTCGCCTCGCCCCTGAGGTGCCCGATGCCGCGGCGATCGTGGCGCGCAGCAATGCCGCGGGCGTGCTGGTCTCGGCGCTCGGTGCACGCACGGTGCGCGCCGTGACTCATCGCGATGTGTCGCGAGGGGCCTGCGAGCGCGCCGCCGACCTGCTTGCCGGCATCATCGCGCGCGAGGCAGCGCCGCACGGCGGTTCGTGATAGGATGCGGCGATGGCAGGGGTGCACGGACCCGACGAGGTTGCCCGCTTCGCCGCCGCGGTGGTGCGCCGGCACGTGCGCGACCCGCGCTATCGTGTGTTCCTGTTCGGCTCGCGCGCGGCAGGATCGGCCCACGCCCGCTCCGACATCGATATCGGCATCGAAGGCCCGGCGCCGGTGCCGCGCGCGGCACTGGCCGCGATCCGAGACGAACTCGACGAGGCGCCGACGCTCTACACTGTCGACATCGTGGATTTTGCGCGGGTCACCGAGACCTTCCGGCAGGTCGCGCAACGGCGAATTCCGCTGTGACCAAGAGCGGGTCGCTGCGCGCCGACTTCGCGAGGGCAACGACGCGCCTTGCCGAGGCGCTCGCCCTGCCCAAGGACGCTATTGTGCGGGATTCCGCTATCCAGCGGTTCGAAATCTCGTTCGAACTGTGCTGGAAGTTCCTCAAGGCCCATCTGGAAGAGGAACACAACGCAGTATGCACGTCGCCGCGCACCTGCTTTCGCGCCGCGTTCAAGAACGGAGTCATCGAGGACGATCCGTTCTGGATCGATCTGAGTGTCCTGCGAAATTATACGGTGCACACGTATAACGAGCAGCTTGCCGACTATGTATACGATCGGCTGCCGGAAGCCGTGCGTCGCTTCCGCGCATTGCTCGACGCGACGGCGTGACCGGCAGCGGTTACGCCGAGCAGCGCTTTTTCAGCAGGTATTTCTGCTCGCCCTGCAGCACCAATTCGTTCTTCTGGTTGTGGACGGTGACCGCGACCGTGACGACCCCGGTCGTGCGCTGCGGCGTCAGCGCGGCGATGGCGAGGCCCGGATAGAGCGTGTCGCCGGGATAGACCGGCTTCAGGAATTTCGAGGATTGCTCGATAAAGGCGACCAGCGCGTCGCCGATCACATGGGCAAACGTGCCGGCCCCGGCAGCGGTGAAGCACAGCACCTGAAAGCCGTGCGCCAGGAGCCCGGGGTGGCCCCGCTCGCGGCAGTATTCGATGTCGTAATGGATCGGGTGATTGTCGCCCGAGACGGTCTGGAACGCCGCGAAATTGGCCTCGGTAACGGTGCGGCTCGGAATGTAGAAGCGCTCGCCGACCGCGAGGTCGTCAAACCAGCGGCTTTCGGGAAAGCGATGCTGCTGCCGGTCGAAGGGTTCGCTCATGGCTTCCTGCCCAGCCAGATGCCTGCCGCCTGCTCGGCCGCCTGGGCGGCGCGGGCGTCGATCTCGGAATCCGAGATCGTGCTGAGCGGATGGTCGATCACCACCGGCAGCAGATCCGGCATGCCGAGTGCGGCGCGCTGCACCTCGGCCTCGTGCAAAAACTCGCGCGTCACGACCAC
>DATLRS010000080.1:0-5393 GCA_035534535.1 Allostellaceae bacterium | reverse complement strand
AGGCAATCGATGTCGGCCGCCGCTCGCTGCATGACGAGGGCGCGGCGCTGTTGATCGAACGGCTGGCCGGCAAGGTGGCGATCGACCATGATACGGCGCGCCGCCTGTTCACGCTGATCTGCGTGCTGCATCTGCGCGCGTAGCACCCTAGCCGTCACGTTGTGGTTCGCTCGAGAGGCGGCGTGGCGCAAGGATCATCGCCGCGAGCCGAGGCGCGTCCAGGTTGGTCGAATGGTGGCGCTTACCGTGCGCAACGAGGCGAGCGTCGATTTCTACGACTATTGGCAGCGGAGCCGGACGACGGCATAGTGCGCCCATGACGATTTTCGCGATCCTGTTGCCGACCCCCCAGCCGCAACTCGTCGCGGCGATTAAGTCCGCTTACCCAGATGAACATTTAGCGTTGAATGATACTCAATGGTTGGTTTCTGCGGCTGGCACTGCGATGGACGTGAGTGCTAAAATCGGCGTTACAGATCCAAATAATCGTCAAGCAACTCCTGTCGGTATTGCAGTCATTTTCGCAATAACTTCTTATTATGGACGCGCGCCGACCCCAGTATGGGATTGGATGAAAGCAAAATTAGAAAAACCTCCGGATGGCTGACGCCGGACGGGGACGCCCCGACCCTTTGACAGAACAACAACCGCCGACGCAATTTGCAAATGTCCCGCCGCCGCCGGCGATGCTTGATCACAGTTTCACGCTTCAAGTGGTTATGGAGTTACAAAAGCTTGTGGCCGAGATCGGCGCAAAGACCGACAGGCTAATTACAGATGTCGCAGGACAGGGTGAAAAAATAGATGCCGTGCGCCATCAAATTTCTTTTGTCCGGGGTGTTCTTTGGGTTTTCGGTTTTTTAGTTGTAATAATGGGAAGCCTTATTACCCTTTATATTAGCGGGAAGCTAGCAATTACTATTAAACCATGACGCCCACTTAATACGGCGCGCGAAACGATGCCCATTCTGGTGCTCGCCTCGGCCTCGCCTCGCCGGCTCGATCTGTTGCGGCAGATCGGCATCGAGCCCGACCGCGTCGATCCCGCCGATATCGATGAGACGCCGGCCAAGGACGAACTGCCGGCGGGCCATGTCATGCGGCTGGCCGAGGCCAAGGCGCGAGCGGTGCAGCCGCGCCATGACGGCGCCTTCATCCTGGCCGCCGACACGATCGTCGCTTGCGGCCGCCGCATCCTGCCCAAGGCCGAGGACGAGGGCACGGCGCGCGCCTGTCTCGCGCTGCTGTCCGGCCGCCGGCACCGGGTTTATGGCGGGGTCGCGGTGATCGCGCCGAGCGGCGAGATGTCGCTCCGCCGGGTTGTCAGCCAGGTCGCCTTCAAGCGCCTGAGCGACGCTGAGCTCGCCGCCTATCTGCACAGCGGGGAATGGCATGGCAAGGCCGGCGGCTATGCGATCCAGGGCCGCGCCGCCGCCTTTATTCCGTGGCTCGCCGGCTCCTATTCGAATGTCGTCGGCCTGCCGCTGTGCGAGACGGCGCAGCTGCTCGCCGGCCGCGGCTATCGCCCGCATTGCCCCGCGAGCTGCTGATCGCCGCCGGCCCCGGCGAGTGGCGCGCCGTCTGGCTGGAGGATGGTCTCGCCGTCGAACTGCATGTCGAGCGCGGCGACACTCGCCCGGCCGGCAGCATCCAGCTCGGGCGGGTGGTGCGGCTGGCCGCCGGGCTCGCTGCGGCCTTCGTCGATATCGGCGAGGAGCGGCCGGGGTTTCTGCCGATCCGCCACGCCGCCGCTTCCGGGCCGCGCCTCCCAACCGAACTGACCGAGGGAGCGCGCGTGGTGGTCCGGATCCGCCGCGAGGCGCAGAGCGACAAGGGGGCGCTGCTCACGCTGCGCGATGATCGCGACCGCCTCGCCGAGCGGGCGGCCCGGCTCGACCCGCCGGTCCAGCTCGACCCGATGCCGGGCTTTGCCGCGTCGCTGGCGCTGCGCCTGCCGGGCCTGCCGGAGCGGGTGCTCGCCGACGATCAGGCGGTGTTGCCGGAATTGCGCGCCGCCTTCGCCGATGCCGCTGTCGCGCATCGCGCCGCCGCCGACTGGCCGGCCGATCTCGACGCCCTGTTCGAGGCGGCGCTGGCGCCGACCCTGGCATTGCCCGGCGGCGGCAGCCTCCACATCGAGGAAAGCCGCGCCGCGGTGCTGATCGATGTCGACACCGGAACGCCGCAGGCCGGCACGGCCGACCGCGCCGCGCTGGCGACCAACCTGGAGGCGGCGGCGGCGATCGCGCGCCAGCTGCGACTGCGCCAGCTCGGCGGCGGCATCGTCATCGACTTTGCCGCGCTCGACGGGCGCCGGGCGCGCGAGCGGGTGCAGCGGGCGCTCGCCGATGCGCTGCGGGACGACCCGGCGCAGCCGCAGGTGCTCGGCTGGAGCCGCCTCGGCCATCTCGAAATCGTCCGGCCGCGCCGTTGCCGCCCGCTCAGCGCCGCGATGCTGGTCCCGCAGAGCCTGGGCAAGAGCGCCGCCACCCTGGCGTTCGAGGCGTTGCGTCTGCTGTACCGCGAAGCGCGCGCCCGGCCGGCGGCGAATTGGCGGCTGGTCGTCGCCGCCGATATCGCCGCGGCGCTGCACGGCCCCGCCGCTTCGGGGCTGGGCGCGCTCGAAACCCGGCTCGGGCGAGGGGTGCTGGTCGCGGTCGCGCCGGGCAGCGACGCGCCGCCCTTTGACATCGTACCGCTGTAGGAGGATATCGGGCGGATGGCGAAAGGCAGTGCCGCCGGCAGCGCCCCTGGTCCCGTAACGCCGATCCCGACCGGCCGGCGGCGCTGCCCGACCTGCGGCAAGCCGGCGGTGCCGCGGCATCAGCCGTTCTGCTCGGGGCGCTGCGCCGATATCGATCTCGGCCGCTGGCTCAACGGCCTCTATCGCGTCGAAACCGAAGAGAACCCCGAGGACGAGACCGAGCCCGGCGAGACCTGACCGGCCGCTGCTAGAGCTGCCGCACCGCCCTGTCGACCGGAGAAGGTTGCGCCGGCCGGCGGCGCCGGCGCGCCTCGATCACCCGCGCCGCCTCCGCTTCGCGCGGCGCGCGGAACAGGCAGGCGGACAGGCACGGACGGTTGCGGCAATGACCGGTACCCGGGACCCAGGCGCAGTCGCGCGCCCAGCGCGGCGCATCCGGGTCGGCGGCAAGTTCGGCAATCGGCGAAGCAGCTGGCGCGGCGCCAGAGTCGAAGTCAAACACCGTAAGGTCCTATAATCAGTGTGCGAAGCTTTCACGAAGCGACGCTTCTCCCGTTCTCGGATCGCTTGTCGCGGTGGGATCCTGGGTGGTCGGTAACAACCGCCATGGTGGCTTGTGCTATCAAGGTGGGGCCAAGATGGGGCGAAAACACGAATTTTCGACGAAATTTCACTCGGATAATTGGTTAATGCCGCGTACCGCGCCATTTCGCCGCGACCGCGGTCGCGACCGGAGGCGATCCGGGCGACGCTGGCGGGAGATGGCGAATGACGCTGCGACTGGCCGCGGTCGAATATGGCGAGGGCCCGCCGCTGGCGATCTTGCACGGGCTGTTCGGCGCGGCACGGAACTGGGCCGAGGTGGCGCAGCGCCTCGCCGCGCATCACCGCGTGATCGCGCTCGACCTGCGCAACCACGGCGCCTCGCCGTGGGCCGACGCGATGGACTATGGCGCGATGGCCGACGACGTGCGCGCGACGCTGGAGGCGCTCGGCCATCGCCGGTTTGGGCTCATCGGGCACAGCATGGGCGGCAAGGCGGCGATGGTGCTGGCGCTCTTGCACGCCGAGGCGGTCGCGCGGCTGGTCGTGGTCGACATCGCGCCGCTCGCCCATCCGCCGCACCATCTCGGCTATGTCGAGGCGATGCGCGCCCTCGACCTCGCCGGCATCGAGCGGCGGGGCACGGCCGACGCGCGGCTGGCGCCCGCCGTCCCGGATGCTGCCGAGCGCGCCTTTCTGCTGCAGAACCTTGTCCTCGCGGAGGGCGGGGCGCGCTGGCGCCTCAACCTCGCGGCGATCGCGCAGGCGATGCCATCGCTCGCCGGCTTTTCGATTTTTCCGGCCGGCAGCCGCTATCCCGGTCCGGCCTTGTTCGTCGCCGGCGGGCGTTCGGACTATCTGCGCCCCGAGCACGAGCCGGCGGTCCGCCGCCTCTTTCCCAAGGCCCGCATCGCCCGCATCGCCGCGGCCGGCCACTGGCTGCATGTCGAGCAGCCGCAGGCGTTTCTCGATCTGGTCGAGCCGTTCCTCGCGGCTCCTTAGGTAGCGCGGCTCACGCCACCTCGAACAGCCCCGCCGCGCCCATGCCGCCGCCGATGCACATCGTGCAGACGACGAGCCTGGCGCCGCGTCGCTTCCCCTCGATCAGCGCGTGCCCGACCATGCGCGCCCCCGACATGCCGTAGGGATGGCCGATCGAGATCGCGCCGCCGTTCACATTCAGCTTGTCATGCGGGATGCCGAGCCGGTCGCGGCAATAGATGACCTGGCAGGCGAACGCCTCGTTCAGTTCCCACAGATCGATGTCCTCGACCCGCAGCCCGTGCTGCTTCAATAGCTTGGGCACGGCAAAGACCGGGCCGATGCCCATCTCGTCGGGGGCGCAGCCGGCAACCGCGATGCCGCGGTAGATGCCGAGCGGCATGAGGCCGCGGCGCGAGGCCTCGCTCTCCTCCATCAGGACGGCCGCCGAGGCGCCGTCCGACAATTGCGAGGCGTTGCCGGCGGTGATGTAGCGGCCCTCCTTGACCTGCTGGCCGTCCTTGAACACCGGCTTCAGCCCGGCCAGGCCCTCCAGATTGGTGTCGGGGCGGTTGCCTTCGTCCTTGCCGAGCGTCACCGATTTTTCCGATTTCTCGCCGCTGGCGCGATCGACGACGCTCATCACCGAGGGCAGCGGCACGATCTCGTCGTCGAAGCGGCCGGCCTGCTGCGCCGCGGCGGTGCGCTGCTGCGAGCGCAGCGCGTATTCGTCCTGCGCCTCGCGCGAGACATGATAGCGCTCGGCGACGATTTCGGCGGTCTCGATCATCGCCATGTAGAGGGCCGGGATATGGGCCATCAGTTCGGGATCGTCGCCGCGGGTGCGGATCATCTTGTCGCCCTGCACGAACGACACCGATTCGACGCCGCCGCCCACTGCGATCTGCATGCCGTCGTCGATGATCTCCTTGGCGGCCGTGGCGATCGCCATCATCCCCGAGGAACATTGCCGGTCGAGCGACATCGCCGGCACGCTGTCGGGCAAGCCGGCGCGCAAGGCGCTCTGGCGCGCGACGTTGAAGCCCTGTGCGCCGGCCTGGATCGCTGCGCCGAGGATCACGTCGTCGATCTCGGCGGGCGCCACCCCTGCCCGCTTCACCGCCTCGGCGATCGCGTGCCCGGCGAGCGCCTGCGGCGTCGTCTC
>DATLRS010000079.1:0-30005 GCA_035534535.1 Allostellaceae bacterium | reverse complement strand
ACCGTTGTCCTGGGTCCCCGCTTGCGCGGGGACGACGAACAGAGAGTTGCACGCGATGATCAGCGGCAGCAACGTCACCCCGGCTCTGGTCGCCGAAATGGGGCTCAGTGCCGACGAATTCGCGCGCGCCTGCGCGATCCTTGGGCGCCCCCCGAACCTGACCGAACTCGGCATCTTCTCGGTGATGTGGAGCGAGCATTGCTCGTACAAATCGTCGAAAATCTGGCTGAAGACGCTGCCGACCACGGGGCCGGGCGTCATCTGCGGCCCCGGCGAGAATGCCGGAATCATTGATATCGGCGATGGCGACGCCGTCGTCTTCAAGATCGAGAGCCACAACCACCCCTCGTTCATCGAGCCCTACCAGGGCGCGGCGACCGGGGTCGGCGGCATCATGCGCGATGTGTTCACGATGGGCGCGCGCCCCGTTGCGCTGCTCAACTCATTGCGCTTCGGCAGCCCGGACCACCCGAAAACCCGGCATCTCGTCGCCGGCGTCGTCGGCGGCATCGGCGGCTACGGCAATTGCGTCGGGGTGCCGACGGTCGGCGGCGAATGCCAGTTCCACTCGTCCTACAACGGCAACATCCTGGTCAATGCGATGTGCGTCGGCCTGGCGCGCGCCGACCGGATCTTCTATTCGGCGGCGGCCGGGCCGGGTAATCTGGTCATCTATGTCGGCGCCAAGACCGGGCGCGACGGCATTCACGGCGCGACGATGGCCTCGGCCGAGTTTGGCGCCGAGGACGCCGGCGAGAAGCGGCCGACCGTGCAGGTCGGCGATCCGTTCACCGAGAAGCTGTTGATCGAAGCGTGCCTCGAACTGATGCAGGGGGACGCGATCGTCGCGATCCAGGACATGGGGGCGGCCGGGCTCACGTCCTCGGCGGTCGAGATGGCCGGCAAGGGCGGGCTCGGCATCACGCTCGATCTCGACCATGTGCCGCTGCGCGAAAGTGGCATGACGCCCTACGAGATCATGCTCAGCGAAAGCCAGGAACGGATGCTGATGGTCCTGGCGCCGGGCAGCGAAGCCGAGGCGCGCCGGGTTTTCGACAAATGGGAATTGGATTTCGCGGTGATCGGCGAGGTCACCGAAACCGGCCGCCTGGTGTTGCGCATGGCGGGCGCGGTCGCCGCCGACATCCCGGTCGAGCCGCTGGTCAGCGAGGCGCCGCTCTACGAACGCCCGTGGGCGCGGCGCCCGCCGCTACCCGGGATCGACGCCGCCGGCCTGCCCGCGCGCGACCCGCTCGATTGCCTCTCGCGTCTCGTCGGCTGCCCCGACCTCGCCTCGAAGCGCTGGATCTGGGAGCAGTACGACCATCTCGTCCAGGGCAACACGGTCAGGCGGCCGGGCGGCGATGCCGCCGTCATCCGCATTGCCGAAAATGGCAAGGCGCTGGCGCTCGCCACCGATGTGACGCCGCGCTATTGCCGCGCCGATCCCGTCCGCGGCGGCGCGCAGGCGGTGGCGGAGAGCTGGCGCAACCTGACCGCGGTCGGGGCATTGCCGCTGGCACTGACCGACAACATGAATTTCGGCAACCCCGAAAAACCCGAGATCATGGGCGAGTTCGTCGGCGCGATCGAAGGCATCCGCGCGGCCTGTCTGGCGCTCGACTACCCGGTCGTCTCGGGCAACGTCTCGCTCTACAACGAGACGAGCGGCAATGCGATCTGGCCGGCCCCGGTGATCGGCGGCGTCGGGCTGCTGGCCGACGCGCATCGCGCGGTCGATCTGGCGCTGCAGCGCGACGGCGATGCTCTGATGCTGATCGGCGACACGCACGGCCATCTCGGCGCCTCGCTCTACCTGCGCGAGATCGAAGGCCGCGAAGACGGCGCCCCGCCGCCGGTCGATCTCGCCGCCGAGCGCCGCAACGGCGACTTTGTGCGCCGCCTGATCGAGCAGGGACTGGTCGCCGCCTGCCACGACGTGGCCGACGGCGGCGTGCTGGTGGCGGTCGCCGAGATGGCGATGGCCGGCGAACGAGGTGTGACGCTCGATCCGCCGCCGGCCGATATACCGGCGCAGGCCTGGCTGTTCGGCGAGGACCAGGCGCGCTACCTGATCGCAAGCGATGCCGCAGCGGCGGTGCAATTGGCGGCGTCGGCGGCCGGCGTGCCGGTTCGGCGCATCGGCACGGTTGGCGGCGCCGCGTTGACACTCCCCGGCGCCGGTGCCATATCGGTCGCGCAACTCAAAGCCGCGAACGAGGCTTGGCTGCCGCGGTATATGGCGCAGAGCTGACAGAGGAGCCGGCGATGGCGATGGACGCGGCAACGATCGAGCGGCTGATCAAGGAAAGCCTGCCCGACGCCGTCGTGTCGATCGAGGATTTGCGCGGCGATGGCGACCACTACGCCGCCCACGTCGTGTCCGGCGCCTTCCGCGGCAAGAGCCGGGTGCAGCAGCACCAGCTGGTGTACCAGGCGTTGCGCGGCCGCATGGGCAACGAGCTGCACGCACTCGCCTTGCAGACGAGCGCACCCGAGGATTGAGGCGCTGAAACCACGATTGACGACAAGCAACCGGACCTGAGGAACCAAAGGATGGACATCACCGTACAAGATCGCATCCGCCAGAAGATCGGCGAGGCCCCCGTCGTGCTCTTCATGAAGGGCACCCCGGTGTTTCCGCAATGCGGCTTCTCGGCGGCCGTGGTGCAGATCCTCAGCCATCTGGGGGTCAAGTTCAAAGGCATCGACGTCCTGGCGGACGCCTCGGTGCGCCAGGGCATCAAGGAATTCTCGACCTGGCCGACCATTCCGCAGCTCTATGTCAAAGGCGAGTTCGTCGGCGGCTGCGATATCGTCCGCGAGATGTTCGAGACCGGCGAGCTGAAACAGCTGCTTGAAGAAAAGGGCGTCCAGGTCCGGGCGTAGCCCCGCCGAGGCGGGTCTCCCGCCCGGCCTGCCGCATCGTCTCTGGATGGCGCGCCCGGCGCGACGCGGGAAGCGTTGCGCCGCCGGCCGGTTTGGCTATAGTGCGCCGCTCCCCTTGCCGGCACGGGACTACGGATCCGCGCCGGCTCGACCCGGCCGGCGGGTTCGCTCCGGGTCACCACAGCCATAAGGGAATGCGTTGCAATGCCGCTATACGAAAATGTGTTTATCGCGCGCCAGGATGTTTCCGGCGCCCAGGTCGAGGCGCTGGCCGACGGCTTCACCCAGCTGATCGCCGACCAGGGCGGCGAAGTCAAAAAGCGCGAATACTGGGGCCTGCGCAACCTCGCCTTCCGCATGAACAAGAACCGCAAAGGCCATTACGTGCTGTTCAACATCGAGGCGCCGGCGCCGGCGATCGCCGAGCTCGAGCGCACGATGCGGATCAGCGAGGACGTCTTGCGCTACCTGACCCTGCGGGTCGATCAGCTCGAAGAGGGACCGTCGCCCGTCATGCAGAACCGCGGCAGCCGCGAGGACCGGCCGCGCCGTAGCGACCGCGACCGCGATCGCTACGAGGGACGCGACGCCGAAGCGCCGGCGCCGATCACCGCCCCGGCCGCTGCCCTTGCTACTGCCCCGGCCGAACCGGTGGAGGCCTAGATGGAAAGCCAGACCGGCGCGGGCGCGGCGCGCGGCGCCGCTGCGGCGGCCCGCCGGCCATTCTTCCGCCGGCGCAAATCCTGCCCGTTCTCGGGTCCGAACGCGCCGAAGATCGATTACAAGGACGTGCGGCTGTTGCAGCGTTTCGTCTCGGAGCGCGGCAAGATCGTGCCGAGCCGCATCACCGCGGTCTCGACCCAGAAGCAGCGCGAGTTGGCGCGGGCGATCAAGCGGGCGCGGTTCCTCGGCCTGCTTCCCTATGTGGTGAAGTAGGCGAGGCCGGCGGCGGATCGAAAGCGGGCGCGGATGAGCCGGCTCGCCACCGCCGCCATAGCGATCGCCTGCGGTGCCAGTGGCGCCTGCTTCTATCTGGCGGTGATGTTTGGCACGCCGGGCGCGCTGATCCTCGTCTACCTGACCCAGTTGCCGCTGTTTGTCGCCGGGCTGTGGCTCGGTCCCGGCGCGGCGGTGCTGGCCGGGATGGCCGGCTCGCTGGTGCTGCTGGCGGCGAGCGATCTGTTGGGGGCGGCCTTGTTTGTTGCGATGAACGCTGTGCCGGTGGTGATCCTGGTGCGCCAGGCGCTGCTGGCGCGCCGCCGCAGCGACGCGACGATCGCCTGGTATCCGCCGGGGCTGCTGACCGGATGGCTGACGGCGTTGGCCCTCGTAGGAATGGCGGTGGCGCTGGTGCTGTTCGGCGGCCCGCAAGCGTTGCACGTGGCGCTGCGCGCTGTGGTGTCCCACCTCCTCGACCGCGTCGTCGTGGGGCCGCTGCCCAACCGCGAGGCCGTCGTCGCAACGCTCGCGCTGGTGATTCCCGGTGTCGTCGCCGCCTCGTGGATGATGATGGCGGTCGCCAACGCGGCGCTCGCGCAAGGGGTGCTGGCGCGCTTTGGTGCAAACTGGCGGCCCTCGCCCGATCTGGCAGGGCTCGGTCTGCCGCGCTGGGTGCCGGCGGCGCTCGGGCTGGCCGCCGCGGCAACGGTGTTCGGCGGCGCGGCGCGCTTCGTCGGCATCAACGTGATGATCGCGCTGTCGGTGCCGCTATGCCTGGCGGGGCTCGCCGTGCTGCACGCCGCGGTGCGGCGGCTGCCGAACCCGGCATTGGCGCTGGTCGGTTTCTATACGATGGCCGGCCTGTTCGGCTGGCCGTTCCTGGCGCTTGCCATTCTCGGGCTGCTCGAAAGCTGGCTCGGGCTGCGGCACCGCCTCGCACCTCACGGAGAAGGTATCGATGGTTGATCTCATTCTGCTGGAACGGGTCGAGAACCTCGGCCAGATGGGCCAGGTCGTCAAGGTCAAGCCCGGCTACGCGCGCAACTACCTGTTGCCGCAGAAGAAGGCGATGCGCGCCACCAAGGAAAACCGCGCCTATTTCGAGACGCAGCGCGCCCAGCTCGAAGTCAATAATCTGCACCGCAAGTCGGAGGCCGGCGAGGTCGCCCAGACGCTCGAAGGGTTGAGCGTCGTCGTGATCCGCCAGGCCGGGGAGAGCGGTCAGCTCTACGGTTCGGTGGCGGCGCGCGACATCTCCGATGCGATCACCGCTGCCGGCTTCACGGTCGACAAGCGCCAGATCGTGCTCGAACGCCCGATCAAGACGCTGGGGCTGCATCCGGTCAGGGTCATGCTGCATCCTGAAGTCGGCGTCGTGGTCACCGCGAATGTCGCCCAGTCGCAGGACAGCGCGAAAATGCAGGCTGCCGGCATCGATCCGCTGCGGGAGCGCGACGAAGACGACGAGCCGGCCGCGGACTGAAGGCGCCGCCTGCGTCGGGCGGCGGGCCGCAGCGTCGCCGCAACGCGGGTCCACGCCGCGGCGCTTGACGGCGGGGCGAGAGTCCGCGGATAATTTGATCATCCAAGGGGTGCCCCGGCGAAGGGGCTGAGAGACCGCTGGAGCCGCGGAAAACCCTTCGAACCTGATCCGGGTCGTGCCGGCGTAGGGACAGGAAGCGCTTCGGCGGTGGCCGACTCCCCACATCGCGATCGATCCGGGTTGCCTTAACGGAGGTCGCCACCATGCCCGATTCCGCTCCCCTCTCGACCGCAGCGCCGACCGCGAAGAGCGCGGAGCCGCGTGTCACTACCGGCGCGTTTCCCGCCTCGCGCAAGCTCCATGTGGCCGGACGCCGCCACGCCGACATCCGCGTCGCGATGCGCGAGATTGACCTCGAAGCCTCCGCCGGCGAGCCGGCGGTGCGCGTCTATGACACCTCCGGCCCCTATTCCGACCCCGCCGCCGTGACCGACATCGATCGCGGACTCGGCGAATTGCGGCGGCCGTGGATCCTGGCGCGCGGCGATGTCGAGGCGGTCCCCGGCCGCGCGATCGCACCCGAAGACAACGGCCTCAGGCGCGGCGAGGCGAGCGGCGTCCCGGTGTTCGACCGCGCCGCCCGCACCGTGCTGCGCGCCAGGCCCGGCGCGGCGGTGACCCAGATCGCCTACGCGCGCCGCGGCATCGTCACGCCCGAGATGGAATATGTCGCGATCCGCGAAAATCTCGGCCGCGACGAGGCCGCCAAGCGGGTCGACGAGGGCAATTCGTTCGGCGCCAGCATCCCCGACCATGTGACGCCCGAATTCGTCCGCGACGAGATCGCGCGCGGCCGCGCCATCATCCCCAACAACGTCAACCACCCGGAATCGGAGCCGATGATCATCGGCCGCAATTTCCTGGTGAAGATCAACGCCAATATCGGCAATTCGATCGTTACCTCGGGGGTCGCCGAGGAGGTCGACAAGATGGTGTGGGCGACGCGCTGGGGCGCCGACACCGTGATGGACCTGTCCACAGGGCGCAACATCCACACGATCCGCGAATGGATCATCAGGAATTCGCCGGTGCCGATCGGCACCGTGCCGATCTATCAGGCGCTCGAAAAGGTCGGCGGCAAGGCCGAGGACCTGACCTGGGAATTGTTCCGCGACACCCTCATCGAGCAGGCCGAGCAGGGGGTCGATTATTTCACGATCCACGCCGGCGTGCGCCTCGCCTACATTCCGCTGACCGCGTCCAGGGTCACCGGCATCGTCTCGCGCGGCGGCTCGATCATGGCGAAATGGTGCCTGGCGCATCACCGCGAGAACTTCCTCTACACCCATATCCGCGAGATCAACGAGATCATGCGGGCCTACGATGTCAGCTATTCGTTCGGCGACGGCCTGCGGCCCGGCTCCAATGCCGACGCCAATGATCGCGCCCAGTTTGCCGAACTCGAGACCCTGGGCGAATTGACCAAGCTTGCCTGGGAAGACGACGTCCAGGTGATGATCGAAGGCCCCGGCCACGTGCCGATGCACAAGATCAAAATCAACATGGACAAGCAGCTCGAGGAGTGCGGCGAGGCGCCGTTTTATACACTCGGGCCTCTGGTCACCGACGTCGCGCCCGGCTACGACCACATCACGTCGGGCATCGGCGCGGCGATGATCGGCTGGTTCGGCACGGCGCTGCTTTGCTACGTGACGCCGAAGGAACATCTCGGGCTGCCCGATCGCGACGATGTCAAGGTCGGCGTCATCACCTACAAGATCGCCGCCCACGCCGCCGATCTCGCCAAGGGCCACCCGGCGGCGCGCGAGCGCGACGATGCCCTGTCGCGGGCCCGCTTCGAGTTCCGCTGGCGCGACCAGTTCAACCTGTCATTGGACCCCGAGACGGCCGAGAAGTTCCACGACCAGACCCTGCCGGCCGACGGCGCCAAGCTGGCGCATTTCTGCTCGATGTGCGGCCCCAAATTCTGCTCGATGCAGATCACCCAGGAGATCCGCGACTACGCCAAATCGGGCATGGCGGAGAAGTCGAAGGAGTTTCTCGACCAGGGCGCCGAGATCTACCGCGACGAGCACGGCGAGCCGCGGGCCGCCGCCGAGTGAGCGAGGGCGCGGCGGCGGACGAGGCGGCGGACGACACCGCCGCCCGTCTCGCCGAGCGGCGCGCCGCTCGGCGCTATCCCGAGCGGCCGATCGTCGCCGTGCTGGCCGTCGTCATGCGCCCAATGGCGCTTGAGACGCGCGCCCTGATCGTGCAGCGCGCGCAGCAGCCCAATGCCGGGCGCTGGGGTTTTCCCGGCGGCGTCCTCGAACTCGGCGAGACGGTCGGGGAGGGGGCGATGCGCGAATTGCAGGAAGAAACCGGCATTATCGCGGAACCCGCCGGCATCCTTGACGTTCACGATGCAATCCATAGAGACGCGGAGGGGCGCGTCCAATACCATTACACGTTGATAGCAGTGCGCGGCATCTGGCGCTCCGGCGAGGGCGAGGCGGCCGACGATGCCGCCGCGGTCGCCTGGGTCAGCCGCGCCGAGATCGCGGCCGGGCATTACCCGACCTTCCCGACCTTGCTGCCGCTGTTTGACCTGGCCCGCGGGAGGACCTGATGAGAGGCTTTATTCTCGGCTTCCTGGCGACTGTTGTCGTGGTGGTGGGGGCCGGCTACCTGTTCCTGAGCAACGGCTTGCTGCCGATCGGCGCCGACGCGGCTCCGGTTGGGCTGGAGATCTGGGCGGCGAAGACGGCATTGCGCGCGAGCCTCGAACGCGAGGCACCCAAAGGACCCAACCCGGTCGCGCTGAGCGACGCCAACCTGATCGCCGGCATTCAGCTTTACACGACCCATTGCTCGATCTGCCACGGCACCGCCAAGGGCGACGCCTCGGCCTCGCCGGTGGCGAAAGGCGAAAACCCGCGGCCGCCGCAGCTCGCCACCGACGGCGTCGAGGACGATCCCGAGGGCTGGACCTTCTGGAAGGTCAAGCATGGCATCCGCTGGACCGGCATGCCGGCCTGGGAGCGGACGCTGAACGATCAGCAGATTTGGACCCTCGCGCTGTTCCTCAAGCACATGGACAAGCTGCCGCCGGCGGCCGTCCAGGTCTGGCAGAACGCACACTGACCGGCGCGGGTGATCGGGCGTCAGCGCGGGCCGCGCAGCATCGGGCCGAGGTCACGGCCGCCGAACAGGTGCAGGTGGAAATGCGGCACCTCCTGGTGGGCCGCCGCGCCGTGGTTGGCCAGGATGCGGTAGCCGCCGTCGGCGACGCCCTCCTGATGCGCGATCTGGCCGATCGCCCGCATGAACGCGGCCAGTTCCGCATCAGTGGCGTTTGCCGAAAAATCGTCGGCCGAGACGTATTCGCCCTTGGGGATCACGACGATGTGGGTCGGCGCCTGCGGGTTGATGTCGCGAAACGCCAGCACATGCGGGCTTTCGTAGACCTTGGTGCACGGCAGTTCGCCGCGCAGGATGCGGGCGAAGACGTTGTTGCGATCGTAGGGCATGGCGCCTCCCAATAGGCGGTTCGCGGTCAGGCGATTTGGCTGCGCAGCTGCCGGCGAAGGTCGTCGATCAGCACCAATTGGCCCTTGCGCTCAACGTGCCAGAAGGCCCAGCCGTTGCAGGTCGGCGCGCCCTGCAGCTGGGCGGCGACGAAATGGATGGAGCCGCGGTGCTCGGCCGAGATCAGGCTGCCGTCGGCACGCACCCGCGCGGCAAAGCGCCGCCGCGCATCGACCAGCACCTCGCCCGGCTCCAGCAAGCCGCGCTCGACCAGGCTGCCGAACGGGATGCGCGCCGCCTCGCGCCGCGATTCGAGCGCCACGGCTTCCGCGGGCGAGCGCCGCACTGCCGCGATGCGGCGGCGCGCCAGCGCGACGTAGTCGGGGTCCTGCTCGATGCCGATGCAGCGGCGCCCGAGCCGCTTGGCGACGGCACCGGTCGTGCCGGTGCCGAAAAACGGGTCGAGCACGATGTCGCCCGGCCGGGTCGAAGCGAGCAGCACGCGATGCAGCAGCGCCTCCGGCTTCTGCGTTGGATGCGCCTTGCGGCCGTCGTCGTCGCGCAGCCGCTCGGGACCGCCGCAGAGCGGGATCAGCCAGTCGCTGCGCATCTGCAATTCCTCGTTCAGCGCCTTCATCGCCTCGTAGTTGAAGGTATAGCGCGCCGCGCGCGAATGGGCGCACCAGAGCAACGTCTCGTGCGCATTGGTAAAGCGTCGGCCGCGGAAATTGGGCATCGGGTTGGTCTTGCGCCACACCACGTCGTTGAGGATCCAAAAGCCAAGATCCTGCAACGTCGCGCCGATCCGGAAGATATTGTGGTAGGTGCCGATGACCCACAACGCGCCATTGGGCTTCAGCACGCGGCGACAGGCGGCAAGCCAGGCGCGGGTGAAGCTGTCGTATTCGGCAAACCCGGCGAACCGGTCCCACGCCTCCTCGACCCCGTCGACCCGGCTGTTGTCGGGGCGGTGCAGATCGCCCCTCAACTGCAGATTATAGGGCGGGTCGGCAAAGACGAGATCGACCGACGCCGCCGGCAGGCCAGCCATCGCCGCCAGGCAGTCGCCTTGCAGCACAGCATCGCCCGGCAGCGCCCCCGCCTCGCCCATGGCGCGAACTGTGGGCGCCGCCGGCGCCAGCGTCAATTACGCCGCCGCCCCGGGTCGCCCCGCCGCGGCGGCCGGGCCGGGGTGCAACCGCGCGAACAGGTCGGCCGGTTCTGAAATCGCCAGGCGAACCGGCTCGAACGAGCGGCGGTGATGCGGCGTGACGCCGAGCCGGCGCAGCCCGTCGCAATGCGCCGCGGTCCCGTAGCCGACATTGGTTTCCCAGCCATAGCCGGGATAGCGCCGCGCCAGGGCCTGCATGATTCGGTCGCGGGTGACCTTGGCGACCACCGAGGCGGCGGCGATCGAGAAGCTCAGCGCGTCGCCCTTGACGACGGTGCGCACCGCACACGGCAGCGGCGGGGCGACATTGCCGTCGACCAGCGCGATGTCGGGCGGCGAGGCGAGGTCGATGGCGAGCGCCGCGACCGCCCGCCGCATCGCGAGCAGGCTGGCGCGCAGAATGTTGATCCGGTCGATCTCGCGCGCGCTCGCCGCACCGACGCCAATGCGGGCGCAGGCAAACAGGGCGCGATAGCAGCGTTCCCGCAACTCCGGCGGCAGCGCCTTCGAATCGTCGAGCCGCTGGCGCAATTCGCCGCGAAAGCGTCGCCGGTCGATGATCACCGCGGCGGCGACGACCGGGCCGGCGAGCGGTCCCCGCCCGGCCTCATCGACGCCGCAGACGACCCCGGCGCAGCGCCGCTCGATCGCGAAATCCGGCATCCCCCGCTCCTCCGCCGGCGCCCCCGGACGCCCCCCGGACGCGCCCGGACCGCCGCTACGTTGCGCGCGCTTGTGCCATCCCGAGGCGGCCGAGGCAAGCGATCATCTCCGACCAAAACATGAACATATTTCGTTGACTCAACTCGCCACGCTTCATATTCTCTCTTTGTTCCTCGGGGCTCTACCACTTGCACGGGAGAATTCAATGCGTTGGCTGCTCCTGGTCGTGGCCGCGGTGATTGCCGCGACGTCCTGGCTGCCGGGCGAGGCGGCGCAGCCGGCCGCCACCGCCGGCAACCCCACCAAGATCACCTTTGAGCAATACCGCGACTGGCGGAACGATTTCACTGCGCGGCGGCGCGGCGAGCTGGCGGCTCAGCTGGCGAAAAGCGATCTCCGGGCGGCGCAAAAGGCCCGGCTCGTTCAGGTCAAGGCCTATTACGACTGGCTTGCCGGGCTCTCCGAGACCGATCGCGACCGCCGCTACCGCCAGCGATTCGACCAGATCGACACCGACCATGACGGCACGATGGACCGCGTCGAACGCGCCGCCTGGCGTGACAAGCGGCGCGCCCTCTACCGCAATTATCGGGTGGCGCAGGCGCCGGCCGAAGCGGCCACCGCGTCGGGACCGGCAAAATAGGCAGCCGCCGCCCGGCCAGTTGCCGCCCGGCCGGTCGCTTTCCTCTTTCTGTGCTAGAGTGTCTGGTGAGCGGCGTGCGGTGCCGCAGCAGGAGGAAAGCCGCCGATGAGCCGGTGTGGGGATTACTTGCCGCAGGGCGTTATCGCCCCGGCGCTGGCTGGCGAGTGAGCGGCGCGGCACCGGCGATGGATAGCGGACTTGCCGGGCTCGTCGCCGCCGAAACGGTGCTGAGCCACAGCGATGGCGAACACGGCATCCTGTGGGTGCGCGGCCACACGCTGCCGGAACTCGTCGCCGAGTTCGGCTATGAGGGCGCCGTCGGCCTGCTCTGGGAAGGCTTTGCCGGGGAGGGGCTGGGGCGCGAGGCAATCGGCGCCCGGCTCGGCGCCGGGCGCGTGCTCGCCTTCAGCCGCCTCGGCGACTGGCTTGGCCAGGGACAGCGGCGCCCATTCGTCGAAGGCGTCCGGCTCGCCCTTGCCTGCCTGCCGGAGGACAGCGCGCCGGCGGAGATCCTCGCCACCCTGCCGGTGGCGATCGCGGCGCTGCTGCGCACCCGCGACGGCGGGGCGCCGCTCGCCCCCGACCCGGCACTCGGCACCGCCGCCGACCTCTTGCGGATGGCGCACGGGCGCTCGATGGCGGTCCTTGGCGCGGCCGTCATGGCGGCGGCGCTCGACACCTATTTCACCGCGGTCATCGATAACGGCCTCAACACCTCGGCCTTCACCGCGCGGGTGATCGCCTCGAGCGGCGCGTCGCTGGTCGCGGCCGCGACCGGCGCCTATTGCGCGTTCACGGGGCCTTTGCACGGCGGCGCGCCGGGGCCGACCCTCGACATGCTCGACGAGGCGGCGGCAAGCGGCGATGTCGCAGCCTGGGCCGAGGACAAGCTGGCCGCCGGGGCGCGGCTGATGGGCTTCGGGCACCGGGTGTTTCGTCGCGGCGACCCGCGTGCCGCGGTGTTGCGCGTGGCGCTACAGGGCTTGGCCGGCGAGCTCGGCCCCGGCGCCGGGCGACTCGCCTTCGCCGCCGAGGTCGAGGGGGCGGTCGGCGCTGCCTTTGCCCGGTTGAAACCGGGCCGGCCGCCATTGCAGCCCAATGTCGAGATCAATGCCGCCTTGCTGCTCGACGCGGTCGGCCTGCCGCGCGACGCGTTCACTGTGGTTTTTGCGGTGGCGCGCGGCGCCGGTTGGCTCGCTCACGCGATGGAGCAGCAACGGGAGGGCCGCCTGATCCGCCCCTCTTCGGCCTATATCGGACCGCGGCCCAGCGCACTCGGCTAGTTGACGGCCCAGCGATAACCGACCTCGGGCGCCCGGCGCGAGTTCGGCACGGCGCCGAAGGTCACCCCGGTATAGCCCGGGCTCGGTTCCGACAGCGGCGCTGCTTTGGCGCGCGCCGCAACAGGCTCGGATGCGACGATCTGTTGCGAGATCTGCGGCACCTGATCGAGATTGACGCAGCGACGCGTCTTGCCCGCCGGGCAGGCCGCCAAAGCCGTACCGCTCGCCAAGATGGAAGCCGCAATAATCGCGGCACATGCCCCAGCGCGCATTGTCGCCCCCTGATTTCTCCCGGTTTTACCGAAATGTTACAGCATAAATTTGCGGTTGACGAATCGGAAAATACCCGGCGACCCGTCGACCGTCCTCAATCCGGTAGGCGAGTTGGCCACAATCGCCGATTCGCTGCCGCCTAGGCGGCGCAGAGCAGGCCGGGTCGTCGGAATCTATCGGACATTGCAGCGGCGCCACAAAATCCGTAATGATGGAGCAAACCTGCTGTTATCAATCTTCCAGAAACAAGTCGCGTTCAGGTTTCCGGTGGGGCTGCGGATGGCACCGCCGGCTGGCTGTCGCCCGGCGAGCGGGGGAACGACGCATGTCGCCGCGTCGTTTCGATGCTGCGGTAGGGGCGGCGTCGGCTGAACCGCATTAGCAACGAGGATATCGTGTTCATACTGTCCGGGTTCGCGATCCGTCGTCGGTTCGGGCAGTGCGTTTGGGCCGTCGGCAGCGCCTTCGTGATCGCCGCGGCCGTCGGGCTGGCGGCGGCTGACGCCTCTGCCCAGGGGTCGGCCCAGGCATCGGCCCAGGGATCGGCTCAGGGGTCTGGAAACGATGCGGCCGCGCTGATCCCGACGTCGCTGCAGCCGTTCGCCGCGCCGCCGGTGCCCGCCGGCGGTCCGGTCGCGGTCGGCAGCGAGATCGCGACACGCCTTGCGAGCGGCGGGCTGGTGATTGCCGGCGAGCGGTTGCACGGCGGCCTGCTGCGGCGCTTTTATGCGGCGCACAATTACGCGCCGGTGTGGCCGACGCACCAGGCGCAGGCGGCCGCGCTGTTCGACGCGGTGCTGCGGGCCGGCGATCACGGCCTCGATCCGAACCTCTTTCACGCCGCACTGCTGCGCAATCCGGCGGCACTGTCGCCGGTGGACCGCGAATTGCTGCTGTCGGACGCCTTTCTCGGTTTCGCCGAGGCGCTTGCCCGCGGCGTGCTGCCGATCGAAGACCGCATGGACGACGAGGATCTGACGCCGCAACCGATCGATGTCGCCGCTGTGCTCGACCGCGCGATCGGCAGCCCAAATCCGGCGGCGGTGATCGAGGCGTTGGCGCCGCAGTCGCCGGCCTACATAGCGCTGCAACAGGCGCTGCAGCGCTACCGGCACGCCGCCGCAGCGGGCGGGCCGACGGCATTTGAGGGCCCGCCCGGCGCCGCGCCGCGCCCTGTGGCCGACGGCAACGACCAAGCGAGGCTGCGCGAGATCGAGGTCAACCTCGAGCGCCTGCGCTGGCTGCCGCGCACCCTGCCGCCCGATCGGGTGTGGGTGAATATCGCCAATGCGCAGCTCGTGCTGTACCAGGGCGACAAGCCGGTGTTCACAACGCGGGTGGTGGTCGGCCAGACCGACAAACAGACCCCCGAGTTCCACACCACGATCGACAGCGTGCTGTACAATCCGCCGTGGAACGTGCCGTCGTCGATCGCCTCGTCGGAGATCCTGCCGAAGCTCAGCGAGGACCCGGATTATCTGAGGCGGCATCACATGGTGTGGCGCAGCAACGGGGCGATCCAGCAGGTGGCCGGGCCTTATAGCGCGCTCGGTCGGCTCAAATTCGAGATGGCGGACCGGTTCGAGGTCTATCTTCACGATACGCCGGAGAAGTTCCTGTTCAAGCGCAGCAATCGCCGCCAGAGCCATGGCTGCGTGCGGGTCCAGAACCCGCGCGAGTTGGCCGCACTGCTGCTCGGGCAGCCGGTTGCGGCGATCAATCGAGGAATCGCGGTGGGCTACACCAATCGGCGCGAGTTGCCGGCGCCGATAGCGGTCTTTGTCGTCTACCAGACCGCGTTTCTCGATGCGAATGGTGCGCTCGCGTTTGTCCCCGACGTCTACGACCGCGATCCGGAGATCTGGCAGCGTCTGCACCCGGCCGGGCAGTCGCCGGAAGCGCGGCACGATACCTTCGCCCCGCGTCGCAGCTGAAGATCTCCCTGGCAGGATCAACCTCCGCAGGAAAGATCGCGGAACGCAAGGCATTCGCGGCCGCTTCTGCGCATAACAGGCTTGTTTGAGCGGCACGGCGATGCTATGGCGCTTCCGGGGATTTCTGGGGGATCTGTCATTGCAAGCAAGCTCTCTGCTGACCCGGCGCCGGGTCGTCGGCGCCGCCGTCGCTGCCACGGCGGTCGCGTTTGTCAGGCCCGTATCAGCGGTTTCCTTCGCGCCCAGATCGGTGTCGCTCTATAACATCCACACCAGTGAATGGGTCCGCACCGTCTACTGGGCCGATGGGCATTACATCCGCGAGGCGGTGCGCGACATCAACTGGGTGCTGCGCGACCATTATTCCAACGAGGTGCGGCCGATGAACGCCGGGATCCTCGATCTGCTCGGCATGCTGCGCGCCCGTCTTGACACCCATAATCCGTTTCTGGTGGTGTGCGGCTACCGCTCGCCGGCCACCAACCATATGCTTTACCTGCGGAGCAACGGCGTCGCCGCCAACAGCTATCACATCAAGGGCATGGCGATCGACCTGCGGTGCGAGCAGCGTGATCTGACGAGTGTGCGCGGCGCGGCGATGAGCCTGCGCAGCGGCGGCGTCGGCTATTACCCGCGGTCCGATTTCGTGCACGTCGATTGCGGGCCGGTGCGCCACTGGTAGCCGGCCCCGCGGGGCCGGCCGGCCCTTCACGATACGCGGCGGCGGTCCTCCTGACGATCCTGTTGGCGATGCTGGTCGGCGCGCTGCCGCTGTGGCCGTACAGCGCCGGCTGGGGCTATTACCCGAGCGGCGGGGTCGGCGTGCTGCTGGTCAGTGTCGTCGTTCTGGCGCTCACCGGCTACGTCTAGCGGCTCAGGCCGGCCGCGCACGCCGCAGCACCTCGAAGCGGAGCGGCAGCTTGCTGCCGAGCCACATCGCGTGGATCGCGTGGTCGTCATAGGCGTCGTCGGTCTGCGGGTGGACCAGCACGTCGAGGCCGCTGCGGTTGAGCATCAGCCACGGCACCAGCCGAGCAAACTCGCCGACCGGGAACGCCACCTGGTACATCGCGGTGGGATGCGGTCCAACCGGCTCGTCGTGCCAGCGCCCGAGTTCGACGGTGAACTCCCGACCGATCGCCTCGCGCAGCCGCTCCGCCGCCGGCCGCGTCGCGGGAGCGTAGTAGATATGGGCGTGATAGCTGCGGATGCGGCCCGGATCGACGAATGCGTCTGCCATGCTGCTCTCCTCGCGCGGGGCGCGCCCTACCCGGGCAGACGATCGGCGCCGGGTCCCAGGGCGCGCTGCATCATTACGACATCGATCCAGCGGTTGAATTTGAACCCCACCGCCGGCAGCACGCCGGCAGCGGCAAAGCCGAGCCGTTCATGCAGCCGGATCGAGGCGATCGTCTCGCTGCCGCCGATCACGGCGACCATCTGGCGGTAGCCGAGCGAGGTGCAGCGTGTCACGACGCTATCGAGCAGCGCGCGTCCGACGCCGCGCCCGACCTCGTCCGCCGCCACATACACCGAATCTTCGAGCGTGTAGCGATAGCCGGATCGCGGCCGGAACGGGCCAGCATAGCAGTAGCCGATGACCTGGCCGCTATCCATCCCGGCAGTGCGCTCGGCCACCAGATACGGCAGGCCGTGCGCCAGGATCGCGGCGCGCCGCTCGGCGATCTCGGCGACCGACGGCGGCACCTCCTCGAACGAGGCGACCCCGTGCATCACATGGTAGCCGTATATCGCCGCGATCGCCTCGACATCCTCGTCGCGCGACGGGCGAATGAGCGGCGGCGCGGCGCTCATAGCATCGCCGGCTCAGATCACCCGCACCGGCTTGCCGTCGAGATAGGCCAGCACGTCTTCGACGATCTGCGGGTAGGAGGTGCGATAGTTCTCGTCGGTGACGTAGCCGATATGCGGCGTCAGGATCACGTTGGGGGCGCGGCGCAACGGGTGGTCGATCGGCAGCGGCTCCTGGTCGTAGACGTCGAAGCCGGCATAGGCGAGCTTGCCGGCCTCTAACGCCGCGATGACCGCGCCGCTGTCGAGGATCGGGCCGCGCGAGGTGTTGACGAGGATTGCGCTCGGTTTCATCAGCCCCAACTCGCGGGCGCCGACGAGGCCGCGGCTGCGCTCGCTCAGCACGAGATGCACCGAGAGGATGTCGGCGCGGCGGAACAACTCGTCCTTGTCGACCCGCTCGACGCCTTGTGCGGCGGCCTTCTCGGCGGTCAGGTTCTGGCTCCAGGCGATCGCCGTCATGCCGAAGGCGAGGCCGACGCGGCCGACCGCGCTGCCGAGCCGGCCGAGGCCGAGGAGGCCCAGCGTCTTGCCAGCGACGCGGTGGCCGACGCGCGTCTGCCAGCCGCCCTGGCGCATGAACTGGTGGTCTTCGGCGATCCGGCGGGCGGCGCCGAGAATGAGGCCCCAGGCGAGTTCGGCGGTGTCTTCGTTGCCGCCCCCCGGTCCGCCGGTGCCGCAGACGGTAACCCCGCGCTCGCGCGCCGCCGCCATGTCGAACGACGCATTGCGCATGCCGGTGGTGATCAGCAGCTTCAGTTTCGGCAGCCGGTCGAGGAGGCCTTTGGGAAACGGCGTGCGTTCGCGCATCGCCGCGACGATCTCGCTGTCGGCCAAGGCGCGCACCGCGGCGCCCTGGTCGGCGAACGGGTGGCGCTCGACGGCGATCTCGATGCCACGGGCGCGCACCGCCGACCAGTCGGCCATGGCGAGCGAGACGCCCTGGTAGTCATCCAAAATGCTGAGCCGCATCGAAGGGGTCTCCTGTCTGGTGTGAAAATTACGTGAGCAGCGGCGCGTAGTCGTCGAGCAGGCGCAGGATGTCGTCGCGGCCCTGGTCGGGGATTTCGAGAACCGCGCGGTCGATGCCGGCCTCATCGTATAGCCTAAGCGCTGCCTTATCGGCCGGGGCGCGAAACACCGAGATCGACAGCGTCTTGGGATCGCGGCCGGCGGCCTCGGCCATGCGGTGCAACCGGCCGGCTTCTTCCCGGGCGTCCCAGCCGCGGCCCGGGCGCGGAAACCAGCCGTCGCAGTAATCGACGACGCGGCGCAGCGTATATTCGGTCTCGCCGCCCAGGATGATCGGCGGATGCGGCCGCTGCTGTGGCTTGGGATACGACCAGACCTTGTCGAAATCGACCATCGGGCCGTGATATTCGGCCTCCTCCTCGGTCCACAGCGCCTTCATCGCGAGGATTCGCTCGCGCATCAGCTTGAAGCGGGTCTGATAGCGGGCGCCGTGGTTCTCCATCTCCTCGACGTTCCAGCCGCCGCCGATCCCGAAGACGAACCGGCCGCCCGACAGCTGGTCGAGGCTGGCGACGCATTTCGCGGTGACGATCGGGTCGCGTTCGGGAATGAGGCAGATGCCGGTGCCGAGCAGGAGACGCTTGGTTGCCGCCGCGGCGAAGGACAGCGCGACAAACGGATCGTGGGTGTGCACATAGCGCTTCGGCAATTCGCCGCCGGCCGGAGCCGGGCTCCTGCGGCTCACGGGAATGTGGGTGTGTTCCGGCACGAACAGCGATTCGAAGCCGCGCGCCTCGAGCGCCGTCGCCAATTCCACGATATTGATGCCGTAATCGACCGGAAAATAGAATACCCCGACTTTCATTCTGATCTCCCTAAGGGGGCGCCTTGGCGTCCGCCTGCGATGGCGTCACGCGGGTTGGGTTTGCGCGGCGGCGGGTCGCATCATTGCGGCCGGCTCCTCGGCCCGTCCGCCGGCCAGCGGCACCAGCGCGGCGCCGCGCGCCGGGCCTTCCGGCGATGGCGCCACCGTCTGCAGCATCAGGGTGCCCGAGGCGAAGACGATACCCTTCTCGGCGAACACCTGATACATGCGCTTCAGGTATTCGCGCTGCACCCAGCTTGGCTTGACCGGCCGCGCGGTGAATTTGAAACGCACCACCACCGCGGTGTCGGCGACTTCGGCGATGCCCTGCATCTTCAGCGGCAGCATCACCTCGGCGGCGATCTCGGGCTGCGCCTGCATGTCGAGGCCGATGCGCTTGGCGGTGCGGCGCACCAGCTCGAGATCGCTGCGCGGTTCCAGCCGCAGGTTGAATTTAATCGTGGCGAAGTCGCGGCTCTGATTGGTCACCGCGCCGAGCTGGCCGTAGGGGATCGTGTGCAGCGGCCCGTTGTGGTGGCGCAGCTTGATCGAGCGGATGCCGAGGGCCTCGACGGTGCCCTTGAGGCGCCCGGTGTCGATGTATTCGCCGACCCGGAACGCGTCGTCCCAGATGTAAAAGAGACCGGAGATGATGTCGCGCACCAGCGATTGCGCCCCGAATGAGATCGCCAGGCCGAACACGCCGGCGCCGGCGATCAGGGGCGCCGTATCGACGCCGAGATGCGACAGCACGGTCAAGGCCGCGATCACGGCGATGACCGCGCCAAAGGCGATGCGCAGGATCGGCAGGATCGTCTGCAGCCGCGAACCGGGCGCCGCTTCGCCGTCATGATCGCCGCCGGGCAGGCGCGGCCCGCGGCTGACATCCTGCAGGTGGCGATCGATCGCCAGTCGCAGCAGCTCCCAGACGAGGTAGGCGACAAACAGGATCGCGAACGCGGTGACGCCCGAATACATTGCCCGCGAGGCCGTCGCCGCCGGCAGGTGGATCGCCTTGATCCAGATCGAGGTCAGGATCGTCGCGGCCCCGATCAGCACAGCCGCAGCCAGGATGTGCTGCGCGGCTCGCGCCACCAGCCGCTCCATAGCCTCCGGTCTGTCGTCGCCGGCCGGCTCGTCCTCGTGGTGGCGCCATCCCTTCTCGGCCAGCCGCTCCAGCACCAGCAGGACGAGCCATACGCCGAGCGTCGAAACGACGGCGTGATAATAGGACAGCAGGCCGAGCGACAGCCCGAACACGAAGAACAAGAACAATCCGGCGACCGCGATCAGCCCGATCGCCAGCCAGGCCCGGGCGATTGCCGCGCGCAGTGCGCCGACGAGACCGCCGCCGGCGCCGCGGATCAGCGCCTCGGCGGCGGCGCGGGCGCGCAACACGATCAACGCATAGAGCGCGCAGACGGCTGCGGCGACGATCAGCGCGACGACATGCGGCGCGCCGCTATCGACATCCTTGAGGCCGTAGCGGCCGAAGCCGACCAGCACGATAACCGCCAGGATCGTCGCGGACAGAAAGCGTGCGAGCCGGTGCGCTTCCTCGTCGGGCAGCTCGATGAGCCGCGCCGGCGCGTTGCCCGGCCGCAGCATCACGTTGATGATGACCGCCGCGACGCGCCAGCGCACCAGCACATTGGCGGCAAAGATGATCAGCGCCATGGTCACGCCGACGCGCGACAGCCAGTGCCGGCTATAGACGAAGACGCCGGCGAACACCGCCAAGCCAAGAATGTCGCACAACAACAGCAGAAAGAGGCCGGTGACGGTCGGGCCGCCGCGGCGGGTCTGCATCAGACGGCGCCGGTGACGACTGAACCCGCGCGCGACGAGCCGCTCGGCGGCGAGCGCGAGGCACCCCGCCAGCGTGACCCAGCCGAGATTGACCAGCGCGCCGAGCGAGGAGCGGTTGTGGTCGAAGCTGCGCCACTCGTGCAGGACCGTGCCGGGCGTCTCGGGCAGCATGCCGATATCCGAGCTCGCCTCATCCTCCAGCCTGACCAGGACCTGTTGCAGCAGGCCGGCCGAACGCATCGCATTGTCCATCGTCGGGGCGGCGGCGCCCGGCGGCGGTGCGGCGGGCGTCTCACCCGCCCGGCCGGGCATCGCCGGCAGCGCAAGCCACGCCACGACGGCGAGGCAGCAAAGCCACCGCCGCCAGCGGGCCGCGTCCGCGACGCCTCCTGACCACCACCCCATTGCCGCCCGCCTCCGCCCGCCTCCGCCCGCCTCCCCGCCGGAAGATACGGAATTTAGGCCATTTATGCGCCCCCGGCGCGGTCTTTTTGGCGGCGGGCAGTCAGTCAGTGCGGCATGTCGCCCGTAGTGGTCGCCGTTACGCGCGTCCGGAACCGCGGCAGCCGTCGTCATTTATCGGCTTCATTCATTCGCCCATTGCAAGACCTTTGCTACCTTCACGCAAAGTATCGCGACGGGAATCCTTATGAATCGGTTATAAGTGTAACAAAACCTCTGGTTCATTAGGATTTCCCCGAGATTTATTGGGAACCCCGCATTTTATTCACTCGTTGAGTCGGGTGTTGGGTCACGAACCATTGGAAGGAAAGCGCATGTACAGGACGACGGTGACTGCGGCCTTGGCCGCGATGATGGCGGTCTCGGCGCCGCTTGCTTTTGCGCAAACCGCAGCAACGCCGCCGGCGGCGACCGAGCACTCCGCGACCGAGCACTCCCGGACATCGGCGAACCGCGTCATGCCCGGGCAGATCCGCGTTAGCCAGATGGACGGGGCGACGGTCTACGACGCCAGGAACCAGGACGTCGGCGACGTGAAAGATATCATCCTCGAACGCGACGGCCGGGTCGCCGCCGTGATCCTGGACGTCGGTTCGGTCCTGGGGGTCGGCGGCAAATACGTCGCCGTTCCGATCAGCGACATCACGGTCAGCTTTGACAACACGAACAAGCCGAGGTTCACGGTCGGTCAGACCGAGGCACAGCTGAAATCGGCGCAGGCCTACGATCTCAGTGAGAACGACGCGGCGAGCGGCAGCTCATCGCCGCCCGCCGGCCAGCAACGGTAGGATCAGTTTTTGCGCGGCGCGACGGCCCGGGCGGCATGCCGTTCGGGCCGTCGTGGTCAGTCGTGGTCCGGGCGTCGGTGTATCGGCCCTCAGCCCATCGTCGAGTTGAAGGCGCCGCCGTCGAGCAGCAGGTTCTGGCCGACGATGAAGCCCGAGCTGGCGGCGCACAGGAACGCGCAGGCGGCGCCGAATTCGGCCGGGTCGCCGACCCGGCCCGTCGGATTGGTGGCGGAGCGCTTCGCCAATATGTCCTCGAACGAGGTGTTCTGGCGGCGCGCCTCGAACTCCATCCCGGAGCGCAGCCGATCGGTCAGGAAGGGGCCCGGCAACAGGCTGTTGATCGTGACGTTGTGCCGCGCGACCTGCCGCGCGAGGCCCGCGACAAACCCGGTCAACCCGGCGCGCGCGCCATTGCTCATGCCGAGAATGGCGATCGGCGACTTGACCGAGCTCGACGTGATGTTGACGATGCGCCCGAACTTGCGTGTGCACATGCCGTCGACCGTCGCCTTGATCAGCATGATTGGGGTCAGCATGTTGGCGTTGACCGCCTTCTGCCAATCCTCCAGGCCCCAGTCGTGGAAGTCGCCGTGCGGCGGCCCGCCGGCGTTGTTGACGAGGATGTCCGGCTCGGGGCAGGCGGCGAGCGTGGCGGCGCGGCCCGCCTCGGTGGTGATGTCGCCGGCGACCGCATTCACCTTGGCGCCGGTCTCGCGGCGAATGTCGGCAGCGGTCTGTTCCAGGGTCTCGGCGGTGCGGGCGGTGATCGTCACCTCGACGCCGGCCCGCGCTAGCGCGGTCGCGCAGGCCCGGCCCAGCCCCTTGCTCGCCGCGCAGACGATTGCCCGGCGGCCGGCGATGCCAAGGTCCAGCATGTTTCCTCCTGTCTCTTGTCGAGTGGGTGTGGTGTTCCAATTAACCCTTATAGCCGAAGAATGCAGCTGACGGCACCGATTGCGCGCTACCTCCCGGCACAAGATGCGACGATTTGGCAGGGCTGCCCGGCAGCAAGCGCGCTTGTCGGGGGCGGCAAGACGAACTAGTTTGCGATCGATTATCAATTGCATGGAAGCGGACTGCCATGCGCCGTGCCGGCCGCGTTCGAGAGCACCTCGCTGCACCGCGAGAAGCGGGTGCCGCGGGTGCGACGATCAGCGTCTTTGTCGGTCCGGTCGATGCCGGAAACTATCAATTCTTCGACGGTTTTGATCCGGCGCCGCGCGGCCGGCTGATCGTCAAATAGAGGCCGACGCCGATGCTGCCCACCGCCATCATCGTGTTCCGCGAAGTCCTCGAAGCGGCGCTGGTCGTCGGCATCGTATTGGCCGCCAGTCGGGGCGCCCTGCGGCGCGGCCTGTGGGTGGCCGGCGGCGTCGGCGCCGGGGTGCTGGGGGCGATCGGCGTCGCCGCCGGCGCCGGCACGATCGCCGCCGCGGCGGCCGGCATGGGCCAGGAACTGTTCGACGCCGGCATCCTGTTTGCGGCGGTCGGGATGCTCGGTTGGCACAACGTGTGGATGAGCCGCCACGGGAAGGAGCTTGCCGGGCATGCGGTAGAGCTCGGCAGCGCGGTGCGTTCAGGAGCGCGGCCGCTTTGGGCGCTGGCTTTTGCGGTGGGCTTGGCGGTGCTGCGCGAAGGCTCGGAGATTGTGCTGTTTCTCTACGGCATCGCGCTGGCCGGGCAGAGCGGCCCGCTGGCGATGGCGATCGGCGGCGCCCTCGGATTGGTGCTCGGGGCTGCCGCCGGGACGGCGCTTTACTGGGGGCTGGTCAGCATCCCGCTGCGCCACCTGTTCGCGGTGACGAGCTGGCTGGTGTTGCTGCTGGCCGCCGGACTCGCTTCGCAGGGCGCCGCCTTTCTGATCCAGGCCAATCTGCTGCCGGCGCTCGGCGATAATTTGTGGGACACCTCGTTCCTGTTGTCGGACCAGAGCCTCGCCGGGCGGGTGTTGCACACGCTGGTCGGTTACACCGCTCAGCCGGCCGGCCTGCAGGTCGTGTTCTACGTCGCGACGCTGTGCCTGATCGGCGGTCTGATGCGCCTGGTCGGCTCGGGCGCGCGGCGGCCGCCCCAGGCCGGCGGGGCGGCGGTTCGCGCCGCGGAATGACGGCCGATTTTTTGTCCGGGAGTTGCAGATGCGTCGCATTCTTAGAAAGATGCCAGAGCTTGTGGCGCGCGCCGTGCTGTTGCTCGCCACCGTCACCGTGGCTCCGGCGGCGGCGCTCGCCGATTTCAAGGTTCACCTGCCCGATGCCGAGTATGGCGAATGGGAATTCGAACCGATCGGTTCCTATGGCATGAGCGGCCGCGGCGGCATGGACAACGAGCAGAGCTTCGTCGGAGAAATCGGCTACGGCGTCACCAATTTCTGGCACAGCGAAGTCGAATTCGAAACCTATCGCCCGCCGGGACCGCACAACCATCTCAAGTTCACCCAGATCACCTCGGAAAACCAGTTTCAATTCACCGATCGCGGCGAATATTGGCTCGACGCGGGTTTCTTCTGGGAATACGGCCAGGTGCTGACCAAGGGCGCCCCGAACGAGACGACGTTCGGGCCGATCTTTCGCAAGGAATTCTTTCATACGATCAATACGGTCAATTTGTTCATCGAAAAGGATCTCGGCCGGTTCGCCTCGGGCCGGCCGGTATTCACCTACGCACTCGAAAGCCGGCTCGACCTTGGCACGATGGTCGAACCGGGGATCCAGGCCTATGGCACGCCGGGGCCGTTCGGCCATTTCTACCCGATCAGCGAGCAGGACCACCGCATCGGCCCGCAGCTGTTCGCCAATCTCGGCCGGATCGGAATCGGCGACCTGAAGATGAACGGCGGCATCCTGTTCGGGCTGACCCCCGGCGCACCGCGCCGGACGCTGCGCTGGCAACTCGAATACGAGGTCCATTTTTGAGGCTTGTCGATTTTTGAGGCTTGTCGATTTTTGAGGCTTGTCAATTTTTGAGGCTTGTCGGGGTCGCTCTTGCGGTGGCGCTGTCGAGCACGCCCGCCGCGGGGCACGCGATGGTCGCCGACGCGGCGACGCTGCGCGATTTTATGATCCAGAACGTCTGCCTCGACGCCGCCGGCGCGGTGCTCCCCGATGTCGCCCCGAGCGACGGCAACCCGGCCTGCGTCGCACAGCGCGATCTCGGTCCCGGCGAGCGGCTGCCTTATCATAAGGACGACCAGCCGTCGCCCG
The DNA here is from genome assembly GCA_035534535.1 of Allostellaceae bacterium. Taxonomy (GTDB): domain Bacteria; phylum Pseudomonadota; class Alphaproteobacteria; order ATCC43930; family CGMCC-115725; genus DATARH01. The sequence goes on along the minus strand of DATLRS010000079.1, from coordinate 5,291 downwards.
ACCCGCGCGAAGCGGCGCCGCTCGGCTATCAGCGACACGATTCGTTTCCGGTCGAGACCGCCGGGTTCGGCACCGTGGTCGAGCACTCGTTTGATTTCGGGGCGGGCGGGGGGCGCCGCTTCGGCGTATTCGACAGCGGCAGCGACGGCGGCGACATTACGATCCTGTCGTCCGATGCCGTCGCGATCGGCGCGACCGAGGATGGCGGCGCCGGGTTTCAGCTGTTCGTCGGCGCGTGCCACGGCCGCGTCGACGCGGCGGCGCTGACGCATTCCTGGATTGTTGCTGAGTTCGACCCCGATCGGCCGGCGCCGCTGGCAGGCGAAACGGTCGCCCGGCTTAACGATCTAAAGAGCGGGCGGCAGGAGACTTGCCCGACCCGTTTAGCCGCCGCCTTCACGACCTGGCGCGTCGCGAAGCAGCGCTACCGGGCGGCGCGCGGTCAGGGCCGGCCGATCACCCTGACGACGCTGATCTCGGAACATTACGGCGGCAGCAACCCCGCCACGGCCGATCATGTCGAGCGGTTTTACTTCACCCGCGAACTCGGCGGTACGCGTTGGGAGCGCTGGCAGAACGCTGGCGGCGACAGGCAGTTCAGCGCCGCGACGATCGCCGCTCGGGCGGCATGGTTCGCCGCCACCGGGCGCTGCAGCAGTGCCGCTCCGCCCGCCGGCGGCGCCGCGATGGTGCTCGTCGATTGCCGCGAATGGACCCGGATCGTGCCGCCTGCCGATGCGGCGGGCGACCGCCCCGGCTTTTTCATCGACGCGATCCGTGCCCGGCCCGACGCTCCGGCGTTTTTCGCCGCGCCGGCCGCGCGACAATGACGGGCCCGGTGATCAGCGTCGCAGCATCGCGCGCAGCCGTTCCGGTATCGGTTCGTCGAAAATACGGTCATAGAGAGCATGCAGAATGCCCCCTCCGTCGGTCTTGCCGGCAAGAAAGTCGCGGATGTCTCGATCGACCGAGGAAATCGCGCTGTTCCATTCGACGGGCCGAAATTTGTGCGCACAACACATAGCGAGCTCTTTTTCACCGCAGCGCCGGTCATTCGTCATATTCGGGAACGCCGTGCCGCATTCGGTCAAAATCAGATGTCGCGTTGCCAACAATTTGTAACACGCGGCCATCCCATGCGAAATTCGAAGTCCTATTATGCAATTCGGCATGGCTCGGTGCCCCGGCTACTGCCAGTCGGCGCGGTTCGGGCGCGTTGCGCGTCGCACGGGAGGATGCCATGGCGCTCCCGAGGGCGTTACAATCTGTTGCACAATCACAGGTGCCGCGCTGCTCAATTATGGCGCAACAGCGGTGCGATCTTTCCCCGTCGCGCTGCGCTATAGTTCAGATGAACAGACGGCGGGCGAAGGGCGCGCGATGAGCGGGGCGACCGAGACGGACGGCTTTCTTGATACATTCCGGGCGCGCGGCGCGGCGATTGCCGATGCCTGCACCCGCTGCGGCGATTGCTTTCGCGCCTGTCCGATGACCGGGCCGGCCGGGATCGGCGAGGCCGATCCGAGCGCCACCGCCGGCGCCATTGTCGACCTGATCACCGGGGGTGACGGCGACGCGACGGCGGCGCGCTGGGCCGAGGCGTGCAGCGGCAGCGGCTATTGCATCCCGGCCTGCAAGCACGGCATCAACCCGCGCTTCATGGTGCAGCTGGCGCGCGGTTTTGCCCGCCGCAATGCCGGCACCAGCCCGTTGGCGACGCGCTGGCGCCAGCCGTTCCAGACGATGAGCCGCGGCGTGCGGGTGTTGTCGCGGCTGCAATTGCCGGCCGAGACGCTGGCGCGCTTTGCGCCGTCGCGCGAGGCGCGCGCCACCCCGCCGGACGTCGTTTTCTACACCGGCTGCAACGTCCTGAAGACGCCGCATATCGCGCTGCTGTGCCTCGACATCCTCGACCTGCTCGAGGTCGATTACGAGGTGATGGGTGGGGTCGGCCAGTGCTGCGGCGTCTACCAGTACCGCGCCGGCGACTTTGCGGCCAACAGCAAGGTCGCCTATGCGACGATCGACGGGCTCGCGTCGGCGGGAGCCTCGACCGTGCTGGCGTGGTGCCCGTCCTGCCAGATCTCGTTGGGCGAGGTGTCGCTGCCCAATTATGAATTGCAGTTCGGCGCCAAGCCGTTCGACCTCAACCCGTTCCTGATTTTTCTCGCCGGCCATGCCGATCGGCTCGCCGGGCTGATGCAGCGCCGCGTCGCAAAGAAGGTCGCGCTGCACGAGCGCCCGGTTTTCCCCGAAATCATCGCCGCGGTCAAAACGCTGCTGTCGATCATTCCGGGAGCCGAGCTGGTCGAGATCGATGTGCCGCGCGTCGGGACGCAGGCCAACAGCCTGGCGCAATTGCCCGAATACAAGCGGGAGTTGGTGCAGCGCGAACTGGCCGCGGTCGCCGATGCCGGGGTGACGACGCTGGCGACGATCTATCATGCCTGCCACCGCGAGATCTGCGATGCCGGCGACGGCCGCAGCTTTGAAATCGTCAATTTTATGGAGCTGCTCGGCGAGGGCCTCGGCCTCGACAGCGCCGATCTCTACAAGCGCCTCAAGCTGATCGGCGACATCGACGAGATCATCGTCGAGACGGCGCCCTTGATCGAAGCGCACCGGCTCGACCTCGACACCGTGCGCGACGCGCTGCTCGCCGAATTCGCCGGGAATCGTTGACGGACGCGACCCTCGCTTTTAATTTGCACGCCATGTATTCGAGCATCGCGCTTCACGCACGACGCCGACGCCGCCGTTGCGGCGGGGCGTCGATGGTGGGCGCGAGGTGGGCTGCCGGTCGCTGACCGCAAGCCTCTCGTGATCCAGGCCAAGGCCCCGCCGGTTCGCCCCCGGTGGGGTTTTTCGTTGAAGGAGCAGGAAATGGCGAGCAACCAGCCCGCGGTGTTCATCGACGGCGAGGCCGGCACGACCGGTCTCGGCATTCGCGCCCGGCTCGAATATCTGCCCGGCGTGCGGCTCAAAAGCCTGCCGGCGGAGCTGCGCAAGGATGTCGCGGCGCGCCGCGACATGATGGCCGAAGTCGATCTCGTCATCCTGTGCCTGCCCGACGAGGCGGCGAGGGAGGCGGTGGCGCTGGCCGATGGGCTCGGGCCGGACGCGCCGAAACTGCTCGATGCCTCGACCGCGCACCGGGTCGATCCGGCCTGGACCTACGGTTTTCCCGAGATGGCGGCGGCGCAGGGCGCCCGCATCGCCGCCGCCGGCAAGGTCGCCAACCCCGGCTGCTATCCAACCGGCGCGATCGGCCTGTTGCGGCCGCTGGTCGAAGCGGGCCTCGTGCCCTCCGACCAGCCGATCGCGATCAACGCGGTCAGCGGCTATTCGGGCGGCGGGCGGACGATGATCGAGGCGCATGACCGCGCCGGCGGCCCGGCCTTCGAGCTCTATGCGCTCGGCCTCGAACATAAGCACGTGCCGGAAACGCAGCTTTACGCCGGGCTCAGCCGGCGCCCGCTTTTCGTGCCGTCGGTCGGACATTTCCGCCAGGGCATGCTGGTCTCGGTGCCGCTGCATCTCGACACCTTGCCGGGGACGCCGCGCGGCGCCGACCTCTATGAGGCGCTCGCCGCGTTCTATCGCGGCTGCGACCATGTGCGGGTCGTCGAGCCGGCGGCCGGCGGCACGCTCGAACCGGAGGCGCTCAACGACACCAACCGCCTCGAACTGAGCGTCTACGCCAACGAGGCGCGCCGTCAGGCGGTGCTGGTGGCGCGGCTCGACAATCTCGGCAAGGGTGCCTCGGGTGCCGCGGTACAGAATCTCAGCCTGATGCTCGGGCTGGACGGCAAAGCTCCGTAGCCGAGACGATCTCCACGCCTCGCGTGGCATAATACGCTGTCATTCCGCGGCGGCGCCGCAGGCGGCGAACCCGGAATCCAGGAACACGAGCCGGTGCGCATGGATTCCGGGTCGCCGCTCTTCGCTCGGCCCCCGGAATGACGAATTTGTTGTGCACAGCCGTCCAACGGAGGAACCGACGCCATGGCAGCTGCTGCGATGATGACCCGCCCCATTCCCTCTTCCGGCGAGGCAATGCCGGTCATCGGGCTCGGCACCTCGCAGGTCTTCGATGTTGGCGCCGACGCACCGGCGCGGGCAGGCCCGCGCGCGGCGGTGATAGCGCTGGTCGCCGGCGGCGGGCGGATGATCGACACCTCGCCGATGTACGGCCCGGCCGAGGCGGTGACCGGCGACCTCGTCGCCGAACTCGGGGTGCGCCCGCAGATCTTTCTCGCGACCAAGGTATGGACAAGCGGGCGCGAGGAGGGCATCGCGCAGATGCGCCGCTCGGCCGCGCTGCTGCGCAGCCCGGTCCTCGACCTGATCCAGATCCACAATTTGCTCGATTGGCGGACCCACCTCCAGACATTGCGGCGGATGAAGGAGGCGGGGCAGGTCCGCTATATCGGCATCACCCATTACACGGTCGGCTCGCTCGCCGAACTGGCGCGCATTCTCGACAGCGAGCCGGGCATCGATTTTGTCCAGTGCGCCTATTCGCTGGGGACCCGCGACGCCGAGACAAGATTGCTGCCGGTCGCCGCCGCGCGCGGCGTTGCGGTCATCGTTAATCGGCCGTTCGAGAACGGCGGCATGGTGCATCGGGTGCGCGGCCGGACCTTGCCGGAATGGGCCGGCGCGTTCGATTGCACCAGCTGGGCGCAGCTCTTCCTCAAATACATCCTCGCCGAGCCGGCGGTGACCTGCGTCATCCCGGCGACTGCCAATCCGGCGCATATGGCGGACGACCTCAAATCCGGCCTCGGCCGCCTGCCCGACGCGGCGCAGCGCGAGCAGATCCGCCGGCTCTGGGATAGGCTCTAGAGCCAATTTCGCTCCTGTTGAATCGCCCCCTTTCGCGTCATGGCCGGGCTCGTCCCGGCCATCCACGTGGATCCCCGGGACAAGCCCGGGGATGACGAATGGGACGGAGATCAATTTGACCGAAATCTGCTCTAGCCGGCAGCCGCGCGCGCGACGGCCGCGAACAGCTGTTCGACCGTGTCGCGCGGCAGGTTGCGGGTGATGAAGACAAGGCGCGAGCGGCGGTCGCTGTCGGGCCAGTCTTCGAGTTCGACCGGGCGGTGCGCGACATGCTGCACCGCGTGAATGACGACGGGGCCGCGCATCCCGGCGACCGCGACGATCCCCTTGACGCGCAGCAGATCGGCGCCGCGCAGCGCGGTCAGCACCGCCATCGCCTGCTCGATGACCGGCCACGGCAACGGCGCCGCGAAAAACAGCGCAAAGCTGTCGATGCCGTGCGA
>DATLRS010000078.1:0-4090 GCA_035534535.1 Allostellaceae bacterium | reverse complement strand
GCCACCGACTGCAACAGCTTCAGGCGCGGCGCCTCGGGAAAATCCTTCTTCCAGATGTGGCTGACGACGATTTCCGCGTCGGCCAGGGCGGGAATAAGGCGCTGCGAATCGTCAAGGTCGAACAACACCGTGGAATCGATTTTCTCGGTCGTCTTGGCCAGGATCGCTTCGGATACGCCCGGCCGGCCGCCGAAATTCCCTAGAAACACTGTTTTCATGCGCAAAACCTCAAATTGTCGTGACAATGTTGATCAGAGCGTCGCCGCGCGCGAAGCGGCGGATGTTTTCGGCGATCTCGTCCCAGCGGCGCCGCACCATGCCTGCCGTCCAGCCGGAATTGTGCGGCGTCACGATGACGTTGGGCAGCTCGTGAAACGGGTGGCGCGAGCCGCGGCGCTGGGGCTCGGCCGCGTTCGGGTACTGCCACCACACGTCGAGCGCGGCGCCGCCGAGCGTGCCGTCGCGCAATTCGGCGTAGAGCGCATCCTCGTCGATCACCTGGCCGCGCGCGATGTTGATGATGAACGCGCCCGGCTTCATCAACGCGAGGCGGCGCGCATCGATCAGCCCGGTGGTTTCCGGGCCGAGTGCGGTGCACAGCGCGACCGTGTCGCACAGCGGCAGCATCCGGTCGAGATCGGCGAGCGGAAAGAGTCGCTCGACCGCGGGGTCCGGCGCGCGCGGCGTGCGGTTGGCGGCGAGGACGCGCATGCCGAACGGCGCGGCACGGCGCGCCACCTCCTGCCCGACCCTGCCGTAGCCGACGATGCCGAGCGTCGTGCCGCGCACCTCGCCATGCGGCGCGCCGCTCTCAACCCAGCTCGAACGCCACGAGCCCTGCGCGCGGAACTCGCCGGCGATCTCGAAAAACCGGTGATGCAAGGCCAGCATCGCCATGACGATGTATTCGGCGATCGCGGTCTCGTGGCCGAACGCGTTGCACACCGCCGCGCCCTTCGGCAGGGCCGCCAGATCGAACAATTCGACCCCGGTAGCGACCGATTGCACCAGCCGGACGCGCGGCGCCGGCGGATAGTCGGCCAGCCAATGGTTGCCGACCAGGATGTCGGCCTCGGCCGCGGCTTCAGGCGTCCGCAGCAGGTCGGCCGGGTCGGCGATGATCACGACCTCGAGGCCGGGCGGCAATTCGTCCCGGATGCCCTGCGCGGTATCGGCAGCGACATTGCCGAGGAACAAGGCCTTCATGATTTCACCGTGTGCCGGGCAAGGAAATCCTCGCGCACCGTGATGCCGAGCCCGGGCCGGTCGGGCACTGCGATCATGCCGTCCTCGACCGGGAAATCCTCCTCGACGAGATCGTGCAGCAGCGGATTGGCGCCCAGCGAGTATTCCACGATGAACCCGGCCGGCGAGGCGGCGGCGACGTGCAGCCCGGCGGCAAAGGCCGGGGCGCCGGCCCACAGATGCGGCGCGAGCTTGAGGTTGAAGGCGCTGGCGATGGCCGAGATGCGCATTGCCTCGGTGATGCCGCCGCAGATCGCCAGATCCGGCTGCATGATGTCGACCGCGCCCAACACCGCCAGATCGCGGAAATCGTGGCGGGTGAATTCGCTCTCGCCCGAGGCGATCGGGATGTCGGTGGTGGCGCGCACCTGCGCCTGCCCCGCCTTGTCGTCGGCCGTCACCGGCTCCTCGAACCAGGCGAGGTTGCAGTCCTCGACGAGGCGGCAGAAGCGCTTTGCCTCGGCCACCGACAGCGTGCCGTGCGCGTCGCACATCAGCCCGATCTCCGGCCCCAGCGCCTCGCGCGCCATCTGCACGCGGCGTGCCGAGTGGCGCGGGTCGCCGTCGATGATGCCGACCCGCATCTTGACCGCGCCGAACCCGCCCTTGGCGATGTAGCCCAGCAACTGCTCGCCGATCTCCTCGGGCCCGGCCCAGCCGCCCGAGGCATAGGCCGGCATTCTTTCGGCGCGCCGCCCGCCGAGCAGCCGCCACACCGGCTGCCCGAGCGACTTGCCGAGGATGTCCCACAGCGCGCAATCGACGCCGCCGATCGCCGAGACGGTGATGCCGCGCCGCCCCAGCACCGGCAGGACGCGGCCTTCGCGCAGCGCGTAGTGCGCTCGGCTGCCATTATAAAGCGTCTCCCACAGGCGGGTGATGTCGCGCGGGTCCTCGCCCTTGAGGAGCGGCGCGAACTCCTCGTTGATCAGGCAGGTCAGCGCCTGGTTCTGCGCCATGCCGCCGACCTGCGCCTTGGCTTCGCCCCACCCGGTGAGACCGCATTCCGTGTCGATCCGCACCAATGTCCCGTCGAACGACAGCGTGCGGCCGAAATCGCTGGTATGCTGCCGCTCATGCGGGATCGGGATGTGCACCCAATAGGCCTGCACGGATTTGATTTTCATCGCCGCCCTTCCTGCGAGAGAACTCGCTCAGCCGAGCGCGAGAAACGCGGCTTCGTGGTGCGCCATGAAAGCCCCGATGTCACTGCGGCACTGCTTCAGCAAGCTGATGATGTCGTCGGTCGAACAATTTCCCAAGCGAATCCAGATCGCTTTCGGCGGTGCACCATGAAAAATACTGAGGCGATGAAAGTCTTCATCCTTGCTGACGATGACCAGGTCGCGCTCCTGCGCATGCTGCCAGATCGCCGCGTCAGAAGCTCCGATCAAACCGACATCGGCAACATGGACCGAACCGGGATACGCCTCAGCCAGGGCTGCGACGAGACGGTTCGCGAGATTCTCGTCGAATAGCAGTCGTGGCGGTCGATCAGCCAGCGGGAGCACTCACCACTCGTCGCTCCCGTTCGGCGGCATAAGCAAGGCAAGCGCGGATGTCATCGCTGGTCAGTTGTGGAAAGTCGGCGAGGATCTGCTCCGAGCGCATGCCGGACGCCAAATATGAGAGAATGTCGCCAACCGTGATGCGCGTTCCCCGGACGCACGGCTTGCCGAAGCGGACCGTCGGGTCGATGACAATTTTATCTCGGTAATCCATCCGCACAACCTAAGCTGCACGCCCGGAACAGACAACCGTCAGCGCGTCAGCTGCCTGGATTCGGGGCAAGATCGGCCCTCACGCCCGCCCCCACAGGGTCTTGCTTGCCCGCCGCGCGCCTTCGGCCATCGCCTCGAACTTGGCCCAGCAGATCGACTCGTGGCCGACGCGGGTGCCAAGCCCGCAATCGGTGCCGGCCAATACATTTTCGCGGCCGACGAGGCGGGCGTAGCGCACCAGCCGATCGGCCACCAGGTCGGGGTGCTCGATAAAGTCGGTGCAATGGCCGACGACGCCCGGAATGAGCGTCGCGCCCTCGGGCAGTTTCACCTCCTCGAAAACCCGCCACTCGTGCTCGTGGCACGGGTTCGAGGCTTCGATCGAAAAGCTGCCGGCATTGACCCGGAAGATCAGGTCGATGATGTCGCGCAACGGGATGTCGTCGTGGTGCGGCCCGTGAAAACTGCCCCAGCAGACATGCAGCCGTACCTTGTCCTTGGGGATGCCGCGCAGCGCGTGGTTCAGCGCGTCGACGCGCACGCTGGCGTATTTGCGGTAGTCGGCGAGAGTGACGCCGGGCAGGCAGGCCCAGCCGTCCGGCAGGTCGGGATCGTCGATCTGCAGCAGAAACCCGGCATCGACGATCGCCCGGTATTCCTCGCGCATCGCCTCGGCGATGGCGAACACGAACTCCTCGTCCGATTTGTAATACTCGTTGGCAATCCAGTGCTCGATGGTGCCCGGCGTGTTGGCCGGCAGGTAGGCGCCAGCGACGCTCGCGCCGGCGAGCGCGGCGCGGAAATTGTCGATGTCGCGCTTGAGGTCGGCTTGCCCGACATAGCGCAGCGGCGCGGTGCACACCGGCATGGTCGGCGGCCCGAGCGCCTGGGCGCGCGGGATCGCGGCGAAATAGGCGGCGAACTTGACCTCGTCGCGTGCCGTCATGCTCAGCCGCCGGCGGCCGGAATTGGGCCGCGCCTCGTAACCGGCGATGCGGTCGCGCACATAATCGGTGAAGTTGAATTTCGACAATTCGCCGTCATTGACGATGTCGATGCCGCACGCCGCCTGCTGCTGCACGCTCTCCGCCACCGCCGATTTGAGGCGCGCGTCGAGCGCCGCC
>DATLRS010000077.1:0-39362 GCA_035534535.1 Allostellaceae bacterium | reverse complement strand
CGAACACCCCTATTTCGCGCGGCTGCCGCCGAAATCGCTCGACCGCGACGAATTTCGCGAGGCGCTGCCGGCGGGCCTGGCGCTCGCCGACGGCGCGGCGACGCTGACCGCGATGACCGCCGCGGCGGCGGCCGCCGCCTGCCGGCATTTTCCGATGCCGGCGCGCGAATTTCTGGTGTGCGGCGGCGGCCGGCACAACCCGGCATTGATGGCCGCGCTGGCCCGCCATCTCGAGGTCCCGGTGCGCCCGGTCGAGGCGGCCGGGTGGGACGGCGACGCACTCGAAGCGCAGGCTTTCGCCTATCTCGCGGTGCGCTCCCTTCGCGGCCTGCCGCTGAGCCTGCCCTCGACGACCGGCGCGCCCTATCCGATCTGCGGCGGCCGGCTGTTCTCGCGGTAATTGGACGACCGCAGCGGCTTCCCGGCCCCCTCCGATCTCTACTGTCGCCAACCGCGCGCATTTGTCGAGGATTGGCGACGATCGCCCTGACCGCGCTCTTGACCGCGCCGGCGCCGTCGCGTCGTATCGGCGGCGAAAGTCGGATGGCAGGCAGATGATCGAGGTCCGCGGTCTCGCGAAGTCTTTTGGCGATTTGCGGGTTGTCGACGACGCCGGGTTTGTCGCGCACGACGGCGAGATCACCGGCCTCATCGGTCCGAACGGCGCCGGCAAGACGACGATCTTCCGCCTGATCTGCACGGTGTTGCGGCCGGACCGCGGCACCATCCTGATCGACGGCGCCGAGGCGCAGCAGGAACCGCTGACGGCGCGCCGCCGGCTCGGCGTGCTGCCCGACACCCGCGGCCTCTACCCGCGGCTGACGGCGCGCGAGCACCTGCGCTATTTCGGCGAGCTGCACGGGTTGGGGCGGCGTGAACTTGCTGTGCGGATCGCCGAGATGATCGAGACGTTGCGCATGGAAGACTTCATCGATCGGCGCGCCCGCGGCTTTTCCCGCGGCCAACAGATGAAGGTGGCCCTGGGCCGCGCGCTGGTCCACCGGCCGCACAACATCATGCTCGACGAGCCGACCAACGGGCTCGACGTGGCGAGCAGCCGCGCGGTGCGCGAGTTGTTGCGCCGGCTGCGCGCCGAGGGGCGCTGCATCGTGTTGACGAGCCACCTCATGCATGAGGTGGCGGCGCTCGCCGACCGCATCGTCGTGCTGTCGGGCGGCCGCGTCGTGCTGCAAGGCACGCCCGCGGAGCTGCGCCACGCCACCGGGCTCGACGACCTCGAAGAAATCTTCATGGCGCTGACCCGGGAGGCGGCAACCGAAGCGGCGCCGACCGGGGACGCGACGGCGGAACCGGCACTCGCCGCCGGGGATTAGCGATGCCGGCCATCCTCACCGTGTTCCGCAAGGAGATGGTCGATCATCTGCGCGACCGGCGCAGCGTCCTGGTGGCGCTGATCTACCCGCTGCTGGGTCCGCTAATGCTCAGCCTCATGTTCCTGTTTATCGGCGGCTCGATGCGGGTCAACCACGGTGCCGCGCTGGTCGTGCCGGTGGTGCACCCGGCCGGCGCGCCCGACCTCGTCCATTTCCTCGAGCGGCATGGCGCGACGATCGAGAACCTGGAGGGCGACCCCTGGGGCCTCGTTTCCAGCGGCCGGTTGTCGCTTGCCGTGATCCTGCCGGCGGCGCCGCCCGCCGCCGGGCAGAGCCCGCTGCTGGTGCACCTGATCACCAACCCGTCGCGCTTCGACAGCATCGTCGCCGCCGGCCGGGTCATCGAGCTGTTGAACGGATACCAGCGCGAGACGCTGCGCCGCCGGCTGCAGGCCGCCGGTCTGCCGGAGACGCTGATGAACGTGCTGGATATCCGGCAGCAGAATGTCGGCCGCGCCGTCGGGCCGTCGGTCATCCTCTTGGCGATGATCCCGCCCTTCCTGATCTTTACGCTGTTTACCGGCGGTGTGCACGTCACCCTCGATGCGACGAGCGGCGAGCGCGAACGCGGTTCGTTCGAGCCGCTGATGATGAACCCGGTGACGCTCGTCCAGGTGCTGAGCGGCAAGCTCGGCGCCACGACCGTCTTCACGCTGATGGCGGTCGGGGTGCAGGCTGTCGCGTTCGGGATCATGCTGCATGCCGTGCCGCGTGCGACGCTGGGGCTCGTCGCGCCGCCCGGCACGCTGCGGCTGCTGCTGGTCGTGTCGGTCTGCCTGCCGCTCGTCGTGCTCGCCGCGGCGACGCAGCTGCTGATCTCGGCGGTCACCCGCAGCATGAAGGAGGCGCAGACCTATCTCGGGCTGCTGCCGCTGATCCCGGGCATCGCCGGCATGGTGCTGGCGCTGGCGCCGGTCAACGCGCGGCTGTGGCTGGCGGCAATCCCGACCTTCGGCCAGACCCTGTTGATGGGGCAGCTGGTGCGCGGCGATGCGGTCAGCGTCACGTTCATCGGCGTCACCGCGGTGGCGACCCTGGCGGCGACCGCGCTATTGCTGCTGCTTGGCTTCCGGCTTTACGAGCGCGAGACGATCCTCTTCCCGCAGTAGACTTCAGCGCGGCGGCCCCGGCGGCCCGCGCAGCTCGCCGGCGACGCGGACGCGGACGCGCAGCGCGTTGCCGGGCAGGTAGGCGAGCGGCATGTCCTCGACATCGACCGTTGCGAGGCTCGCGGGGTCGGCCCCGGCGGCGACGGCGCGCGCGATCGCCTGCGCCTCGGCCGCGGCGATCGCGTCGTCACGGCTCATCTCGCGATAGACTTGGTCGGTTTCGCCGCTGATCTGCGCGATCGCGGCGCCGACCGCGTTGGCGCAGTCGCCGTGCGGCACCCGGATCACCTGCGACACCCCGGCCAGCCGGTCCGGCACCAGGAACGCGCCACCGCCCACCGCGATCAGCGGCACCGCGCCGGCCTCGGTCTTCATCCGGTCGATCGCGTCTTCAATGAGCGCCCGCGCCCGGTCGAGCACCGTCTCGGCCAGGGTTCGCGGCATCTGCGCCACCTTTGCCGGGTCGCCGATCGCGACGACACCGGCCCTGACCGCGGCATCGCTTGCGGTCAACGTATCGCCGCCGAACACCAGCGCCTCCCGCGTCAGGCGATAGCCGACGCTCGCCGGCCCGAGCCGCAGCGGCGCCGCCTCGACGATGCTGCCGCCGCCGAGCGCGATCGACAACAGATCAGGCATGCGAAAGAGGGTGCGTACCTCGCCGATCGCGACGACGGAGTTGGCCTCGCGCGGAAAGCCATGCCGCAATTGCCCGACATCGGTCGAGGTGCCGCCGACATCGACGACCATCGCCTCCGCAAGGCCCGAGAGAAACGCCGCACCGCGCATCGAGTTGGTGGCGCCGGCGGCAAAGCTCATGACCGGCAGATGGGCGGCCGCCTCGGCCGACATCACGGTGCCGTCATTCTGCGTCAGGTAGAGCGGCGCGGTGATGCCGCCGGCGGCGATCGCGGCGCGCAACCCGGCGATCGTCGCATCTGCCAGATCGCTCAGCGCGGCATTGAGCAGGGCCGCGTTCTCGCGCTCCAACAGGCCGATGCGACCGAGTTCGTGCGACAGCGTGATCGCGGCCTGCGGGCATTCCGCCCGCACGATGGCGCATGCCCGCTCCTCGTGCGACGGGTCGAGCGGCGAGAACACCGCGGCGATCGCGACGGCGCGAAGCCCGGAATCGCGGATCGCGCGCGCCGCCTGACGCAGGCCATCCTCGTCCAGCGGCATGATCTCGCGGCCGTCGTAATCATGCCCGCCGCGCAGCATGAACACCGCGCCCTCGACCAGACCGGCGAGATCCGGCGGCCAGTCGCAGAACGGCGGCAGCGAGGCGCCGGTCGGCAGCCCGAGGCGAATGGCCGCGATCCGCGACAGCCCGCGGCGCTGCACGACGGCGTTGACGAAATGCGTCGTGCCGATCACCACCGCGTCGATCGGGCCCTGCCCGACCGCGGGATGGCTCCGCAGGAGGTCAAGCGCGGCGACGATGCCGTCGGTCACATCTTCCGTGGTCGGCGTCTTGACCGAATGCACAACACGCCCGTCTTCGAGCAGCACCGCATCGGTGTTGGTGCCGCCGACATCGATGCCGATGCGCCTCACGGCCGATGCCCCTCACCCTCCCGCTTCGCGGGTCCCTCCCTCTCCCCGCTCGCGGGGAGAGGGAGGGGGTGAGGGGCGAACACCGACTTGAAATCGAGGTCGTAGCCGAAGGCGCGCGGGCCGACATGCTCGAGGCCCTTCGGGGTCAGAAAGACCGGCGGCGCCGGCAGCGCAACGACCGTCGCGCGCATGCCGTAGCGGATCGTCTCGGTGCCGAAGGCGTGGCCCGAAACCGTGTCGAGGACGCAGATCAGATCGGGCGACATCGCCACGGGCGCAAGGTCAGCTCCATTGGCGCGCCACGCCACCACCCATTCGTTCTGGAAGGCAATTTCGAGCCGGCTGCCGCGATCCTCGTCGAGCCCCTCGATGACCGCGCGGCCGCGCAGAAACCCCTCGGTCGTGCGGCGCGCGACATCGACGACCTTGCCGCCAAACAGCCGCTTGCCGTGCGCCTCGTCGAGGATCGCGGCGATCGGGTCCGCGTGTTGCCGATTGGCCTCGCGCACCCGCCGGCCGATGCCGATCGCCTTCGACACGGTGAAAGGGATACCCCATTCTTTCACCTCGGCGCCGCTGCGCGGGGCTTTGCAGGTGGACGCGATCGAGCCCATCTCGACGCAGATCTTGCGGCTGGCCCGCTCCATCCACTTCCAGCTCGGCACCTTGCCGACGATCGCCTCGATGCCGCGCGGGTCATAGAGCGCGCAGGGATAGGGCACCAGGTCGCCGACCGCGACGCTGGTCATCTGCGCCTCGGGATAGGCGCGCCCCATCGTGTCGGCGTCAACCACCGGCAGCCCCAGATGCGCCGCCGCCATGAGCGGCTGGATGCCATTGCCGCCACCGATTTCCAGCGACATCACGGCGCGGAACCTGTGCCCGGAATATTCTTCCTGCATCGCCACCGCGCGGGCGATGTTGCGGCTGTCGGCGAGCCGCTCCTGGCCGACCAGCGGTGCCCCCATGTTGGAAACCACCGCCACCCTGTCGTCATCGGCGAGATCGAACGGCGACATCAATGCAACGCGGTGCCCGGCGGCATAAAGCCGGCGCATGTTGAGGAGCCCGAGATAGGGGCTCCCGCCGCCGCCGGTTCCGAGAATCCACGCCCCGACCGCGAGGCATTCGATGTCGTCGAGGGTGATCGCGGTGGTCATGCCGAGCCGTTGTCATTGTGAGGGGGCCATTGCGAGGAGCGCAGCGGCGACGCAATCTCGGTGGCGCAGCGCGGATCGGGACGAGATTGCGTCGCTGCGACCGCAATGACAACAGGGGGACGGTCGCGTGCCGCTATCGGGGATTCGGGTGGTCGATCTGACGCGCATTCTGGCCGGGCCGTTCTGCACGATGATGCTGGCCGACATGGGGGCCGAGGTGATCAAGGTCGAGACGCCGGGAGTGGGTGACCCGCTGCGCGGGCAGGGAGTCATCAAGGACGGGCTGTCGTGGTATTTCGCGGCGTTCAATCGCAACAAGCGCTCGCTGTCGCTGAATCTGCGCACGGATGAGGGCAAGGCGGTGCTGGCGCGGCTGATCGCGGCAAGCGATGTGCTGGTCGAGAATTTCCGGCCGGGCGTCCTCGACGCGATGGGGTTCGATGCGGCCCGCCTCAGCGCGCTCAAGCCCGATCTCGTCGTCGCCAACATCAGCGGCTTTGGCGCCAGCGGCCCCTATCGCGACCGGCCCAGCTTCGACTTTATCGCGCAGGCGATGAGCGGCTTCATGGCGGTGACCGGCGCCGCCGACGGGCCGCCGTTGCGCGCCGGGCCGCCGATCGCCGATCTCGTCGCCGGGCTTTATGGCGCGCTCGGCGTGTGCGCCGCGCTGGTCCGGCACGGCCGCACCGGCCAGGGCGACAACGTCGGGTCGAGCCTCAATAACGGCCTCATCAGCCTCCTCGCCTTTCTCGCCGCCAATCATCTCGCGACCGGCGAGGAACCGGGGCGCAGCGGCAACGACCATGCGATCGTCGCGCCCTACGGCATGTTTCGCACGGCGGACGGCGAGGTCGCGCTGGCGCCGAGCCAAGAGCAATCCTATCAGCGCCTGGTCGACGCGCTCGACGCCGCCGAACTGCGCGACGACCCGCGCTTTCTGACCAACGATCTGCGCGTCCGGCACCGCGCCGCGATCAACGCGGCGATCGAGGCGCGGCTCGCCGGCAACACGACCGAGCATTGGATCGCCAAGCTCAACGCCGCCGGGGTGCCGTGCGGCCGGGTCATGGGCCTCAGCGAAATCTTCGCCGACCCGCAGGTGATCGACCAGCAGATGGTGGTGGAGCAGGATCATCCCGGGCACGGCACGGTCCGAATGCTCGGCTTTCCGGTCAAGTTCGCCGCGGCGCCCTGCCTGCTGCGCCGCCCGGCGCCGGAGATCGGCGGCGACAGCGATGCGGTGTTGCGCGAACTCGGCTATTTGGCGGGCGAGATCGCCGCGCTGCGCGAGGCCGGCGTGGTGTAGCGGCCGGCTCGCTACTCGATCCCCAGCGCGCGGCGGAAGCGGTTCTTAAGATAGACGCCGTCGCGCGACGGCAGCACGCGCGGCGGTTCGTCGGCGTGGATCGCGACGCGGGCGAACATCGTCCGGTCGAAATCGTGCAGCCGCGCGGCGAACCCGGCGAGCGCCGCCGCGTCGGTGATGTCAAAGACGGTTTCGATGCCGCAGGCGCGTGCCACACCGCCGAGGCTGACGCCGCTGAGAGTGTGGCTCGCCTGCATACCGGTCTCGCCGTAATGGCCGTTGTCGAACACGGCGAGCGCCAGGTTGGGCGGGCGCTGCACCCCGATCGTCGCCAGCGCGCCCAGCCCCATCAGCATCTCGCCGTCGCCGGTGACGACCAGCACCCGCTGCTGGGGCTGTGCGATGGCGAGGCCGAGGCCAACCATCGCCGCCGCCCCCATCGCGCCCCACAGGTAGAAATTGCGCGCGTCCTCGCCGACGCTCGCGGCATCGTAGGTCGTCGAGCCAAGCCCCGTCACCACCAGCAGGTCGCCACGCCCCTCGAGCAGCACACCGATCGCCGCGCGGCGGTATAGCCGCGGGTCATTGTTTTGCGCCGGGTCGCTCATTTGATCCACCTTTTGGCGCCGATCAGCCGCTGCGCCAACAGCACCGCGGCGACCAGCCCGCCGTTGAACGCGATGTCGAGCGCCGCTGCCACGGTGTCGCCGGCCTCCGCCGCCGCTTCAACCCGGTAGACCAGCACGTCCATCAATTCGAGGGCGGCCTGGGTTTTCGTCCCCATCGGCACCTGCCACGGGTTGAACTCGCCCCATTCGCCGCGCATCGTCACCAGCATCGCCATCGGGAACCGGCAGGATTTCGCCAGCGACAACAGATTGATGCAGTTGCCGACGCCGCTCGACTGCAGCAGCAGCGCGGCGCGCTGCCCGCCGAGCCAGGCGCCGGCGGCAAGCCCGATCCCCTCCTCCTCGCTGGTCAGCGGCACGGCGCGCATGTGCGGGTCGCTGCGGACCCGCTCGATCAGCCGCGCATGCCCGGCATCGGGGACGTAACCGACCTGGCGGATCTCGGCCGCCTGCAGCGCCGCAAAGATCGCGTCCGGCCAATCGGAGAGGGCGGGGGCTGTTGTCATGAGCCCGAGATTGCGTCGCCGCGCCGGTGATGACAAGCCCGCGCAGCGTCGCTCCGCCGCTGAACATCCTATCAATTCGTCATCCCCGGGCTTGTCCCGGGGATCTACGCCCTGCTGCTGTTCGCGGACTGCTGCTGTTCGTGGATGGCCGGGACAAGCCCGGCCATGACGCGTGCGGGGAGGGGCGTTAACGCGAGCAAAATCCGGGAAAATTTTTGCTTGCATGATGATAGTCACTGGCCTATCTATTCGCTTGCAAGATGCAAGTCAGTAGGACGATCCGATGCGCCGCAAGAGCTTTGGCACCCTGCAATGCCCGATCGCCCGCAGCCTGGAGCGGGTCGGCGAGTGGTGGAGCATCCTCATTCTGCGCGATGCCTCGCTCGGCCTGACGCGGTTCGACCAGTTCGAGGAAAGCCTCGGCATCGCGCCCAACATGCTGACGCGGCGTTTGAAGGCGCTGGTTGAAGCCGGGCTTCTCGAACGCCGTCGCTACAGCGAGCGGCCGCCGCGCGACGAATACCTGCTGACGCCGGCCGGCCGCGACTTCCGGCCGGTGCTGTGGGCGTTGCTCGCCTGGGGCAACCGGCATTTCGCCCCCGAGGGCGCCAGCGTCGTGATTGTTGACAGCCAGACCGGCGCGCCGGCCGAACCGCTGCTGATCGACCGCAACAGCGGCCGGCCGCTCGCTCCGCCGGCGTTCCGTTCCGCCCCCGGGCCGGCCGCCGACGCGCGCACCCGGCAGCGCCACGCCGCGCTCGCCGCCGCCCGCCAACCTTCCGCCAAGCCGGTTTTCTAGGCTCGTGACCGGCCAGCTCATCCTCCTGCGATGGAGAGTGTCATGGATGCCATCGTGATCGACCGCACGGCGGTTGCCGCCCCGGTCAAACCTCGTCTTCATGTCAGCCGCAAGACGCTGGCGCTGGCCGGCCTCGCGCTCGCCGTGGCGCTGGGCGGCGGCGCCTATGCCCGCCACTGGTGGACCGTCGGCCGCTTTATCGAAAGCACCGACGACGCCTATGCCGGCGGCAACGTCACGGCGGTGTCGCCGCATGTCGCGGGCTTCGTCGCGCAGATCCTGGTCAAGGACAACCAGCATGTCACCGCCGGGCAGTTGCTGATGCGGCTCGACGGGCGCGATTTCGCGGCTGCCCTGGCGCACGCCCAGGCGGTCGCCGCCGAGCGCCGCGCGGCATTGGCCGGGCTTGACGCCAAATATGTCATGCAGCAGGCGGCGATCCGCCAGGCCGAGGCCGATCTCAGCGCCAAGACGGCGCGCGCCGCCTTTGCCGGCGAAGACGCGGTGCGCTATCGCAATCTGGCATTGACCAGTTTCGGCACGCAGCAGAACGCCGAGCGCGCCGCGACGGTCGACCGCGAGGCGCTGTCGGCCGCGCAAGCCGCCACCGCCGGGCTTGCCGCTTCCCGCCAGCAACTCGCCGTGCTCGATGCCGCGATCGCCGAGGCGCGCGCCGGCGTCGCGCAAGCCAAGGCCGACCTCGACACCGCCCGGCTCAATCTCGGCTATACCGAGATCCGCTCGCCGATCGACGGCTATGTCGGCAACCGCGCCGCGCAAATCGGCGGCTACGCGGCGAGCGGCGCCTATCTGTTGAGCATCATCCCGGCGCACGGCCTGTGGGTCGATGCCAACTTCAAGGAAGATCAGCTGGCGCAGATGCGCCCGGGGCAGCCGGCGAGCGTCGTCACCGACGTCCTGCCGGGGCAGGTCTTCCACGGCCATGTCCTCAGCCTGGCGCCGGCCACCGGGTCGATTTTCAGCGTGATCCCGCCGGAAAACGCGACCGGCAACTTCACCAAGATCGTGCAGCGCGTGCCGGTCCGCATCGCGCTCGACGACGCGAGATTGGGCGAGCTGCGGCCGGGTCTGTCGGCGACGGTCAACGTCGATGTCCGGCCGGGCGGCCAGGCCGCGGAGTAGCCGCAATGCCCGCCTCCGCCCCGTGGCTGAAGAGCCTCCTGCCATTCGTCGTGATGTGCGTCGGCATGTTCATCGCGCTCCTCGACATCCAGATCGTCGCCTCCTCGTTGCAGGATATCGGCGGCGGGCTGTCGGCGGCGCAGGATGAGATCAGCTGGGTGCAGACCGCCTATCTGATCGCCGAGATCGTCGTGATCCCGCTCTCGGGCTGGCTGACCCGGGTGTTTTCGACGCGCTGGCTGTTCGCCGCCTCGGCGGCCGGCTTCACAATCGCCAGCCTCCTCTGCGGCCTCGCCTGGAACATCGAGAGCATGATCGCCTTCCGGGCCTTGCAGGGGCTGCTCGGCGCCTCGATGATCCCGACGGTCTTCACCTCGTCATTCTATTATTTCGAGGGACCGCGCCGGGTCTATTCCGCCGCGTTCATCGGCACGATTGCCTCGGTCGCGCCGACCTTGGGGCCGGTGATCGGCGGCTGGATCACCGACACGCTGGGCTGGCAGTGGCTGTTTTACGTCAATCTGGTGCCGGGCGTCGCGATCACCATCCTCGTCGTGCTGCTGGTCAAAATCGACGAACCGGATCCCAAATTGCTGAAGGACGCCGATTATCTCGGCATCGTGCTGATGGCGATCGCGCTCGGCACCCTCGAATACGTGCTCGAGGAAGGCTCGCGGTGGAACTGGTTCGACGACGCGAGGATCCGCAATTGCGCCTGGGTGGCGGCGATTGCCCTCGTCCTGTTCGTCGTGCGCAGCCTGACCTTCGCGCGCCCGGTCGTCGATCTGCGGGCCCTGGGCAATCGCAATTTCCTGCTCGGCTGCATCCTCTCGTTTGTCACCGGCATCGGCATCTTTTCGACGATCTACCTGACGCCGCTGTTTCTCGGCTATGTGCGCGGGTTCAGCGCCTGGCAGACCGGCGTCGCGATCTTCTCGACCGGCGCCGCTTCGCTGGTCGGGGTGCCCGTCTATATTCTTCTGGCGCGCAAATTCGACACGCGCTGGCTGATGATGTTCGGGCTGGCATTGTTCGGCCTGTCGATGTGGAGCTTCAGCTTCATCACCCATGACTGGGGCGCCGGCGAACTCTTCGTGCCGCAAATTCTGCGCGGCTTCCCGCAGGTTTTCGCGGTGGCGCCGGCGGTCACTCTCGGCCTCGGCAGCCTGCCGGCGGCACGGCTCAAATACGCCAGTGGCCTCTTCAACATGATGCGCAATCTCGGCGGCGCGGTCGGCATCGCAGTATGCGGCGCGATCCTCAACGCCCGCACCAACGTCCATTTCACGGCGATCGCGACGCATTTGACGCCGGCAAACGGCCCGATGGACCGCATGCTGGCGGGGCTGGCGCAGCGCTACGGCGCGCTGCCCGGCAGCCTCGATGCCGGGCACGTCGCCGCCCTGAAGGTGCTTTGGCATCTGGCCTACCGCGAAGCCGCGACCCTCGCCTACGCCGACGCCTTCCGCGCCATCCTGCTCGCCTTCATCGTCGCGACCTTGCTCGTGCCGTTCCTGCGCACCGTCGCCCCGATGCCGCCGCGCGCCTCGCACTGACCGGAACTAGAGCCAGTTCCGCTCCTGTTGAATCGTCCCCTTTTCCGTCATGGCCGGGCTTGTCCCGGCCATCCACGTGGATCCCCGGGTCAAGCCCGGGGATGACGAAGGGGGCGGAGATCAATTTGACCGAAATCTGTTCTAGCGGGGGCCGGTGTAGCGGGCGCGCGGGCGAATGAGGACGCGGCTGTCATACTGTTCGAGCGCATGCGCAATCCAGCCGACGGCACGCGCCAGCACGAAAAGGGCGAGCGCGGCGCCGGCCGGCAGGCCGAGTGCAGTCACCGCCCCGGCCAGCGCGAAATCGACATTGGGATACTGCCCGGTCAGCCGCATCGCGGCCAGCGCGGCCGCGGCGATGCGGGCGCCGGCAGCCGGGCGCGCCTTGACGATCGCCTCGACGATCGCCACGGCGCGCGGGTCGCCGTCGGGATAGAGCGGGTGGCCCAGCCCCGGCAGGTCCTCGTCGCGCGCCAGGCGCGCCGCCAGCACCGCCATCGGATCGTCCTGATGCCCGATCTCGTGCAGCAGCGCCTCGGCCCGCGCCGCAGCGCCGCCGTGGCGGCGGCCCGACAGCGCGCCGAGCGCCGCCGACACGACGGCATAGGGCGTCGCACCGGTCGAGGCGACACAGCGCGCGACAAAGGTCGAAGCGTTGAGTTCGTGATCGGCCAACAGCACGAGACAGCGCCGCACGAGATCGCTCGCCGCCGCGTCGAGCCGCCACGCCGCGGCCAGTTGCCGGTGCACGGGCCCGGTCGCGCCCGGCGCGTCGGCGATCGCCGCGGCCAGTTCGTCGAGGATCGCCCAGCCGGTGCGCAGGACGCCGGCTTGCGTCAGATCGAGCGCCGCCAGATCCGCCGCCGCCAACAGCGCCAGCCGCACCTGCACGCGCTCGATCAACCCCGGCGGCCGGCTCGGCATCGGTGCCGGAGAGGGTGCGGTCGGCGCCCGATCCGCGCGGGGCGGCGCTTCCCATAGCAGCGCCGCCACCTCTTCCAGGCTCGCGGTCGCGGCGAGGCGCACCGCGTCCTGCCCGCGGTAATAGAACTTTCCGTTCTCGATCAGGCAGATCGAGGAATCGATGACCGGCATCAGCGCCTCGCGCAGGCGGTCGCCGCCGCGGCTGGCGCGAAACCGCTCGATGTCGCTGCTGCGGTAGCGCCGCTCGCGGCTGCCCGGCACCGCAACCGAGTGCAACTGGCCGCGGCTGACATAGGCGTAGAGCGTGTCGAGCTTGATGCCGAGCCGGCGGGCCGTCTCGCGCGCGCTCAGCAGCTCCTCGCCGGGTTCATCAGTTGATTGCATAGAATCAAGATTGACACATGCTGCGACGCAATATCAAGTTTTGGCGTGTCTGATGAAGGAGGATCACCATGGCGAAACGCATCGATCTGGAGCGGCTGACGGCGGTGGTCGGCACGCTTTATCCGCCGCCCTTCGATCTGCCGTGCCGCGCCCGCGAGCGCACCAAGCTGGGCGACGCCGCCGGGCTGACGCAGTATGGCGTCAATTTGTTGCGGCTGCCGCCCGGCGCCTGGTCGAGCCAGCGCCACTGGCACACCGCGCAGGACGAGTTTGTCTATGTGCTGGCGGGCGAAATCGTGCTGGTCAGCGACGCCGGCGAGGAGATCCTGCGGGCCGGCGACGCCGCAGGCTTTCCGGCCGGCGAGGGCGACGGCCATTGCCTGCAGAACCGCTCAGGCAGCACCGCCACGGTGCTCGAGATCGGCACCCGCCTCGATGACGATATGGCCTACTACCCCGATATCGACATGATCGCCCCGGCCGGCGGCAAGCCCGCGGCCTACACCCACCGCGACGGCACCCCCTACCTGGATCTCCGTCGCCGCGGGCCAGAGGGTTGAGCGCGCCTCACCAGCCCAGCGCGTAGGCGGCGCGGCGCGGGTCGGCGCCGGCTTCCATGATGCCGCGCTTCGGATCGGTGCGGATCGCGCAGACCGCGCCGGCCAGCCACATCCAGTCGGGCCAGCGCTCGACCTGGTGGCCGCGCCGCGCGAGGTCGGCACCGACCGCATCCGGAAAGCGGCCCTCGATATTGAGCCGGCCCGGATAATAGTCGTAGGGCGCGAATGACGAGGGATAGCTGTAGCTGGCAAAGCGCGGGCTTTCGATCGCGCTCTGCACATCCATGCCGTGCACAAAGATGTTGAGCAGGACCTGCAGCATCGCCTGCGTCTGGACGTCGCCGCCGGGCGTGCCGAACGGCAGAAATTCGGCGCCGTTGCCCCGGATCGCGAGCGCCGGGTTGGGCGTCAGGCGCGGCCGCTTGCCGGGCGCGACGCCGGCCGGGTGGCGCGGGTCGGGGCGCGATTGCGAGCCGCGGTTCGACGGGATCAGCCCGATGCCGGGCACCACCGGCGAACCGTAGGACCCATCGCTCGGCGTCGCCGAGAAGATGTTGCCCCAGCGATCGGCGACGCAGACATAGGAGGTGTCGGGCTCGGGAAACGGGTTGGGCGGGCTGGCGCGCAACTGTTGGGACCCAGACCCCATCGGCGCCCCGAGTTCGCCGGGCGGCGGCATCTCGGGCCACGCCTTGTCCGGGCGGATCAGCTTGCGGCGCTCGGCGGCGTATTCCGGCGAAATCAGGGTCGGCAGCGGCACCTGGCCGACCGCCGGGTCGGTGTAATAGGCCTCGCGATCGGCGAAGGCGAGCTTCAGCGCCTCGGCGAGCGTGTGCACGTAATCGGCGCTGTTGTGGCCGAGCGCCGGCAAATTTATGCCGTCGAGCAGGGCCAGGGTCTGCAACAGCACCGGCCCCTGGCACCACGCGCCACAGGTGAAGATTTCGAGGTCGCCAAACCGGCGGGATTCCGCCGGGCCGACCGGCGAATGATAGTCGGCGAGATCGGCGGCGGACAGCAAACCGCCCTGTTCCTTCATAAAGGCGACGATCTCTTTCGCGATGTCGCCGCGGTAGAAGGCGTCGCGCGCCGCCGCCAGCCCGGCGTCGCGACCGCGCCCATTGGGGCTACGACTGGCTGCGGCCGTCTCTTCGTCGGCCATGTATTGCAGCGAGGCGGCGAGATCGGTCTGGCGGAAGATGTCGCCGACCGCCGGCGGGCGGCCCTGCGGCAGGTATACCGCGGCGCTCGACGGCCAGGAGGCGTGGCGCTCGGCGTGGCGCCGGAGGCTGTCCGCCATCAGCGGGTACATCGGAAAGCCGTCGCGCGCCAGCCTGATCGCGGCCGCGGCGACCTCGCCGAAGCGCATCGTGCCGTAGCGCCGCAGCGCGGTGATCCACGCATCGGGCGCCGCCGGAACGACCGTGCGCAACACGCCGACCGGGATCTTGCCGCCATGCTCGCGCATGAACAATTCGGGGTCGAGCGCCCGCGGCCACGGCCCGAGCCCTGCGATCGTCACGACCTCGCGGCGCTCGGCGAGATAGACGAGGATCGGCGCGACGCCGGCGACATTGACGAGGTCGCTCTGCACGATTCCGAGCGCGATGCCGGCGGCGACCCCGGCATCGATCGCATTGCCGCCCGCCTGCAGAATGTCAAACCCGGCCGTCGCGGCCAGGTAATGCCCGGCGGCGATGGCATGGCGGGTGACCGCGATCGTCGGCCGATGGGCGGCAGCATCTGTCATGGCGGGTCCTCCGCGCGATGTTCCGCCGAGCTTACACGAGCCTCGAGGCTACTCGGCGGCGTTTTTGGCGCGGCCGGGCGTCTCGTAGGTGTGTTCGGGGGCGGGGAAGCGGCCGTGGCGGACCTCCTCGGCATAGTCGCGGGCGGCCTGGCGGATGTCGTCGCCGAGGTTGCGGTAGCGCTTGACGAAGCGCGGGGTGAACTCGGTGAAGAGGCCGAGCATGTCGTCGATGACGAGGATCTGCCCGTCGCAGGCGGGCGAGCCGCCGATACCGATCGTCGGCACCGCGACCACGGCGGTCAGCTCGCGCGCCAGGCTCTCGGCGGTGCCCTCGATCACCAGCGAGAAGGCGCCGGCTTCGGCGATCGCGATGCCGTCGCGCATGATCTTGTCGTGTTCGCCCGGCGCGTGGCCGCGCGAACGGTAGCCGCCGAGCGCGTTGACCGATTGCGGCGTCAGCCCGACATGGCCCATCACCGGCACGCCGCGCTGCGCCAGAAAAGCCACCGTCGCGGCCATCTCCTTGCCGCCTTCGAGCTTCACTGCGGCGCAGCCGGTCTCGGCAAGCACCCGCGCCGCGGCATGAAACGCCTGTTCGGGCGAGGCCTGGTAGCTGCCGAACGGCAGATCGACGGTGATCAGCGCATGCTCGGTCGAGCGCACCACGCCGGCGCCGTGCGCGATCATCATGCCGAGCGTGACCGGCAGCGTGCTGTCAAAGCCATAGACGGTCATCGCCAGGCTGTCGCCGACCAGCAGCAGATCGACTTCGCGGTCGATCAGCCGCGCCACCGAGGCCGTATAGGCGGTCAGGCAGACCAGCTTGTCGCCGCCCTTGCGCTGCCGGATCTGGGTGACCGACAGGCGCTTTGGCCGGACCTGCACGCTCATGCGCGGCTCCTCAAGCAAAAACGGCGTCATCCCGGCGAAGGCCGGGACCCATCGGGCCGCTTTGGAGCGGGTTGACGCGTGGGTCCCGGCCTGCGCCGGGATGGCCCTTTTGCGAACTTTTCACCCCAGGGGCGCCGTCGCGAGCGCCAGCCAGTGCGCGGTTTCCGGGTCGACCAGCGGCGCGATCGTCGCGCGCACCCGCGCATGGTAGGCGTCGAGCCAGGCGACCTCGTCATCTTCGAGCAGGTCGCGCGCGACCAGCGTGCGGTCGATCGGCGCCAGCGTCAGCGTCTCGAAGCACAGCATGTCGCGTTCACCACCGTCCGGCCACGGCTGCACGACGATCAGGTTCTCGATGCGGATGCCGTAGGCGCCCGCTTTGTAGTAGCCGGGTTCGTCCGAGACGATCATGCCGGGCAGTAGCGGCTGGGCGTTCGGCGCCTTCGAGATGCGCTGCGGCCCTTCGTGCACCGACAGATAGCTGCCGACGCCGTGGCCGGTGCCGTGGTCGTAGTCGAGCCCCTTCTGCCACAGCGCGCGACGCGCCAGCGCGTCGAGCTGGGTGCCGGTTGTGCCCTTGGGAAAGCGCGCCGTGGCGAGCGCGATGTGACCCTTGAGCACGCGGGTGAAGCGGTCGCGCATTTCCTCGCTCGGGGTGCCGATTGCGACGGTGCGGGTGATGTCGGTCGTGCCGTCGGCATACTGCGCGCCCGAATCGAGCAGATAGAGCGTCCCCGGTAGGAGGCGCTTCTCCGATTCCGGCGTCGCCCGGTAGTGCACGATCGCGCCGTTGGAGCCGGCCCCGGAGATCGTCGGAAAGCTCAGATCGCGGAAGTACCTTCCCTCTTTGCGGATGGCTTCGAGCCGGTCGCTGGCGGCGATCTCGCGCAGTTCGCCCTTTGGCGCCTCCTGCGCCAGCCAGGCGAGGAAGCGGGTGATCGCGGCGCCGTCGCGGCGATGGGCGGCGCGGGTGCCGTCGATTTCGGCCGGGTTTTTGCAGGCTTTCGGCAACAGGCTCGGGTCGGCGGCGCGGTGGATATGAGCGCCGGCCTCCTCAAGCCGGTCGAAGATCCATGACGCCGCGGTCGCCGGGTCGACCTGGACCGGCGCACCCGAGGCCGCCAGCACCTCGAGCGCTGCCCCGAGCCGTTCCGGCGGCTCGATCGTCACCGCATTGCCGAGATGGCGTTCGAGGCCGGGGGCGAGCTTGCGGCGGTCGATGAACAGCGTGACGCCGCCATCCTGCCGCAGGATCGCGAAGGACAGCGGCAGCGGCGTGTGCGGCACGTCGCCGCCGCGGATGTTGAGCAGCCACGCGATCGATTCGGGCATCGTCAGCACCGCCGCCGCGGCGCCTTCCTCGGCGAGGGCGCGGCCGATCCTGGCGCGCTTCGCCGCGGCGCTTTCACCGGCGAAGCGATCGGGATGCGGCACCACCGGCGCGAGCGGCGCCGGCGGCCGGCCCGGCCAGACATGATCGATCGGGTTGGCAACCGGCTTGAGGCTCGCCCCGGCGCGCTGGGCGGCGGCGCGCAGCCGCTCGACATCCTGCGGGGTGTGCAGCCACGGGTCGTAGCCAAGCACCATGCCCTTGGCGAGCGCTCCCGCCAGCCAGCGCGCCGGCGGCTCGTCGATCAGGTGGCGGATCTCGAACAGGTCGCGATCGACCTGCGCTGCCGCCTGCAATGTGTAGCGGCCATCGACAAACAGCGCGGCGCGCTCGGCCAGGACGACCGCCGCCCCGGCCGAGCCGGTGAAGCCGGTCAGCCAGGCGAGGCGCTGGCCGCAGGCCGGCACGTATTCGCCCTGGTACTGGTCGGCGCGCGGCACGATGAAGCCGTCGAGGCGGCGCGCCGCCAGGTCCTCGCGCAACAGGGCGAGGCGCGCGGCGCGCGGCAGCCGGGCGAAATCCTCGTTGCCCAAACCGTCGCGGTAATCCTCGGCGAGATAGGCGCGCATCGCTTCGAGCGCCGCTTCCAGCGCGGGCGGCGTCGGATCGGCGACCAGCGCATGCCACGAGGCGCCGATTTCCGGCGGCGCCGCCAGGATGCCGGCGATCAGCGCGGCGACGCCGTCCGGGTCGAACCCCGACCCGGCTTCGGTCAGCAGCTGCGCCAGATGGCCCCGATCCGGCTCGGTCGCTGTCGCCGTCATCGATTGCTCCTGTGCAAAAGGCGACCCAGTCTAACCCGCGGCGGCGCGCCGGACGAGCCCCGTTGCGCTGCAATAGAAACTGCCCAAATTGTGTCAGTGCCACTGACCTTGCGCATGGCTGGTTTGCGAAAGATCGCCTGGAAGCCAGACGGGCCGAACCCAGATTGTGCAGTGCACCAATGGGTGAGGAGTTTAATCATGTCGCTTGTCAATCTCTTCGTCGCGGGACGTGCCGCGCTGGCGAATTGGCGGGAGCGGCGTCGCGCCTTCGACGAGTTGACGGCGCTGGATGACCGCTCGCTGGCCGATATCGGCATCCACCGCTCGCAGATCCCGGCCATCGTCGAGGGCCTGCATGAGTTCGTCCATCTCGACATCGCGCCGACCGGCGGCCACACCGGCGAATTCGCCCCGTCGCACAACCGACTCGCCACCGGTCACCGCTAGCCGCCGCTGCGAAGCGGCGGCTGACCGGCGCACATTATCAGGGTCGACCATCCCGCGATAACCAGACGGCGCTCCAGGGCCAGACCCTGAGCCCGGTGCGCCGCCACCACCACCCTCTCCTGCCGCGGCAACAATCCGGCGAGCACGGCCACCCCGCCCGGCATTAGCGCGTGTGCCAGGTCGCGCGCCATCAGCGCCAGCGGGCGGGCGAGAATATTCGCGAAAATCAGGTCGTATCGAGCACGCCGCACGGCCCGGCTGCGGTAGCCGGGCGCGCAAACCAGCCGCACCCGGAAGCTGAGCCCGTTGCGCCGCACATGCTGCGCCGCCACCCGCACCGAAGCGCCATCGATGTCACTCGCCAGCACCGTGCGATGCAGCCGCTTGGCGGCGGCGATCGCCAGGATGCCGCTGCCGGTGCCGATATCGAGCGGCCGGCGAAAGCGCCGCCGCCGCGCCAGCGCGTCGAGCGCCAACAGACAGCCCGCGGTCGACGGATGCTCGCCGGTGCCGAAGGCGGCGGCCGCATCGATCTCGATCGGGATGGCGCCGGCCGGCGGCGTCCCTCGCCAATGCGAGCCATAAATGAAAAACCGCCCGATGCGGATCGGCGGGAAAGCGCGGCGGTTGTCCGCCAGCCAATCGCGCTCCGGCAGGCGCGCTTCGTCGATCGCCAACAGCCGGCCGCCAGCCGCAGCCGCCGCCAGCGCGAGGCGGACCTCCAAGGCCGCATCCAGCACGGGCGCGCGCGGATAAGCCTCGACCTGCCACAGCGCGCCATCGGGATCGCTCTCGAAGGCGCTGACCGCGCCGGCCACCTCGTCCAGCAGCGCGACGACCGCGAGCGCCGCCTCGGCGCCAGCGATTTCGGCGCTGATATGGATGGCAGGGGGCATGGATTTGCGCCGCCTTCGATCTTATCGGCTTCCCGGCGAACGCCGGGACCCATTGATCCGCAAACGGTATGTTGACGGATGGGTCCCGGCTTTCACCGGGACGCCAACCACGCGGTCAGGCGCGTTCGACAAAGGCGTCCATGACCTTCTTGTCGCCGGCCTGCTCGAATTCGATCGCCAGCTTGTTGTCTTCGACGGCGCGCACCGTGCCATAGCCGAATTTCTGGTGGAACACCCGGTCGCCGATCGCAAAGCCGCCGATGCGGGGAATTTCCTGGCCGCGGCGCGGCACGCTGCTGCTTTCGATCAAGGGCGGCGGGCGGCTCGGCCGGCCGGTCTGCGCGTGGTGCCAGGCAGCCGTCGAGGCGGCATTTCCCGCGGGTGAGGCCGCAGCCCAGCCGCCGCTGTTGCCGCCCCAACTCGGCGCCGCGCCGAGCCCCGTCTCGGTCACGATTTCGATCTGGGCTGGCGGCAATTCGTCGATGAAGCGCGAGCGCGCCGCGCTTTGCCACTGGCCGTGGATGCGGCGGTTGGCGGCGAACGAGACCAGCGCCCGGCACCGCGCCCGGGTCAGCCCGACATAGGCGAGCCGGCGCTCCTCTTCGAGGCCCTTCAAGCCGTGTTCCTCGACCGAACGCATGCTGGGAAAGAGGCCCTCCTCCCAGCCCGGCAGGAACACGGTGTCGAATTCGAGCCCCTTGGCGCTGTGCAAGGTCATCAAATTGACCATGTCGGCGGCGTTGTCGGCGGCGTTGTCCATGACCAGGCTGACATGTTCGAGAAACCCGGCGAGGGTGTCGAACTCGACCATCGCGACGACCAGTTCCTTGAGGTTTTCCAGCCGCCCGGGCGCCTCGGGCGATTTGTCGGCCTGCCACATCCCGGTATAGCCGGCTTCGTCGAGCACGATCTGCACCAGATCGGTGTGCGACAGGCGCTCCGATTCGCCGCGCCAGCGGTCGAGCGCGGCGAGGAAGGCGGCGAGCGCGTTGCGCCCGGCGCGCCCCAGCGTGTCGCCGGCGATCAGCTGGCGCGCCGCTTCGACCAGCGGCAGCCCGGCCTCGCGCGCCGCCACATGCAGCAGCTGCAATGTCGCGGTGCCGATGCCGCGGCGCGGCACATTGACGATGCGCTCGAAGGCGAGATCGTCGGCCGGCTGGCGCACAAGGCGCAGATAGGCGAGCGCGTCGCGGATCTCCTGGCGCTCGTAAAAGCGCGGGCCCCCGATGACGCGATAGGGCAGCGCCAGCGCGATAAAGCGCTCCTCGAACTCGCGGGTCTGGAAGCCGGCCCGCACCAGGATGGCGATCTCCTTCAGCGCATGCTGCTTGCGGTGCAATGCCTCGATCTCGTCGCCGACCCAGCGCGCCTCCTGCTCGGCGTCCCACAGCCCGCGCACAACCACCCGGTCGCCCTCGGCGGCGCGGGTCCACAGCGTCTTGCCGAGGCGGCCGCGGTTGTGGGCGATGACCCCGGCGGCGGCGGCCAGGATCTCCGGCGTCGAACGGTAATTCTCCTCGAGCCGAACGATCAGGGCGCCCGGAAAATCGCTCTCGAATTTCAGGATGTTGCCGATCTCGGCGCCGCGCCAGCTGTAGATCGACTGGTCGTCGTCACCGACGCAGCACAGGTTCTTGTGCTGCTGCGCCAAGAGCCGCAGCCACAGATACTGCGCCAGATTGGTGTCCTGGTACTCGTCGACCAGCATGTAGCGGAAGCGCCGCTGGTAGGTCGCCAGGATCTCGGGATTGCCGGCGAACAGCGTCAGATTGTGCAATAGCAGGTCGCCGAAATCGGCCGCGTTGACGGTCAGGAGGCGCTCCTGGTAGGCGCGGTACAGCGCCACCGCGCGGCCGTCGGCCCAATCGGCTGCGTCGCCCGCCGGCACTTTGTCGGGAACGAGGCCGCGATCCTTCCAGCGCTGGATGATGCCGAGCAATACCCGCGCCGGCCAGCGCCGCTCGTCGATGTTGGCGGCGGTGATCAGCTGCTTCAGCAGGCGGAGCTGGTCGTCGCTGTCGAGAATGGTGAAGTTCGACTTGAGGCCGACCGCCTCGGCGTGGCGGCGCAGGATGCGGGCAGCCAGCGCATGGAAGGTGCCGAGCCACACCCCCTCGACGGCGCGGCCGATCATCGCAGCGAGGCGCTCCTTCATCTCGCGCGCCGCCTTGTTGGTGAAGGTGACGGCCAGCACCTCGCCGGGATAGGCCCGGCCGGTCGCCAGGATGTGCGCGAGGCGCGTCGTCAGCACCCGGGTCTTGCCGGTGCCGGCGCCGGCCAGCACCAGGACGGCGCCGTCGACCGCCTCGACGGCGCGGCATTGCGCCTCGTTGAGGCGTGCGAGATGGGCCGCGTGCGCCTCAGGCGGTAGCGGTCGCTCGGCGGTGAAATCGGTGGTGATGTCGTTCATGCCGCACATCATATAGCACGCCGGTTGCACGGCGGCACCAGACACGGGCGTGGCGCAAAAGCCACGCTGCCCCCTAAACTCCAGCGCGAGAAACCGGGCCGCCCCTGGCGGAGCGGCCTCGCACTATGATGCCCGCCCCGCTGCCAATGTTCACCCGATGCACGCCGCGATCGTCCTCCTGCTCCTGTTCCTGACCTATATCGGCATGGCGGCCGGGCGGATCGCCTGGCTGCGGGTCGACCGGACCGGCATCGCGTTGCTCGCGGTCATCGCCTTGCTGGCGAGCGGCCAGATGACGCTCGACGATTTCGGCAGCGCGGTCGACATGCCGACCCTGGCGATCCTGTTCGCGATGATGATCATCTCGGCGCAGCTCGGCGAATCGGGCTTTATCGATCTGTGCGCCCGCACGATCATCGAGACGAAGGGCGGCACCGCGACGCTGCTGGCGCTGACTGTGGCGATCGGCGGCGGCCTGTCGGCGGTGCTCGCCAACGACATCCTGATCATCGCGATCGCACCGCTGTTGATCGCCGGCGCGCAGCGCCGCGGCCTCAATCCGCGCCCGTTTGCGATCGCGCTGGCGGCCTCGGCCAATGCCGGCTCGTCGGCCACCCTGATCGGCAACCCGCAGAACATCCTGGTCGGCGCCATCGGGCAGCTGGGGTTCTGGAGTTTTCTCGGGGTGTGCGGTGTGCCGGCATTGTTTGCGCTCGGCGTCGTCTTTGGCGTCGTCTGGCTGCAATGGCGCACCCGGATGCGCGACGAAACGCCGCCGCCCGAGCCGCCACCGCAAGCCGCCGGGCATGTTCTCGACCGCACCCAGACGATCAAGGGCGGCGTCGCGATACTGGCCTTGCTGGTGCTGTTTGCGACGCCGCTGCCGCGCCAGACCGGCGCGCTGATCATCGCCGCCCTGCTGCTCGCCAACCGCAAGATAACCAGCCGCACGATGATCGCGGCGGTCGACTGGCCGCTGCTGCTGTTCGTCTCCTGTCTGTTTGCGATCACCGGACAGCTCAACGATTCGGGGATCGCCGCCCAGGTCTGGAGCTTCCTCAGCGACCACAGCCTGCTGCCGAACAACCTGTTGCTGCTGTTGCCGTTTGCCGCGGCGACCAGCAACGCGATCGGCTCGCTGCCGGCGGCGATGCTGCTGTTGCAGATCTGGCCAAACCCGCCGCCCGGGGCGCTCTACGCGCTGGCCTTGCTGTCGACGCTGGCCGGCAGCCTGCTCCTGACCGGCAGCCTGACCAATCTGCTGATCGCCGAGTATGCGGCTCGCCTGGGGGCCAGCTTGAACTTTCGCGAATACGCCCGCGCCGGCGTCCCGATCGCGCTCTTGACCCTCGCTTTCGCCGCCTTCTGGCTGGCGCAGATGCACATCCTGCCGGTGCTCCCGCCGCAATCCGCGCCGTCGCTGCCCTAGACGCTGCCCTAGATGATCGCGCGACGACCCGGCGTTGTCGTGGCGGCGGCGCGCCGGGCAGGCTAGAACTGCGCCACTCGCTACCTCAGGAGAACGCGTGCCGCCGCCCCGGACCCTTCGCATCGCGACCCGTGGCAGCCCGATGGCGCTCTATCAGGCCGGGCTGGTGCGCGACCGCGTGTGCGCCGCCCATCCCGATCTCGCCGTCGCGGGCGCGGTCGAGCTCGTCCCGATCCGCACCACCGGCGACCGGGTCCTCAACCGCCGGCTCGCCGAGATCGGCGGCAAGGGGTTGTTCACCAAGGAGATCGAGGAGGCGCTGCTCGACCGCCGGGTCGATCTCGCCGTGCATTCCTTGAAGGACATGGAGACGGTGCTGCCGCAAGGGCTGGAGATCGCCTGTGTCTTGCCGCGCGACGATCCGCGCGACGTGCTGGTCGTGCGCGACGGCGGCGGCCTCGCCGGGTTGCCGGCGGGCGCGCGGATCGGCACCGCCTCGCTGCGGCGGGGCGCCCAGCTGCTGCGCCGGCGCGGCGATTTCGTCATCGTACCGGTGCGCGGCAATGTCGGCACGCGGCTCGGCCGGCTGGCTGCTGGCGAGCTTGATGCGCTGGTGCTGGCGTTGTGCGGCCTCGAGCGCCTGGGCCGGGCCGGGCTCGCCAGCGAAATCCTGGCGCCCGAGGCGATGCTGCCGGCGGTTGGCCAGGGCGCCCTGGCGATCGAGTGCCGCGCCGCGGACGAGCATCTGCGGCAGCTGCTCGCCCCGCTCAACGATGCGGCAAGCGCGGCCTGCGTCACCGCCGAGCGCGCCATGCTGGCGGCGCTCGACGGATCCTGCCGCACCCCGATCGCCGGGCTCGCCACCATCGCCGGCGAGCGCCTCGACCTCGTGGCGCTGCTGCTGACGCCCGACGGCAATGCCGAGCGGCGCGGCCGCATCGCCGGCCCCGCTGGCGAGGCAGCGGCGCTTGGTCGCGCGCTCGGCGAACGGCTGCGGCGCGGCGCCGGCGCGGAATTCGGCTTTGCTTGAATTACTGAAAGATCACGACGCCGCCGCCGCAGGCCTGCGTGTGCAGCCATTGCACCGGTGACATCGACCCGGCCAAGACATCCTTGTAGAGATATCCGGGCCAGCTGATGATGAAGATCAGATTGCTGAGCATATCCGTGTTCTTGGCGGGACAGCTGCCGGTTGCGAACAAACCTCCCAGCAACAGCAGGAACCCGACTATCAGATACACGTTGAACAGCACCCGCATCAGGTTGCCCCTCTGTCGCGGGGATGGGAACCGGCTGCACGATACTGCATTGAGGCGCGCTCCACCGCCATCATTTCGCAACTGTCCGGCCAAGCTTGGTCACGGGCGCAGCGCCCCGGGCAGATGCCGGGCCAGCAGGGCGGCGCTGATCGGCATCAGCCGCGGCCCCGCGGTCCACAGCAACGCACAGTCGATTGGGCGGTCGGCATAGATCCGCCCGAGCGCGGCGCGGTAGATCGCCAGTTGCTGCAGGTAGACCGCCGGCACGGCGTCCTCGCTGGCGGGCGGCGGCCGCACGGTCTTGAAATCGACGATCAGCACATGCTCGGGCGTCACCACCAGCCGGTCGATCTGTCCTGACACGGCATGTGTGGTCCCCGGGCCGGAGCCGGGGATCAGGCCGACGACCGGCACCTCGGCCTGCGCGTCCGGTCCCCACAGCTCGGCAAACCCGGCCTCTCGCAGCACCGCCAGCGTCTCGGCGCAGATGTCCGCCTGCTCGTCGGCCGCCAGCGCGTGCAGCCGCAGGGCGAGAAAGCGCCGCGCCGCGGTCTCGCGATCGGCCTGCGGCAATTGCGGCAGGCTCTGCAACAGCCGGTGCACCAGCAATCCGCGCTTGAAGCGGTCGCGGCCAGCGACCGCGAGCGGCGACAGCGTTGCCGGCTCCGGTCCGCTCGGTCGCGACGGCACCAGCGGCCGCGGTGGGCTGGGCTCGGGCGGCGGCGGGACCACAATCCAGCCCGGCAACTCGCCGCGATGGTCGGCGTCGGCCGGTTGGCGGTCGCGGCTCGGCGGCGCGGTCTGCGCCGCGACGAGGCGCAAGCCGTCGCCCTGCCAGCCGTCGCGCTCGCCGATCAGGCTGCGCGTATCAAAGGCAAACGGCGTCGCGATGCCGCGCCAGCCGGCTTCGCACAGCGCATGCCAGCTCGGCGCCTCCTGTCCCGGTCGGCGGGTCTGCCAGCCGCAGACGTAGAGCCGGTCCTGCGCCCGGGTCAGGGCGACATAGAGCAGCCGGCGGTATTCCTGCAATTGGCGCACCCGCAGCGCGTCGTGCTCGGCGGCATAAAACGGCGCCGCCAGATCGCCGCGGGGCCGCCACAGCGGCAGGTTCTCCCTCTCGTTCCACAGCAGCAGCACGCGCCGGTCGGGCAACTGCATCGTATCCGGCAGAAAGACGACCGGCGCCTCGAGGCCTTTGGCGCCATGCACGGTCAGGATGCGCACTTCGTCGCGCTGGCGTTCGCCGAAATCGCGCTTTACTTCGATGTCGCCGGCGACCAGCCATTGCAAGAAGCCCTGCAGCGAGGGCACGTGCTCGCGCTCGTAGGCCAGCGCCAGCGCGAGAAACTCCTCGATCGGGTCGGCCGCCTCCGAACCGAGGCGCTCCAGCATCGTCCGCCGCCCGCCGCCGGCGGCGAGGATCTCGGCGAACAGCTCGAACGGCGGCACGAAATCGGCCCGGGCGAGCCAGCCGCGCAACCGCTCCGCGGCCGTGTACAGCGCCGGTTGGTGGCCGGCGAACCGCCGGAGCCGGTTCCACAGATGCTCGGTGCCGCGCCCGTGCGCCAGGACAAAAAGATCATCCTCCGACAGGTCGAATAGCGGGCCTTTCAGCACCGTGGCGAGGGTCAGGTCGTCTTCCGGCGACAGCAGGAACCGGCCCAGCGCCACCAGATCGCGCACCGCCATTTCCTGCGCCAGCATCAGCCGGTCGGCGCCGGCTACCGGCACGTCCTCCTGTTTGAGCGCGCGCAACAATTCGCGCACAAAGGCGTTGCGGCGGCGCACCAGCACCATCACATCGCCCGGCCGCAGCGCCCGGCCGCGCGGCTCCAGGCGCTCGCCGGTCTTGAGCCACCGCCCGATCGTTGCGGCGATGGCGCGCGCCAGGCGGGTGTGCGCCTCGGCCGGGCGCGGCCGCGCCACGGCGTCGCCAGCCGGGTCGGCGGGGTCGGCGGGATCGTCCGGCTCCGGCATGACGGCCGGCCACAGCTCGACGATCCCGGCCTGGCCGGCGCGGGCCGCGACATGGCGGATGATCCTGCCGTCGAGCGCGACGCCGGAAGCGGCCGCCGCGCTCTGGAAGACCGCATCGACGGCGCGCAGCAAGGGTTCGGCAGCGCGAAACGAGATCTCCAGCGGCACCACCGTCCAGCCCCGTTTCGCCCCGGTGATGCGCGTCTCGAAATGGCGGCGCATCCGCGTGAAGTCGCGCGGGTCGGCGCGCTGGAAGCTGTAGATCGACTGCTTGGCGTCGCCGACCGCAAAAACCGTGCGGCGGCGGCCGGCGGCATCCTCGCCGACAAAGAATTCCTCGGCCAGCGCGGCGACGATTTCCCATTGCTCGGGGTTGGTGTCCTGCGCCTCGTCGATCAGGATGTGGTCGAGCCCGCCATCGAGCTTGAACAGCACCCAGGGCGCAACCCCCGGCCGGCGCAGCAGCGCCAGCGCGCGCAGCACGAGGTCGTCATAGTCGAGCGCCCCGTGCAGCGCCTTGCGGTGGTCGTAGGCGCGCAGCAGCGCGTCGCCGAGGCGAACAAGCGCGCCGGTTGCCGTCACCACGGCCACCCCGGCGCGATCGGCCTGCAGGCGCAGGATGCGCCCGGCCTCGGCCATCAGCACGCCGCACGGGTCGGCGGGCAGGGCTTTCGCCGCCGCCCGCTTGGTGATCAGCGTGTCGCGAACCTTGCCCTCGTTGGTCAGGAAGGCCGCGACATAGGGATCGAGCAGGTCGCGCCGCGGTCCCGGGTCGGCGCACCAGCGGGCAATGACCGCGCCGCGCTCCTTGTCCCTGCCGGTGCCGCATTGCAGCGCCGCCGCGGCGGCGCGCAAACCGGCCTCGTCGCCGGCGTCGGGCTGGCAGAAGGCGGCGACGAGACTGTCGTCGTTCGCCGCCGGCGGCACCGCCAGGGCGGCGCAGAGCCGCCGCCGCAACGCCTCCTCGCCGTCCGCCAGCGCCTCGCGCAGCTTGCCGCGCGCCGCCGCCAGCGCGACGACCAGCTCGGCAAAGCGCTCCTCGGGGGCATAGTGGGCGACAATCGCCAGCGCCTCGGCGAGACCCGGCTCGCGGTCGGCGCGAGCCGCGACGATGACCGATTCGGCGGCTTCCGCGAGGGCCTCGCGAGCGCTGCGCTCGTCGAGCACCGCGAATTCCGGCGGCACGTCGGCTTCGAGCGGAAACCGCCGCAACAGCGACTGGCAGAAGGCGTGGATCGTCGCGATTTTGGCGCCGCCCGGCACATCGAGGATACGGGCGAACAACTGGCG
The DNA here is from genome assembly GCA_035534535.1 of Allostellaceae bacterium. GTDB lineage: Bacteria > Pseudomonadota > Alphaproteobacteria > ATCC43930 > CGMCC-115725 > DATARH01. The sequence goes on along the minus strand of DATLRS010000077.1, from coordinate 11,832 downwards.
GGCCTGCGCGATTTCATGCGGCTGCGGAAAACGCCCGGTCAGCTTGACCAGATCCTCGGCGAGCCGGCCGGGTTCGAGCGTCGTCCAGCGGGCGAGTTGTTCGTTGATCCGATTGGCCATCTCGGCCGCCGCGGCGCGGGTGAAGGTCAGGCACAGGATGCGCGCCGGGTCGGTGCCGTCGAGCATCAGCGCCAGCATGCGGTCGGTCAGCACCTTGGTCTTGCCGGTCCCGGCCGACGCTGCGACCCACACCGACTCGGCCGGGTCGAGGGCGCTGCGCTGCGCGGCGGTCGCTTCGGCGATGAGGCTCATGCCTCGACCTCCGGCTCGTCGAGCCGTTCCAGATGCCGGTAATCGGAAAACCGCGGCGCCCATTGCGGCAGCGGCACCGCGAGATAGGGCGTCTGGGGATCGTCGAAGCTGTCGATCAGGCGACTGACCCGAATGACGGCCCGGTCGATCAGGGCGCTCGGATCGTCGGCGAGCGGCCAGCGCATGCCGGCCGGCTCGCTGCCGGACAGCCGCCAATATTCGAGCGCTGCCGGCCGGCCGGTAAGCCCGGCGAAGCTGCCGTCGCGGGCGATCGCGCCTTCGAGCGGCAGCTGCACCGCGACCCCGTCGGTGATCTCGTGCCGATCCGGCAGCGCGCCGGTCTTGTAGTCGATCAGCACCAATTCGCCGGTCGCCAGCCGGTCGATGCGGTCGGCGATGGCGGTGATCGTGAACGGCCCGCCGCGCGCCGCCACGACGAGCGCACCCTTGCGCTCGCTCAGGCTTTCGACGATGGCGCCGCGGCGCAACGCCTCCTCGGCGACAAACCAGCGGGCAATCCGCAAAAAGCGCGGCCACCAGAACGCCCAGACCCCGGGCCGCGACCAGATCGGCGCGAAACACTCGCGGCCAAGCGCGATCAGCGCCGCCTCGGCGTTCGCCGGCAACGATTGCGGATAACGTGCGACGAATTTCGCGACGGCCTCGTGCACCCGGATCCCCAGATCGGCCCGGCCGGGGTCGGCATCGAGCTCTTCGAGCGCCCGCAGCTTGAGGATGTGGCGGGCGTAGATCGCATAGGGATCGCGGATCCAGGTCTCGATCTGGGTCACCGAGAGCTGGCGCGGCCGCGCTGCGAGCGGCGGGCGCGGCTGGGCCGCCGGCCGCGGGCGACGCCGGGCCGGCTCGTCGCGGCGTGCCGCGGCGGCGGCAATCCCGGGATCGGGGCCCAGCGCATCCTCAAGCCCGGCGGCGCGCAGCACCGTATCGAGGCGCAGCAGCCAGCGCGACGGCACGGTCGGCACTCCCTCGCGCCGCGATGCCCGGGTCAGCGCAACGGCCGGCGCACCGCAGGCCTGGGAAAAATCGTGCGCCGCAATGCCGATCGCGCGCTCCGGCACGGCGATGCCGAATTCCCGGCGCATCTGGCGCGACATCCACGGGTCGTACGCCGCCGGCCCCGGCCAGGTGCCCTCGTTGAGGCCGCCGAGAACGACGAGATCGGCCTGTTGCAGCCGCGCCTCGACAAGGCCCCAGATCGCGAGGCGCGGGTGGCGGCCGTAATTGGGGCGCACCACCGCGCCGGCGGCGAGCGCCTCGAACAAGGCCGGATAGTTTCGCCCGGGCATCGCCGGAAAGTCGCCGGCGGCATCGATCAGCTCGTGACAGAAGTGCGCCGCGGCCTCGCCCGCCGCATCATGCCATAGCCGCGCCGCGCCGCTCTCCTCGGCGGTCGCCGCGAGCCGCTCGGCGGCCGCGACATGGGCCGTCGCCAGCTCGCCGAGCGGCACGCTGTCGCGCTCGAGCCGCTCGGCAAACCCGCCGAGGCAGGCCTCGAGACGATCGACGAAGCGGCGCAGCGGGGCTGCGGCGTCACTGCCGGCCAGCGCCGCGCGCAGCCCGGCGAAACCGGGCGCCGGGCGCGGCCCGCGGATCGCCGCTTCGAGCCGGCGGGCCTCGTCGCGAAACACCGCCGGCATCAGCCCGCCGGCGGCGAGCGGATGCTTCAGCGCGGCGAGCAGCGGCACCGGCGCCAACCCGCTGCCGGCGAGGTCGAGAACGAGGCGCAGAAATGCGCCGGGCGGAGTGCGGGTCAGCGGCAGACCGGCCGAATCGTCGATATCGATCGCCCAGCGTTGCAATTCGGCGGCGACGCGGCGGGCCAGCTCGCGATCCGGGGTGACGAGCGCCGCCGTCATTGCCGGGGTTTCGAGCGTCCGGCGCAGCAACAGGGCGATCGTCGCCGCCTCGTCCTGCGGGCTGACGCAGTCGTAGCGGCTGACCCCGGCGAGCGAGGCAGCCGGTTCGGGCAGCAGATCGCGCCACCCGTCGGTCAGCCCGGCCGGGCGCAGCGCCTCCGCCACCAGCCGCAGCCGCCGGTCGCGCCCGCTCGCCGGCAGCGGGCGGGTTTTGACGGGCCAGTCGCCGACATCGCCGGGCGCGATCTCGAGCGCTCCCAGCAACAGCGCCATCAGGTGTTGCGGGTGGGTTGGTTCCTGCGCGATCCGCTCCCACTCGTCGGCAGCGGCGAACGTGTTGAGGCCGGGCAGGATCACCGCGCCGCGGTCGAGCCAGGCGACCACCGACAACAGATCGACCAGCGCCGGAATGCCGCCGGTCAGCCCGGCGGCGATGACCGGCCCGCGCGGCGGCGTCTGGCGCCACAATGCCGCCTGGCGGCGCAGCAGCCGGTTGCGCCGCGCCGCCGGGTCGAGCGCGCCTTCCTCGGCGAGGATCGCCGGCCACTGGTGCTGCAGGATCCCGAGAAAGCGCAATACCGTCTGCCAGTGCTCGGCGAGATCGTCGGGCGCCAGTTCGCGCAATTTGTCGAGGCTGGCTTCCTCGCTTTCGGCCGCGTCGAGCAGGCGGGCGAGCGAGCGCGCCAGCGCGGCCGCCTGGCCATGCAGCACCGCACCCTCGCCCTTGGCCTTGCTCCACGCCAGGACGAGCTGGGTCAGCAGCAGGCGGCGGCGCAATTCGGGGATCGCCGGCGGGATCGCGAGGGTCGGATCGTCGGCGCCCTCGGCCGCCAGCGCGACCTCGTCCTCGTCGAGATCGCCGATCGGCCGCAGCTGCGGCAACAGCAGCGGCCCGCCCGGATCGCCGCCGGGATCGCCGCCCGGATCGCCGCCCGGATCGCCACGGGGGGCCGTGAGGCGCAGAAACGCCTCGCGCAGCGAGCGCGCCGCGCGCCGTGTCGGCAACAGCACGGTCATCCGCGACAAGGCCAGCGGATCACCGCCGGCCAGCGCGATGAGGCCCTGCGCCAGCGTGCAGAGAAACGGCTGGTCGGGAGCAATCGTATAAAGGTGCGGCGGCACTGCGGGCGCGCGCCGGGCTAGCGCTCGATACGGTGCGAGGAGAGCCGCGCGCGCGTCGCGGCCAGCCCCTCCGGGGTGCCGACGTGATACCACTCGCCGTCATGCACGATCGCCCGCAGGCGCCCGGCGCGTTCGGCACGGTCGTAGATGCGGTTCAGCGAAAAGCGCGGCTCGGCGATGCCGTCGAACAGCCGTCGGTGCAGCAGCTGCACCCCGGTGAACAGATAGGGCGCGATCTCGCGTTCGCGCCGGCGCCGCGGCTGACCCAGCGGGTCGAGAAAATAATCGCCGTCGCCGTCGTATCCCACCGCCGTCACGGTGCGCTGCAACAGCATTGCCGCATCCGTTTGCGCCGGGTCGAAGGCGGCCAGCCGCTGCAGCGCGTAATCCTTGCTGTCGAGCCACAAGACGTCGCTGTTGACGACATAAAACCAGTCGCCGAGCAGCGGCAACGCGTGCGCCACCCCGCCGCCGGTTTCGAGCAGCTCCGTCTCGCGCGACACCTCGATGCGCGGGCGCTGGCGGGCGGCCAACTGGGCGACCACCATTTCGGCCTTGTAATGGACGTTGACGACGACCCGCTCGACCCCGACCAGCGCCAGCCGGTCGATCGCGTGATCGAGCAGCGTGCGGCCGCCGATTTCGACGAGCGGCTTTGGCACCGAATCGCTGATCGGGCGCAGCCGAGTGCCGAGCCCGGCGGCAAGCACCATCGCGGTTTTCGGCACCCCGGTCATGCCGCGCCGATCCCGCGGCGCAGACCGCGCGGCAGATGGCAATCGAGCCAGTCGGCGATCGGCAGCAATGCCGCCTCGCGCCGCAGCTCGTCTTCGATCAGATGCCAGACGCGTGCGATGTGCGGCAGATAGGCAGGCTTGCCGTCGCGCCGCCACAGCCGCGTGAAGATGCCGAGGATCTTGCAGTTGCGCTGCGCCGCGAGGATCGCGCCGGAGCGCAGGAATTCCGCACGGTCGAGAGCGGGAAACGCGGCGAGATAGCGCTCGGTCATGGCGCGGCGCAGGGCGGCCGGGACATCGCGGCGCGCGTCCTCCAGCAGCGACACGAGATCGTAGCTCGCCGGGCCGCACACGGCATCCTGGAAATCGAGCAGGCCGCAGCCCTGCACATCGGCGCGGTCCGGCAGCAGCATCAGATTGTCGACGTGGTAGTCGCGCAGCACCAGGGTTGATGCCGGCAATCGTGCGAGCGGCAGGACAAGGCGCCAGCGCGCGAGATAATCCTCGCGCGCCGCCGGCGGCAGCGGCGCCCCGAGGACGCTCGGCGCGTACCAGTCGACGAGCAGCGCCGCCTCGGCCAGCAGCCGCGCCTCGTCATAAGGCGGCAAAGCCGGCTTCCGGCTCGCGGCGACCCGGCGATGCAGCGCGATCAGCGTGTCGACGGCCAGCCCGTAGAGCGCCGCTGCATCGCTCCCGCCGGCCAGCAGCCGGGTGTAGAGGGCATCGCCGAAATCCTCGATCAGCAGAAAGCCGCTGGCCTCGTCCGCCGCATAAATCTGCGGGGCGCTGAGTCCGAGACCGCGCAGCATCTCCGCCACGGCGACATAAGGCCGGACGTCCTCGACCGGCGGCGGCGCGTCCATCAGCACGACCCGCCGGTTGCCGTCAGCGACGCGGTAGTAGCGCCGGAACGAGGCATCGGCGGCCAGCGCTGTGGGCGCAATCCCGGCCCAGCCCGCCGCCGCCAGGAAATCCGCCATCGCGGCCCGGCGCTCGGCGGCGCCAGGTTGGGCGGCCGGATCGGCGAACGCGAGCGTCACCTCAGGCCTGCGTCCGCAATCGGCAAAGCCGCGACCCCCAGTCGGGGCCGGTGTCGATCATCGCGCGGCGCCGATGCGGCGTCGCGCCGTCGGACAGCGTGATTTCCAGCCGCCGCGCCGGCACCAGCGTACCGATGCGCTCGGGCCATTCGATCAGCGAGATACCGTCGCGAAAACCATCTTCGATGCCGAGTTCCCAGGCCTCTTCCGGGTGGCGCAGGCGATAAAAGTCGAAATGCCAGATGGCCGCCTCGGCAAGCTCATAGACCTGCACCAGCGTAAATGTCGGGCTCGGCACGTCTTCGCCGCCGCCGCCGCCGCAGGCGCGGATGAAGGCGCGGGCAAAGCTCGTCTTGCCGGCGCCGAGCTCGCCCTTGAGCGCGATCACGTCGCCCGGCCGGGCCAGCGCGGCGATCCGGGCCGCCAGCGCCGCGGTGGCGGCCTCGTCGGGCAACTCGATGGAGATCATGGCGCTGCCTTGTATATCCGAGACGTGAGCGCCCGCAATCTCTGCGTGCACCATGCCCGAAGGCGAGCGGGCGCTCTTGCGTCAAGGCTTCGCGCCGCTATGGTGGCGCAATGCGGAATACTGCCGAACGCTGCGATGTCGCAATCATTGGTGCGGGGCCGGCGGGGCTGTTCGCGGTGTTCGAATGCGGCATGCTGGACATCGGCTGCCAGCTGTTCGATGCGCTGCCGGCGCCCGGCGGTCAGTGCTCGGCGCTCTATCCGGAGAAGCCGATCTATGACATTCCCGGCCATCCGCGAATCGATGCCGCCGAACTGGTCGACCGGCTGCTCGATCAGGCCGCGCCGTTCGCGCCGGTATTCCATCTCGGCCATGCCGTTGCGGCGCTGACGGCGACGGCCGACGGCTATGTCGTCGAGAACGCGGCCGGTCGGCGCGTCGCCGCCCGCGCCGTGGTGATCGCCGCCGGGGCCGGCGCGTTCGGCCCCAACCGGCCGCCGCTTCCCGGCATCGCCGCGTTCGAGGAGACGAGCGTCTTCTACCTCGTGCGGCGGCGCGAGGATTTTCGCGGTCGCCGCATCGTCATCGCCGGCGGCGGCGATGCGGCGGTGGATTGGGCGCTGGCGTTGGCCGATATCGCCGAGCGCGTCAGCCTTGTCCATCGCCGCGGCAAATTCCGCGCGGCACCGCAATCCGCCGCGCGACTGGAGCGGCTGGCCGCAGAGGGCCGGATCGAGCTGGTCGTGCCCTACCAGCTGCACGGGCTCGAAGGCGACGGCGGCCGGTTGTCGGCGGTGATCGTCGCCGATCCGGCCGGGCAGACCCGCCGCCTGGCGGCCGATTGTCTGCTGCCGTTTTTCGGCCTCGCGAGCGATCTCGGGCCGCTCGCTGCCTGGGGGCTCGATCTCGACCACAGCCGCATCCGTGTCGATCCTGCGACCTGCGCCACCTCGCGCCGCGGCATCTTTGCGATCGGCGATGTTGCCGCCTATCCCGGCAAGCTCAAGCTGATCCTGACGGGGTTCGCCGAGGCGGCGCTCGCGGCGCATGCGATCCATCAGCTGGTCCACCCGGGCCACGCGCTGCATTTCGAATATTCGACGACAAAAGGGGTGCCGGGAGGCGTCCCCGGCCGCTGAGGCCGACCGGCCCGCCAAGAGGACCTCAGATCGCCGGCCGAGAGGCCGCCATTGCCGCCGCCGGCAGGCGCAGCGCCGCCGGCAGGCGGCACAGAACGGTGGTTCCCCGGCCCGTCTCGCTTTCGATCTCGATCGAGCCGCCATGCAGTTCGACCAGGCTCTTGACCAGCGACAGGCCGAGCCCGGCGCCGGTCTCGCGGGGCGTCCGACGGCCGCGCTCGAAGCTTTCGAAAACCCGCTGCCGGTCGGCCGCCGGGATGCCAACCCCGGTATCGGCGACGGCCAGGACCACGGCGCCATTGTCGAGCCGCGCTTCCAGCCGCACCGACCCGCCGGACGGGGTGAATTTGATGGCGTTCGAAACGAGGTTGAACAGCGCCTGCTTCAGCCGCCGCTCATCCGCCTCGATCGTGCCGATTTCGGCCGGGCAGACCAGCGTCAGCGCGAGGTCACGGCTGCGCGCGTGTTCGCGCGACAGGGTCAGCACCGCGTCCAGCATGTCGCGCACATCGACCGGCCCGGTTTCGAGCGCCATGTAGCCGGCCTCGATGGTCGCCAGATCGAGGATGTCGTTGATCAGCGCCCGCAGCTGGTGCGAGCTCTCGAGAATGCTCCGGCTGTGATCGAGCTGGCGCGGCGACAGCGGCCCGAAATACTGGTTGGTGAGGATCTCGGCGAAGCCGATGATCGCATTGAGCGGGGTGCGCAGCTCGTAGGAAACATTGGCGATGAACTCGCTCTTGAGCTGTCCGGCGGCCTCCAGCGCCTCGTTGCGCTCGCGCAGGGCGCGCGCGACCTGCTCGCTGTCGGTGACGTCGAGGCAGGTGAACAGGACGTTGCCGTCAGGCAGCGGAACGGTCGCCAGTTGCAGCACCAGGCCGTCCGGCCGATCGACGCGGCCGCGCCAATGGGCCTGTCCGGCGATCCGCCCGATCAACTGCTCGCGCAAGGCAGGCCAATTGCCGTCGCCGTCGAGAAAGCCGCGGGCCTTCTCGACGATCTCGCCGAGGCGCGGCTCGTCTGCGAGATCGGCCTCCGACAGCCCCCAGATCTGGCGATAGGCGGGGTTGTGCAGCTTGAGCCGCCCGTCGCTGCCGAACACGGCGATGCCCTCGAACAGATTGTTGAGCGTCTCGCGCTCGACTTCGACCAGCGTATTGTAGGAGCGTTCAAGGGCCAGCCGGTCGGTGACGTCCTCGTAGACAAAGATCAGGCCGCCCAGCGGATGCGGCGACACTGACACGCTCAGCGTCCGGTCGTCGGGCAGGTGCATCAGTTCGGTCTGGGGCTCGATCAGCGAGGTGAAGAGTTCGAGCTGCTGGTGCTTGAAGACGCGAAAATCGACGAATTCCGGCACCCGGCGGCGCTCGCGCAGGCGTTCCAGCAGCTCATCGAGCCACGGCTCGCCAACCAGCCATTCCTCATCAAGGTCCCACAAGCGGGCAAACGCCGAATTGAAAAAGTTGAGCCGCTTGTCGGGCCCATAGATCGCGACGGCGGCGTGGATGCTCTCGAGCACCTGGCCGTGCGCATTGACGTGCCGTGCCATCTCGTTCTCGGCGCGTTCGAGGTCGGTGTGGTCGATGGCGAAGCCGATCGTGCCGCCGGCGGGGTCGGGCGCCTCGGTCAGCTCGAGCAGGCACCGCGCCCCGGCGATGACGACGTGGCGGCGCTCGCGGCCCGTCTCCCCCGACGCCGCCGCCGCCCGGGCGAGCGCCAGCGTCCCGTCGCGGCCGTCATCGGGCAACGGTGCGCGGCTCGGCGCCAGCATTGCGGCGCGCGGCATGTCGCGCATAGCGGCGTAGGCGCTGTTGCAGTCGGCGAGCCGCAGGTCGCGATCGCGGCACCACACCGGCAATGGTAGCGCGTCGAGCATGCGGCGCAGCGCCGCCGCTTCGCTGGTCGCGGCGCCGCGCGCCTCCTCGGCGCGGCTGATCCCCGACGCATCGGCGAGCCACAATACGCTGTCGCCGCTGGCGGTGCGGCAACCCTCGATCGCATAGGCTGCCCCGGCGGCGGCTGAAACCGCTGCCGTGAAGGCCCTGCCGGTCCCTTTCAACTGGTCGACCGCCGCGGCGACCCGCGCCGCGTCGGGCGCCGCCAGCCCGGCGAGAAACCCGGCATAGGACAATCCAGGCTCGGCCCCCGGCAATCGGCCGATGGCGGGCGCTTCGCTGCCGTCGCGGCGCCAGCAAAACGCAGCAAACGGCGCCGTGCCGAGCAGCGCGGCGAGGCCGGCGCGGCCAGTCGCCTCCGCGCGCAGCCGTCGCCGCGCTCGCCACCACAGCGCGGCAAACACCACCGCGGCAAGCAGGCAGATGCCCGCTACAAATTCGATCACGATCTGCCGCCCCTCGCCGCGGCGCGCTCGATCTCAGGTCACTCGCCCGCCAGGCCCCCGAATAATCGGATCTTCTTATAGAAAAGGAAAGGGGCGAGTACCTGCGAGCATCTGCGGCGCTTGGCCGCCCGCTGCGGCCCCAAGCGTGCTCAATAGCGATAGTATTCCGGCTTGAACGGGCCGGCGGTCGAGACGCCGAGATATTGCGCCTGCTGCGCACTCAGCCGGGTCAGCTTGGCGCCGAGCCGGTCGAGATGCAGCTGCGCGACTTTCTCGTCGAGGTGTTTCGGCAGCACATACACCCGGTTTTCGTATTTGCCGGGATTGGTCCACAATTCGATCTGCGCCAGCACCTGATTGGTGAACGAGGCACTCATCACGAAGCTCGGATGGCCGGTCGCGCAACCGAGATTGACGAGCCGGCCCTTGGCCAGCACGATCAGCCGCTTGCCGTCGGGAAAGACGACTTCGTCGACCTGCGGCTTAACCTCCTCCCAGGCGAAATTGCGCAGCGAGTCGATCTGGATCTCGCTGTCGAAATGGCCGATGTTGCAGACAATCGCGCGGTCCTTCATGCGGCGCATGTGGTCGATCGTGATGACGTCGACATCGCCGGTCGCGGTGACGAACACGTCGCCGATCGCGGCGGCCTCGTCCATCGTCGTGACCTGGTAACCCTCCATCGCCGCCTGCAAGGCGCAGATCGGGTCGATTTCGGTGACCATGACGCGAGCGCCCTGGCTCCTCAGGCTCGCCGCCGAACCCTTGCCGACATTGCCGAAGCCGCAGACGATCGCCACCTTGCCGGCCAGCATGACGTCGGTGGCGCGCTTGATGCCGTCGACGAGGCTCTCGCGGCAGCCGTAGAGATTGTCGAATTTCGACTTGGTGACGCTGTCGTTGACGTTGAACGCCGGCGCCTTGAGCGTGCCCTCGCGCATCATCTCATAGAGCCGGTTGACGCCGGTGGTGGTCTCTTCCGAGATGCCGCGAAGCTCGCCCAGGAGCTGCGGATGGCGGTCGTGGATGACCTTGGTCGCGTCGCCGCCGTCGTCGAGCACCATGTTCGGCTGCCAATCACCCGGCCCGCGCATCGTCTGCTCGATGCACCATTCGTACTCTTCCTCGCTCTCGCCCTTCCAGGCAAAGACCGGGATGCCGCGGGCGGCGATCGCCGCGGCGGCGTGGTCCTGGGTCGAGAAAATGTTGCACGAACTCCAGCGCACGCTGGCGCCGAGATGAATCAGCGTCTCGATCAAGACCGCCGTCTGGATCGTCATGTGCAGGCAGCCGACGATGCGCGCCCCGGCCAGCGGCTGCGCCGCGCCGAACTCCTCGCGCAGCGCCACCAGCCCCGGCATCTCGGTCTCGGCGATCGCCATCTCGCGCCGGCCCCAATCGGCCAGTGCGATGTCGGCAACCTTGTAGTCGGTAAAATCTGGCATTGCTCAACTCCTGCGCCGGCAGCGACCCGCTCGCCCAGCGTTCAACATATCCCGGCCTTCAACATATAAAGATATCTTTATGTCGTCAAACCCGACGGCTCACGACGCCTCGGCCATCGCGTTGAAATCATCGAGCAGCTCGGCGATGCGGACGGGATCGGCCTGGTCCATGATCGCCCGGGCGCGCCGTGTCGCGGCGACCATGTCGAGGGTGCGGATGCGCTGCTTGACGCGCGGGATGTTCTGCGCCGCCATCGACAATTCGCGCAGGCCCAGCCCCAGCAGCAGGGCAGCGTAGCGCGGCTCGCCGGCGATCTCGCCGCAGATGCTGATCGGGATGTGGCGGCGCGAAGCGGCCTCGACGGTAAACTGGATCAGCCGCAATACCGCCGGATGCAGCGGGTCATAGAGATGCGCGACCTGCTCGTCGGAGCGGTCGATCGCCAGCGTGTACTGCACCAGATCGTTGGTGCCGAGCGCGAAGAAATCAGCCTCGCCCGCCAGCGCGTCGGCGGCCAGCGCCGCCCCCGGCACCTCGATCATCGCGCCGAGCATCGGCAATCGTTGGGGCACCGCCACGCCGCGCCGCCGCAAGCGGCGCGCCACCTGCTCCATCGCCTCGCGGGCGCGGCGCATCTCGTCGAGCGCCGAGATCATCGGCAACAGGATGCGCACCGGCCCGAGGGTGGCGGCGCGCAGCATCGCCGCGAGCTGGGTGTCGAGCAGCCGGCGCTCCTTCAGCGACAGGCGGATCGCGCGCAGCCCGAGCGCCGGGTTGGCGGTGTCGGCTGCGGCGTGATGGGCCAGCGCCTCGGGCAGCTTGTCGCCGCCGACATCGAGGGTGCGCAGGGTTACCGGCCGCCCCTCCATGCCGCCGATCAGGGTGGCGAAGAATTCGTATTGCTCGTCTTCGCTCGGCAGGTCCTCGCGGTTCATGTAGAGGAACTCGGTGCGCACGAGGCCGAGCCCCATCGCGCCGTTGGCCACCGCCAGTTCGAGTTCGACCGGCAGTTCGAGATTGGCCTCGAGGCGGATCTCGACATCGTCACGGGTCACCGCCGGGATGCGCCGCAACCGGCCGAACCGGCGGCGTTCGCGCACCAGCGCCTCGTGCCGCTCGCGATAATCCTCGAGGGTCGCGGGCGAGGGATCGAGGATCACGGTTCCCGCCGAGCCGTCGATCACCACCGGCGCATCGGCGCGCGCCCGCTGCAGGAGGCCGCGCACCGCGAGTACCGCCGGCAGGCCGAGCGCCCGCGCCATGATCGCGGTGTGGCCCTCGGGCCCGCCCGACTCGGCAGCGAAGCCATGGATCCGACGCGGATCCATCAAGGCGGTATCGGCCGGCGA